>JBOHJT010000300.1:0-3781 GCA_050728715.1 Methylocella sp.
TTTGCCGCAGTGGCGGCAAACATGACGCAGGCCGTAGCGAACTTCCATAACGCGGGTCAGGCAAGCATCGTCATTCGCAAATTCGGCAATGAATTCACGAACGGAAAACGGCTGTACGTTGGGGCAGCTGTTACCGTCCATGTGCCCGGCTCTATCTCTGTACATGCCGGAGGAAGATTATACTCAACTGCCCTTGCTAAGTGTGTTTTTGTGTACCTTACCAACGTAGCGCTAATTACGGTCGGGGAATCCACGGAAGGAGATACAATACTATTCCTGTCAAACATCGACCCGGCGGCGGCTGGCTTATCTCCAGACGCCCAAGCCGCCCGGCCAAGGGGAGCTAACGAGACCGTCATTGCCGCCGCCAGGACGGCGAAACGAGCGTTTACATAATGCATAAAATTTACCCCTCGATATTGTTTGGGTGTAATAGTATTGATGTAGACCAGACATTCTGACTAAATTTATATCTATCCGCCGCACGCGCGAATTCTGTGCGAGTTCCTATGTCACGTCGAGGGCGTTGCTGCTAATATTGGACGTAGGGTTAAACCTTCCCTATGAGTTTCGAAACAATTCTTGCCGCCGGGCGCTTACGCAAGTCCGGTAACTCCACCGCACCCGATGCGATGAGCGTCCCTTGCCGCGCCGCGCGAAGCCGCCGACGGCAATATGCGGCGGAATTTCCACGAACAATTTTAGCCTCGCCCCTGGCGCTTGATTACGATCGTGCTAGCTTCCGCGCAAGCGCGGCCCCGATAGCCGCGCCTTGGAGACCGTTTTGCTGGGACTGGGACGCTGGAAACCATTGCGCTCGGAGCGTTCGCCGCGCGGCGAACGGGCGGCGAATCCGCGTCTAGAGCGGCTCGCCGCGACGGCGCGCGCGATCCTTCTTTTCGAGCGGGCGTGGCGCATCATCCTGCCGCCACTTGTGGTGCTCGGCTTTTTTGCTTGCGTTTCGTGGACCGGTCTATGGCTCGGCGCGCCACATTGGGCGCGCGGCCTCGGCGTTCTCACGCTTGCGGTCGGCCTCGTCATGGCCCTGCTGCCGCTTGGCAAATTCCGGTTGCCCTCGCGCAAGGAGGCACTCGACCGGATCGACCGTGTGTCCGGCCTTGCATCGCATCCAGCCTCGGTGATCGACGACCGCCTCGGCAACGGGACAAGCGATCCGGCGACGCGGGCCTTGTGGAACCTGCATCGCCGCCGCGCGGAGCAAGCCGTGGCTTTGCTGCGCACCGGCGGGCCCTCGCCGCGCATGGTCGATCTCGACCGTTACGCCTTGCGCGCCGCCGTCCTGGTTGGCCTCATCGCGACAGGCTTTGTCGCGGGGCCCGAAAAATATGCGCGCGTCGCCGCGGCCTTCGATTGGCGCTTCGACGCATCGCCGCGCGGGGACTACAGGATCGACGCCTGGATCGATCCTCCAGCCTATACCGGCAAGCCGCCGGTCGTGTTGAACCTAGGCTGGAACCAAAACCCGCAACAAATCGAAGCCCCGAGCGGTTCGATCGTCGTCATTCATGCGCCGGGCGGCAATCTTGACATGGAGGTGAGAGGTGCTCTCGCCGAGGCCGCGAAGGACAAGAATACTGACGCTCAAGCCAGCGTGACCGCCGCCGCCAAGCCGTCCGGCGGCAAGCGCGACGGCAATGACGAAACCCGCCTGGTTTTGCGCGGCGACGCGACGCTAACCCTTGGCCATTCCGGCGCGCCGCTCGGCGCGTTCGATATCCATGCCATCTTGGATCAGCCGCCGTCGATTGCGCTAACCGAGGCGCCGAGGTTTAACGCGCGGGGATCGATGACGCTGAAATACAGTGTCGCCGACGATTACGGCGTTACCGGCGCGGAGGCAAATTTCGCCAAGCCGGTGCTCCCAGGCGGACATCCCGCCACGCGATCTCTCGTCGATCCGCCACGTATCCCGCTTTTGTTGCCGCCGCCGCCGAACCTCGGCGGTGAGGCCGAGACAACGGCCGATCTTTCCGAACACCCATGGGCCGGCGCGCGTGTCGAAATGACACTGACCGCGCGCGACGAAGGAGGCAATGAAGGCAGTAGCGATCCCGTCGAAGTCACGCTGCCGCAAAAGCCTTTCGTCAAGCCTCTTGCACGCGCGCTTGCCGAACAGCGCCGCAATCTCATTCTCGCCCCCGAGGATAAGGCGCGGGTAGCGAACGCGCTCGATGCCTTGATGATCGCGCCGGAAATGTTCGATACTGACGCAGGTGTCTATCTTGGATTGCGGGTGGCATTCGACCGGCTCAATGCGGCGCGTAGCGACAGCGATCTCGTCGAAGTCGCCGATTATCTCTGGCAAATGGCGCTGCGCATCGAGAACGGCGATCTCTCCGAGGCCGAACGCAATCTCCGCGCCGCCGAACAACAATTGCGCGATGCCTTGCAGCGCAACGCTCCGGAAGATGAAATCCGCAAGCTCGGCGGCAATCTGCGTGCCGCGATGGATAAATTTTTGCAAGAGCTCGCCGCCCAGCAGAAGAACGAGGACCGCCAAGGCAATCTTGCCGCGCTCGAAGGCAGGGGCCGTGCGATTACTCCCAAGGAACTGCAAGCCATGGTCGACCAGATGCAGGAGATGCTGCGTTCGGGCGACGCCGCGAACGCGCGGAAAATGCTGGAGCAATTGCAAAACATCCTTGAAAACCTGCGCGTCGCGCGGCCGCGTAAGGCCGATCCACGAACGCAAGAGATGCGCCGCGCGCTCGACGAACTCGGCCAGATGAGCGAGGACCAGCAGGATTTACGCGACGAAACCTATCAAAGCGGCCAAGCGGAAAGGCACCGGCAACGCGAGGAGCGCGGCCAATTGGGCCTGCCGGGTCAACAAACGCTCGGCGATTTCTTTGGCCAGAACGGCGACGCAATTGAAGGCGGCCTTGACCGACAAGGAAATGGCCAAGGCGCCGGCGGCAAAAGCAGCGAGAGTCCTCAGGCCGGACAAACCAACGATGCCGATCTCGCCAGGCGCCAAAAAGCGCTCCGCGACCGGCTTGAAAATCTACAAAAGCGTTTGGACGAGGGCGGGTCCAGCGCCAATGGCCTAGACGGCGCGCAAAACGCGATGCGCGACGCCGAAGACGCGCTCGGTCAAGGTCCGAGCGGCACCGATGGCGCGGTGGACGCGCAAGGCCGCGCCGTGGAGGCCTTGCGGGAAGGCGCGCAAAAGCTCGCCGAAAGCATGCGCGGCGAGGCCGAGGGTTCAGGCGCCGGCGAGGACCAAGGTGAGGGCCAAGACGGTCAAGGCCCGCCAGGTCAGCTTGGCGACGCCGAGGGAACCGATCCCCTGGGGCGAACGGCGGAACGCTTGCGGGGGTTCGATCCGTCCGCGCGCTTTCCCGGCGCGGTGCGGGCAAGGCGCGTCCTGGAGGAACTCCGCCGCAGGCTGGGCGAGCCCGCCCGTCCGCGCGAGGAAATGGACTATCTGGAACGTCTTTTGCGCCGCTATTGAGTCCCGTCCGGCACGCTTTGAGTTCTAGGATCGAAGCAGGATGCATGCCGCAAGGAATCTTATAGGCAACCGGCATAGGCGCCGCGCGGTCGTGCTTTTGCTGGGGCTGGCTAACATGCTCCGATTAGGCCCCCCGTCGCAAAAGCCGATGCGCTGGCGGGTGAGCGTCTAGTTCGCCGTTATAGTCATTTTCACGGGTATTTTGCGGTTAGCGGCTAAGCATTGATGTGGGGCGCCATGGTTGTCTTGAACAGAATCTACACAAGGACGGGCGATGACGGAACGACCGCGCTCGGCACCGGCGAG
>JBOHJT010000301.1:0-3762 GCA_050728715.1 Methylocella sp.
CAAACATCCTCATCGCTGCTCTCCATTCGTCATTCACGAATCACCAGCGAAAGCTTCACCACTTCCGCCGGAGAACAGCAACCTCGTGCACGGGATGTATAATCCCTCCTTTCTGTAGGAAATGGCGTGCGTGACCGCAAGCCATATCAGATCCTTAAGACTGTTGATTCATTCCCGTCGGAAGCGGACCGCAAGTCAAAACTTAGACTGACCCAGTACTCCGATACCGGAGGTCCATGCAAGCCTACGGCGACGGGCCATAGCGAGCCAGAAACAGCTCAACGACTTCTTCGACGTGAGCGCGCATTTTCTTCCCCTTGAAAGGCTCAAGGCCGGGCGCGAGGAGCCCCAGAATCTGGTAGTTGGCGACAATTGCCCCGAGAAAGAGTTTGGCGGCGAGCTCGGGCTCGGGGCACCGCAACACGCCGCCCCGCGTGGTGCGGCCGAGGTAGCGGGCAAGCTCGCGGTGAACGCGGGCCGGACCTTGCGCGTAAAAAATGCGGCCGAGCTCGGGCGCGCGGACGGCTTCCGCGACCATGATCCGGCAGAATGACAGCGAATCAGCACCGGTGATGAGTCGCAGCAAATTGACCCCCAGCCTGCCGAGGACCTCACGCGGCGCGCCGTTCACATCCAGCTCGCCATCTTGTCCGCCGGTTATTTGCGCCGAGCGCCGCCGGACGATTTCCGCGAACAACTCCTCCTTGTTGCCAAAATGCCGGTAAAGAGTCTCCTTCGACGCGCCCGCTCGGGCAGCGACGAGCAGCATGGTCGTCTCTGTGTACCCGCGCTCCAAAAATATGCCTTCCGCGATCGCCGCGATTTCTTCGCGCCTCTTATGGCCACGTGGCACGCGCCGCCCGGTTTTTTCGGCGGAACAGGTCCCTAGGTTCCTTGACTCGACCGCATGGCTCATATAAACGTACCAATCGGTTCGGTTATTTCTAAGCCATTCCGGCGTTATCTCGTTGAGGGACGCTTTAATCCGGACAGTTTACACGAGCCTCGAACAAACGGCGTTACAATTCATGACAGGTACGCTCCTCGACGACGAAGTACAAGGACACGACGCTAAACATGCGCGCGGCAAGCCTGGCGGCGAGAGCCCGGAAAACGATCGTGTCCAGGTGGACGCCGGCGGGACCGTGCTCCCGGAGAAAGATGAAAAAAGCCGACCTCGCGAACGGCGTGGCCGCGTATTTTTGGGCGGGGTCCTCATTTTCGGACTGCTGATTGGCGGCGGCGTTTATTATTGGCTCCTAACCCGCAATCTTGAATGGACCGACGATGCTTATACCGACGGGCGGGCGGTAACCATAGCGCCGCAGGTTTCCGGGCTCGTCGTTTCGCTCGACGTGACGGACAATGAATTCGTCCATAAGGGGCAGGCGCTCATCCATATCGATCCGCGTCAATATGAAAATGACCGCGATTCCGCGCAAGGCGTGCGGGACGCGGCGAAAACCCAACTTGCCGGCCAGATGTTCGGGGCCGAGATCGCGCGCAAAAATTTTCCTGCCAGGCTGAAACAAGCGCAAGCTCAACTCACCTCCGCGCAAGCCGCCGAAGCCAAGGCACAAGCCGACTATCAACGCCAGCGCAGCCTGCCAAAACAGGCAACGACGCAACAGGAGGTCGACGCCGCCACCGCCGCTTTGCAGCAGGCGCAAGCCCAGGTGAAACTAGCCGAGGCCCAGGTGATGGAGGCCGAACCGGTGCCGCAAAACATTGGGGTGGCGGATACTCAGGTTGGTCAGCTCAAAGGCCAGGTCGAGCAAGCCCAAGCCAAGCTCGATCAGGCGCTTTTAAACCTCTCCTGGACGGTCGTGACCGCGCCCCAGGACGGCTGGATCACCAAGCGCAACGTCGAGGTGGGAGATTACGTGACGACCGGCCAGCAAATTTTTTCTATTGTCGCGCCGGAGGTTTGGATCACGGCGAATTTCAAGGAAAGCCAACTCGACAGGATGCGTCACGGCCAGCCCGTGACAATCAAACTTGACGCCTATCCGCACCTCGACCTCAAGGGTCATGTCGACAGCATCCAGCTGGGATCGGGTTCGAAATTCACCGCTTTCCCGCCCGAGAACGCGACCGGCAATTTCGTCAAGATCGTGCAGCGCGTGCCCGTCAAGATCGTCATCGACAAGGGTCTTGATCCCAATTTGCCGCTTCCGCTCGGAATTTCCGCGGTTCCGACGGTCGATGTGCGATGAGCACGGTTGACCAACCCCGCGAGGTTCCATGGAAACCCAAGCACAATCCTTTTGCGATCGCGGTTGTCGTCACGCTAGCCGCTTTCATGGAGATTCTCGATTCTACCATCGTCAACGTTGCCTTGCCGCATATCGCGGGCAGTTTGTCGGCTAGCAATGATGAAGCGACCTGGGTGCTCACTTCCTACCTTATCGCCAATGCCATCGTGCTGACGATTTCGGGTTGGCTGAGCGCGGTGTTCGGACGCAAGCGCTATTTTCTGATTAGCCTTTCTATGTTCACTGTTTGTTCTCTCCTTTGCGGCATAGCGGGCAGCCTGCCACAACTCGTCATCTTCCGGCTCATGCAGGGCTTCTTCGGCGGCGGGCTGCAGCCAAACCAGCAATCGATCATTCTTGATACATTCCCTCCCGAAAAGCGCGCTACCGCATTTGGCGTTACCGCGATCGCGACGGTCGTCGCGCCCGTACTCGGGCCGACACTTGGCGGGTACCTCACGGACACCTACGATTGGCGCTGGATCTTCTTCGCCAATTTGCCGGTGGGACTGATCGCGGTTTTTTTCGTTTGGGTCCTTGTCGAGGATCCACCTTGGCACAAAAAAAAATCGCGGCACGTAGACTACATAGGCCTGTCGCTGATCACGCTTGGACTCGGTTGCTTGCAGGTCATGTTGGACCGTGGCGAGGATGCCGACTGGCTAGGATCGCCCTTCATTCGGATCATGGCCATTCTGGCGGCGCTGGGAATCCTTGGCGCGATCGGCTGGCTCTTGATCGCCAAGAAACCGATCGTGGATCTCGACGTCTTCAAGGACAGGAATTTCGCGATGGGAAGCGTCTGCATGGCGGCCACTGGCGCTGTTCTCTATGCCGGCGCGGTGGTCATCCCTCTGTTCACGCAAACGATCCTCGACTACACTGCCATATGGGCAGGGTTGGTCCTCTCGCCGGGCGCGATCGCCGTCATCCTGCTGATTCCGATCATTGCCGCACTGATGCGCGTTGTTCAAACGCGCTTTATCGTAGCAGCCGGCTTCTTTTTCATGGGATGTGCGTTCGTCTACTCGAGCAGGCTCACGCTCAACATCGATTTCGAGACACTGGTCATCATGCGCTCTGCGCAGACTGCGGCGCTGGCCTTTCTGTTCGTGCCAATCAGCACTATCGCCTACGCGACCTTACCGCGCGAACTCAACGGCGATGCGACCGCACTTTTCGTAATGCTCCGCAATGTCGGCGGCTCGATTGGAATTTCGGTCGCGGCCGCCATGATCACCGAGCGGACACAGGTCCATCAATCTTATCTCGCCCGATGGGCGAGCCCTTTCCATCAACCTTTCAATGAATTGATCGCGCGTTCCGAGCACACCCTAACGGCGATGGGGCGCGCGGCGAGCGCGGTGCATGATATAGCAGTAGGACAAGCCTACCAGGCTTTTCTTGTCCAAGCTGCGGTGCTTGCCTATTCGGATGTTTTTCTCTTGGCGGGCGTGGTGTCTTTCGCGGTCGTCCCCTTCTGCTTCTTCCTATCAGGCAAGAAAGG
>JBOHJT010000302.1:0-3743 GCA_050728715.1 Methylocella sp.
ATGCCGGACAGGGTCGAGAGAGCGAGCACGCCACCTCCTGAGCTCGTCGAAGAGGCGGTCTTGAATATCGGCTGGATGCACGATCGCATGAAGCAGGAGCCCCAAGAATCGACGCGAATGGGCCGCTTCTTGCGGTTGATCTCCCGAGCCTGCCGAAGGGTTGCCCGCATCCCTTGGGTCCGGTCTTCGACCAACCCAAGGACAGGCTCCGCCGTGCGGGCCGATCGAGGCTCCCCTCCTGAGCGAAGCGCATCAAATGCCCTTGATGCGCGGAGAGTTGCCGAAGGGTTCGGCGCTTTTCACGCTCCGAGAGGCGATGACGCCAGCGGCGGGGCTGGCTTCCCGCCCGATTTGCTCGCGGCGCTTCACATAAAGCGCGTGATGGATATTCTCCAAAGTGCCGTCGTAGGTCCAAAGATCGAAATAAACGAAGAGCGTGCTTTTGGGCGGCAGCCGCGCAATTGGGCCGGCCTGCGCGAGGAAACGGGCGAAAGCTAGAATCTGGCGAGCTAGCCGCTAAAGGCGTACCGGCGCCTTATATCGCGGGCAAAAGCGAGGCCGAAATTTCACCTCACGAATGGCGGCTTTTAACAATCGACCCAATAAATAATGGAACATGCCATCGAAAAGAATGGTGGCGAAGTCAAATATGTCGGGCTCGTGATTAGCAAAGCGAACATAGTAATTTCTGTCCCTTAAATATCCTCAATTCTAACGCCTTCCAATTCCAGCGCTGCAAGACAGGCTAGCAGAAAGGTCGCGGCGAACGTACCGCGCTTCAGCTTGGCAGCCACCGAATCCCTTGTTTCATTGAGACCATGCCTTTTGAGCCGCTCGGCTAGTTCCTCATAGGTCACGTTCGCGCGCTTCAATTCCGCCTTGAGAAAGCGGGACGCGCGGTTGGCGAGCTCCTGTTCTGATTTGGCCAAGCTCATTGAGAGAGTCACTCACGACAAAAAGATCATATATGACCTTTTTGTCGTTGACAACGCCATAGCAAGATGTCATAAATGACCCTACAAGGTCGCCCTGAAGGGTTTCCGCCGGGCCGCGGGACGCATCCAAACCCTCCTCAAAGGGCTTGAGAGTTGCCGGACAGATCGTGCGCTACCCCAAACTGGACACCTCGCGTGCTGCCGACGCGCCGCCTAAACGCGCATTGTCTTTCTCGACAATGGAGGATAGCATGCATTGACGAGAAAGATAAACCGGCCTTTTTTGTGGCCTCTTAGCCCATTTGGGGGTTATCAAAAACTACTGCTTTGAGCTAAGATCACAATCGTTTTTTGTCGGTGATTTTTGAGGCGATTCTATGTCCGGGAACGATTTTGGCAAGGTGCCCCAATGGTTTCAAATTCCGGCCACTGAAAAGCCCGGGTTTTTCGCCGTCCGGAGCGGCACGGAACGATTGACCTACGCCGGCCTCGATGCGCCGAGCGATGCGCTTTGCGACCGCCTCACCGCCGCGGGATTTGAAAAAGGCCCGCTCGCCGGCATTCTCCTCGACCGCTCCTTACCCACCATCACATCCTTCCTGGCGGTGCTGAAAGCAGGCGGTAACCCCAAGGAATAGGAAGGTTAGTTAGCCACTTTGACTCGGTCGGGCGTGAATCAATGGAATCCTGGTACCTGTATGCGCTCGGCGCGGCCGCGCTCGCGGCGTCGCTGGCGAAATTGAAGACGCAGCTGGAGTTGGCGAAGGCGAAGCAGCGGTCGCTGTCCGGGTACGCCGGGTTTGCGCGACGGATTGCGTCGCTTATCCCGTACTACGATTATGATGAAGAGCATTTCTTCCGCTCCGACAGTCCGCCGGAAGAGATCGCCGCGCGCCGCCGCGCCGGATTCATGCGCCTCTCGAAACTCTACCATGAACGATTCGCAAAGACGCTCCAGTTCACGGCCGAGGTCAAGGACAGCATTTCCGACCTTCAATTTACCGAAGCCTATCGGGCCCCGTTCCAATTCAGCCGCTTGGTCCGCGAACACCTCGGCGCCGGCGCGATCGTCCTGTCGTCGTCCGGAGTGACCCTCACCGATCTGGACGGCAATTGCTTCTACGATCTGACGGGCTCCTACGGCGTGAACGTCTTCGGCTGCGATTTCTACAAGGAGTGCATAGAGCGGGGCAGTCAACGCGTGCGCGAACTCGGTCCGGTCCTTGGCGGCTATCATCCGGCGATCGCCTACAACGTCAAACGGCTCAGAGAGATTTCCGAACAGGACGAAGTGTCGTTTCACATGTCCGGAACAGAGGCGGTCATGCAGGCGGTGCGGCTCGCGCGCTACCACACCCGGCGGTCTCATCTGGTGCGTTTCTGCGGGGCCTATCACGGGTGGTGGGGCGACGTGCAACCCGGCGTCGGCAACCCCGTGCCGGCGCATGAAACCTATACTTTGAAAGAGATGTGCGACGATACGTTGCGCGTGCTGCGCAGTCGCCGCGACATTGCGTGCGTCCTCGTCAATCCGCTGCAGGCGCTGCATCCGAACGCGGCCCCGCCTTCGGATTCCTCACTGGTCGATGGCGCCCGCAGCGCGCACTTCGACAAAGAAGCGTATACCATTTGGCTGAAGCGCCTGCGTGCGGTCTGCACGGAGCGCAAGATCGTGTTGATTTTCGACGAGGTCTTCTCCGGCTTCCGCCTCGCGCTTGGCGGGGCGCAAGAATATTTCGGCGTTCGAGCCGACATTGTCACTTACGGGAAGACTCTCGCGGGCGGTCTCCCGATCGGGGTGGTCTGCGGCCGCAGGGACCTGATGAAACGCTACCGGGACGATCGCCCTGTGGATATCTGCTTTGCCCGCGGGACCTTCAACTCCCATCCCTACGTCATGGGGGCAATGCACGAGTTCTTGGAGCGGATCGAGCGCCCGGAAATTCGTGAGTTGTACCGGAATGTGGATCCGGTGTGGAATGACCGGGCGGACCGGCTCAACCAACGCCTGCGCGCCGAGGGCCTGCCCATGCTGGTCGCTAACGTTTCGTCGATTTGGAGTGTCTTTTTCACGCAGCCGTCGCGTTACAACTGGATGTTTCAATACTACCTACGTGCCGAGGGATTGGCGCTGAGTTGGATTGGGACGGGCCGCATCATTTTCAGTTTGAATTACACGGATGCCGACTTCGAAGCAGTCACGAATCGCTACGTGGCCGCCGGCAAGGCAATGCAGCAAGACGGTTGGTGGTGGTCCGATCCCTTGGCGACCAACAAATCGATCAAGCGCCAAATACAGCGCGAGATGATCATTCACCGTTTCACGAGGAATCGTCGTCGCTCCGGCGACCTGTCGATGCCAGAGTCGCGATCCTAGTCGCACAAATGCTGTTCAGGTGTCATCGAGTCGAACACCTCGCCGCGCGGCAGGAAAAGCGGCGCCATGTGGTAGAAATTGAGATCGTGACATCGGCCAGTCATACCAACCGCCCTAAGTTTTGACCTGTGCCCAATCTCTGATTCCAATTGAGGCGATGATCTCGGATTTGGCCATCAGGGCATTCCAGACGTCGCGACGCGCGTCGAGGATAGCGTCATGGAGCGTTATTCACACTGATAGAAACGTGAGGGATGCCCACCGGGGCTTTGATGTGATTCAAAATGCTGGCTGGGAGGAGGTTGGCATGGATGATGAAGCCCTATCCGGAAGGTCCTCGCACGCGCGTGGCCGCCGCCGGCGCGGGAGTGAGTTGCCGCGAGGCGGCACGGCGGTTCGGTATCGGGGCGGGCAGCGTTGCACGGCGGGCG
>JBOHJT010000303.1:0-3739 GCA_050728715.1 Methylocella sp.
TGTGGGACCACGATCCTTTCGGCAATGGCCTGCCTTCGGGCACATTCAGCTACCATCTCCGCTTTCCGGGGCAATTCTACGACCACAACGCCAAGCTGCACTACAATTATTTCCGCGACTACGACCCGAACACGGGGCGCTACATCGAAAGCGATCCGGCCGGGTTAGGAGGCGGGATCAGCACCTATGCACATGCGGGAGGGAATCCGGTCGGTGATATCGACCCGTTAAGCCTGAAGGGATTGATCCCTGACATCCCTGTGGCGCCGGATCCCTCAAAACTTCTGGGATTGGAAGGCATTGAAGAGGCGGCGAGGCTCGCGGTAATAAGGGCCGGGGAGATCACCACATATAATCGGCTGAGAAAAGAGGTGGCGGATCAGAAGGCGAGCGGCAAATGTCCCAGCCGCGAGCTCAAAGAACAACTAAAGAAGCTAACGGATCTTGCAAACCAGATCAATAAACTCACGAGGCAAATTCAGGACTTGGGTAGGGGGTTTACAGTAGGTGGCCTGCCCCTGCCCGTGCCGCCAGAGTTTCTCCCAAATGGATATGTAGGGGATCCCAACGACCCCCTAGGGCCCGGCGGAGCGGTGGGTGGCGTTAAGGGCACGCACTGGTGAAAGCCGCGCGCGGCGCCGAGACATGCAAAAATCACTTCCGGCTTCGCCGATACGCTGTTGCGGGCTTCGTCTCTCGGTCTCTTGAAACACCGCGCGCCACGGCCCTCACGATCCCGCCCGAGTCAATCATGATCGCGCCCGAGTCAATAGTGGCCTATACCGGCGGTGCAAAGAGTCTTCTCGAGTCGGATGAAAGGCTGACTTACCGCTGACGTGGTCTTTCATGCTAGGATGACCCAAACTGGACATTGCTGCGCCGCCTTGAGCAGCAATCGATCTCGGAAGCCCCGATGCCCAATTCCCTGTCACCTGACCTCGTCCGGAAGATGCACGCCTATTGGCGCGCGGCAAATTACCTTTCGGTCGGGCAGATCTATCTGCAAGACAATCCTCTGCTCGAATCCCCGCTGAGGCTCGAACATATCAAACCCAGGTTGCTCGGGCATTGGGGCACGACACCGGGATTGAATTTTCTCTATGTTCATCTTAACCGGCTGATTAAAGAGAACGAACTGAACATGATGTACGTCATTGGTCCCGGTCACGGTGGCCCAGGCCTAGTGGCGCAGACCTATCTGGAAGGGTCGTACACGGAGCACTATCCGGCAATTGAGCGCAGCCGGAACGGACTGCATCGGCTGTTTCGCCAATTCTCCTGGCCTTACGGAATTCCCAGTCACGTATCGCCGGAAACTCCCGGCTCCATTCACGAAGGCGGAGAGCTGGGCTATTCGTTGACCCACGCCTATGGCGCCGCCTTCGACAATCCGGATCTGATTGTCGCTTGCATCATCGGCGATGGCGAGGCGGAAACCGGCGCGCTGGCCACAAGTTGGCACTCCAACAAATTTCTGAACCCCGCGCGCGATGGCGCGGTTCTTCCGATCCTTCATCTCAACGGTTTTAAGATCGCCAATCCGACGGTCCTGGCTCGCATCAGCCGCCAGGAGCTGACCGAGCTTATGCGCGGCTATGGCTACGATCCGCATTTCGTCGAGGGCGACGATCCGGCGGTCGTGCATCAATGTCTCGCCGGTACGCTCGATGCGATTCTGGCGCAGATTCGCCAGATTCAGAGCGCCGCGCGGTCTCGCGGTGAGACGGAAAGCTTAGAGCGTTCGCGTTGGCCCATGATCATCTTCCGCACGCCAAAGGGCTGGACCGGACCGAAATTTGTCGACGGCAAGCCGATAGAGGGTACCTGGCGCGCGCATCAAGTCCCGATCGCGGATTTCAAAAACCCCGAACATTTGCAGCAACTCGAAGATTGGATGAAGAGCTACCGGCCGCACGAATTGTTCGACGAACGAGGTAAGTTCCGTGAGGAGTTCGCTGCGCTCGCGCCGACGGGCCATCGCCGCATGGGCTCCAATCCGCACGCCAATGGCGGGGAATTGTTGCAGCCTCTCTCGATGCCCCACTTCCATGATTACGCCGTGGCAGTGCTTAAGCCTGGCAGCATCGAGGCGGAAGCGACGCGGGTTCTCGGAAAATTCCTGCGCGACGTGATGAAGTTCAATCTCGACAAACATAATTTCCGGCTGTTTGGCCCGGACGAGACCGCATCGAACAGGTTGGAGGCCGTTTACGAAGTCTCCGGCAAGGAATGGATGGCTGATGTTGAAGAGGTCGACGTCAATCTTAGCGTCAATGGTCGCGTCATGGAGGTGCTAAGCGAGCATCTGTGCCAAGGCTGGCTCGAAGGATACCTGCTCACGGGACGCCATGGCCTGTTCTCCTGCTACGAGGCCTTCATCCACATCATCGATTCGATGCTCAACCAGCATGCAAAATGGTTAAAGGTCAGTAGGGCGATCCCCTGGCGCAAGCCGATTGCATCGTTGAATTACCTGCTCACGTCGCATGTCTGGCGGCAGGATCACAATGGCTTTTCCCACCAGGATCCCGGCTTCATCGATCATGTCGCGAATAAGAAATCCGACGTCGTGCGCATCTATCTGCCGCCCGATGCAAACTGCCTCCTGTCGGTAGCGGATCACTGTTTGCGCAGCCGCAACTACATCAACGTGATCATCGCCGGCAAACAACCGGAGTGGCAGTGGCTCGACATCGATTCGGCCGTTCGCCACTGCACCGTCGGCGCGGGTATTTGGCGATGGGCCAGCAACGATGCCGGTGATCCCGACGTGGTGATGGCCTGTGCCGGCGATGTGCCGACCCTTGAGACGCTCGCGTCCGTGACCCTCTTACGCGCGTATGTCCCCGACATCCGCATCCGTGTCGTCAACGTGATAGATTTGATGGTATTGCAGCCTCAGTCCGATCATCCCCATGGTCTAGAAGATCAGGATTTTGACGAACTGTTCACGACAGACAAGCCGGTGATCTTCGCCTTCCATGGCTATCCCGCGATTATTCACAAGCTGACCTACCGACGGCACAATCATGACAATATACATGTGCGCAGCTACAAGGAGGAGGGCACCACCACGACACCCTTCGACATGGTCGTGCTGAACAATCTCGACCGCTATCAGCTCGCGCTGGACGCCATCCGGCGAATTCCGCGGCTCCGCGATCAAGTAGAGACGGCGACGGCGCGATACTGGACAACCATGGAGCGTCATAAGCTCTATATCAGCGAGCATGGCGACGACATGCCCGAGGTCCGCGACTGGCGCTGGAACTTGTGAACGCGTTGTTTCCGCTGGGATACCGCATGACGGACACTGAACCAGCGTTGACTGTACTCGCACTGAACAGTGGCTCTTCCTCACTCAAATTCGGATTGTACCGCGCCGGATCTTCACGGACCGAAATGCTGCTTTCCGGCGAGGCTGAGTCCATCGGCGAGAAAAAAGGTAAATTCTACGCGCAAGCGCGCGCAAATACGTTGCTCTCCGAGACAGTATCCATTCCCAGCCAACGAGAGGCGATCATCCGCATCGGAAGACTTCTTGCCGACTCCAAAATGCCGGCGCCGGCCGCCATCGGGCATCGAATCGTGCATGGCGGACCGAAGCTCCGGCAGCATTGCCTCATTGATGATTTGGTCCTACGGCAAATTGAAGCTGTTACCGCCTTCGCGCCGCTGCATACTCCATCGGCTCTGGCGGTCATCCGCTTCGCACAAGAGCATTTTCCAGGGCTTCCGC
>JBOHJT010000304.1:0-3716 GCA_050728715.1 Methylocella sp.
GGCGCACCCCATTGAATTTGCCGGTCGATATTGCCGAAAATCTGGACCGGGACACCCGGCGCCAGCGGCATGACCTCTCTTAAAAACCAGACGAGGCCGAGGAGATTGGCGGAATTGGCGCTGGCGACGATGATAAGATCGCCGCCGCCAGGCCCCGCCGGCATGGCGTTGACGGCGGGATAGAGCAACGCGTGCCGCGCCTCTGGAACGAGCTCTTGGAATGCGGCAGCCTCCTCGTCGTTGAGATGAATCAAAAGGTCGGCCGGCCGCATGGCGTCGAGCTCGATCGCGAGCATGTCCTCGTAGCGCGCCACCGGCGGCAAGGCCCAGCCCGCATGATTGCGCAGGACATATTGCCGGGCCTGGAGATCGTGGGTGTCGAGAACGATCGGACAAGCGTGCCGCTCGCGTAGGCGGATCGCCACCGGCATGCAGAAGAAATGATTGCAGTGGACGAGATCGACCCGTGGCGCAAGAGCGAGCGCTTCCGGGACCGGAACGAGCTTGGCCGTCTCGACCAGAATCCCGGCAAAATTCCCATGCAACCATCGCCACGCCGCGCGCAGGAATCGAGGGTTCAGAACCCCGTGCAAAGGGATGCCCGTGAAAAGACGCAGGTCGGCTTCGAGATCGGCCGTCGCCGCCCTATAGAATTTGTGCTGTCTGGAACACTCGGTTGCGCCCGGCGCGTCGGCGATCGCGACGCTGATGACTTTCGCGCCGAGGCTGCGATAGGCCCGCGCCTGGGAGACGAACACCTGATGGCTGCCGCAAGAATGCCACGCCGGATGCACGATCGCCACCGTTCTGCCGGTCAGCGGCAAAACAAGCGGCACGGCTGGGTCAGCGGCGCCGTCAAGCATTGAGCCTGGTCCTTGGCGATCGCGGAGCCAGCGGCTCTTGCGCCCGCGCCCGTTCTTTCATTCCGCCTTCGCGGCCATATTCGCCAGGCATAGCTACGGCTTGATCCTATTGCCCTCGTCACGCTACAGGAAAGCGGGAGTTTCCCTACAGCTTGAGCTGCTTTCCGCGAAAAACCATCTTCGCCGTCGAATTTAAGACAAAAGGCGACACCGCTCGTCGCCGGCCATTATGGCGATGGCCTCGATAGAAGTTGAATTCAAGCGCAAAATGCAAAATTCCCCTCCCCCGTCAAAAAACCATGGCATGGCGATCATCGCCAACGACAAGATGATCAATTGGCTTCTGCCATTTTTCGAAAGCTATCTTGCCACCAATGCGGCGACCCCTCTCTATCTCATCCCTTATGACGGAAATGTCGCTCTAACGCGCCGGGCCGCCGGAATTTACGGCGTCCATTTCGTCGAACCGGACAGCGCCGAGCTCGACGCCTTGGCCAAGCGGCTTTACCCGGCCTTTCCAGGGCATCGCCGGCGGCTGCGGAAATTTCTTGCCCTCGCGCTGCCGCTCGACGAGGTCATCTATCTCGACGTCGATATCATCCTGTTTCGCGATTTTCGCGAGATGTTCGGCCGCCTCGAGGCTGGCAAGCGCGATTTCATCGTGGCCGCGCCGACGGCGGACTACGTCTACAATAAAAAACGCGAGCAATATGATTTTCTTCGCGGCGCGATGCTCTTCAACGACGGGTTCTTCGTCGCCTCGAAGGAGATCCTCGGCTTGAAGGACTTCCATGACGTAATCGACAAGGACGAAGCGATCTTTCATGCCGTGCGTCAGCGTGGCATGCTGTTCGCCCAGCCGTTGACCAATTTCGTCGCGCACCGGATGGGTCTGAAGATCACCCCCTTGCGCGAATGCCTTCCTGGAGCCTCCGGCGAGAGCTTCTACAAGGCCGATGGGGTGACATTCGACGCCGGTGGACCGCTCGATGTCTTTGGCGATAAAATCTATTTCGCCCATTGGGCTGGCGCGGTAAGTCTCCCTCGCGGCCGCGCTTTCGATGCGGCCTGGCGCCAATTCGCCGCCCAAGCTGCGGCGCGGGTGAAAACGTGATTTATCCGCGGGCGCGATAGGGATCGTCCAATGCCCCCCCTCCTCTTTTTCTATCTTTCGAAACGGATCGCGGCCGCAACCCTTTTGATCGCGACGGGACTTTGCGTTCCGGTCGTCATGACCACGCTTTTTCAATATCTTCCGCCGGCCGCGATCCGTGGCGGGCTGCTTATGCCGGCACTTCTCGGCATCCTGCCGACGGTGCTCTACATCGCTTTGCCGCTGGCGGTTGGCGTCGCCGTCGCTCTCGAATTCGCGCGGATGTCGGCCGACGGCATAATCGCGGTCCTTTATTCCTTGCGCCTCTCGGCCTGGGCGATTTGCGTTCCGGCCGCTTCCGTCGCCGTTGCCGCGGCGGGGGCGGGCTATTGGATCTCGTCGGTTTTCGCGCCGGCTTATGCCGGCCAGATGCAAGACGTGATATACGTCATTCGCAATTCGCTCAATCACCGGATGCTCGAGCCAGCGCATTTCTACACCTTCGACAATGGCACGCGGACGCTCTATTTTCGCCGCTGGCGTTCCGCCGATGTCGTCTCCGGCATGTTCATCCGTGAATTCTCCGCCGAAAAGAACGAGGAGCAAATCATCACCGCCGCCGAAGCGGAATTCCGCCGCAACGCGAACGGAGTCGTATTGATCATGAGCGATGGTTCGATTGAGACAATTCCCGCGGACGGCTCCTCGATACGGACAGCGAATTTTGACGAATATGCGATGCCGATCGGCATGCAAGGCTCTGGGGGCCTGCCGCAACGCAATTGGCGAGGTGTCTTCGAACTGCCGTTCCTCGAATTCTTCCGCGAGCGGCCGTCAAGCGGCGAAGACCCGCGGCGGTTCGCCGAATGGATGAGCGAGGCCGCGAAACGGTGCGGCATACCTTTGCTCGCGCTGGTCCATGCGCTGCTCGCGATCGGGCTTGTTTTGAGCCTCGCTTCGGCGAGCGGCGGCGCTTCGGCGGCCATAACCGCGACCATGCTCGCCATCCCGGCGGTCCATGTCGCGATCCTCGTTTGCGCCGAAACGCTGGTGCGTCAGGATCCGCGTTTCGTCTTTGTCGTTGGCCTCGCGATCGTCGCGGAATTTGCCGCCGCCATCATCCTGATCGCGCGGCAAAACGCGAATTTTCCGCTGCTTAAGGACATCGCCGCCGGAAGTGTCCCAGTTTGAATGACGGATTCGGATCTACGGCGGACATTCGGGGTGTCTTCCCGATAGGCGCTGACTTGGTGCAGCGTCCGCTACGTGCTCCGGACATTTGCACCCGCGAGACCGCTGAATGCCTTGGGGGCGGCGCAAAATTCCGGCAGACCGTGTGGAAAGCCAGGCCGTGCGGGTTCCTCTGCCGCGCTTGGCGCGGTAGAATCGCGCATGACACACTTTTTTGGATTCGAACGTTCGCGACTTCTGTTGTTGCCGGAAGCGGCGGATGATTTCGTCGGCGCGGACATCCCGGTGCGGCTCATCGACGCTTTCCTCGATGAGCCGGACCTCGCGGCGGCGGGGTTCGTCCGGGTCGAGGCGAAGGCGACGGGCCGCCCCGGTTATGCGCCGGCCGATCTCTTGAAGCTCTCCATCTACGGCTATTTGAACCGGGTGCGGTCGAGCCGCCGGCCGGAGATGAGAGCCACCGCAACATCGAGGCGGTCTGGCTGCTCTGGAGCCTGAAGCCGGACTTCAAGACCATCGCCTTCTTCCGGCGCGGCAATCGGGAGGCCTTCCGATCGGTGTTCCGTGAG
>JBOHJT010000305.1:0-3672 GCA_050728715.1 Methylocella sp.
AACACGATTGCGTTGTTGCTATCTCCAGACACGCTGGTTTTGGCGAGAGGAAGGGTTTAGGCGCTCAGTTCTGAGCCGCCGGTTTCGCGTGGAGCGCGCCGATGTTAAAACTGCCGCCGCCAATTTGGGCGCTTGCCTATGTGCTGATCATGGCCGGGGCGAGTTACTTGGCAGGATGGCCGAGAGTTCCGGGTTTGCCGCTCGTCTGGCTCGCCGTTGTGCTTATCGCACTCGGAATCGCTTTGGCCGCCATAGCGGCTATGCTTTTTCGGCGTGAGGGCACGGAGTTCAATCCTGCCTCGACGGCAAATCGCATGCTTGTCACGTCTGGGCCTTTCAGGCTCACGCGTAACCCGATGTACCTGGGCGTGGTGATCGTTGCGTTGGGGATCGCATTTTGGGTCGGCGCTTGGCCTATGTTCCTTGCTCCAATCGCGATCTTCGCCACTCTGAATTGGGTGCATGTTCCGTTCGAGGAGGAGAAGATGCGCCGCCAGTTCGGCGAGGCGTTCGACGCCTACGCGCGCAAGGTCAGGCGGTGGATTTGAATTAAACCGTCGGCATGCACAAGGGAGAAAAAACCGACGCTGTCGTATGATGAACGCGGAGATCGAGACGTGATCACAGAGAATGCAGCGTGGACCTTCAGCGGAATAGCAGATGACTTTGAAGGTCATATAGCCAAGTCGGTGCCCCTTTACAAAGAAGGACATGAACTTGTATGCAAATATAGCGATTTTTTCTTGAATAATGGTGGCAAAATTTTTGAAATCGGGTGCTCGACTGGAACGCTCACTCGTCGGCTTCTAGAATGGCACAAGTCGCGGAGCAATATTCAGATCACAGGAATCGATCCTGTTCCGGACATGATTGAATTTGCCAAAAAGAAAACAGAAAATGATCCTAGGATTTCGTATATTTGTGATGATGCATTTGCAGTGGATATGGGCGACGCAGATATAATTATATCATACTATGTTATGCAATTCATTGCACCAAAGGTCAGGCAGAATATCTTTGACAAGGTATACAAGTCCCTGAATTGGGGCGGCGCATTTTTCTTATTTGAAAAGGTTCGGGCGCCGGACGCCCGATTTCAAGATTACGCTGCACAGGTCTATTCAGATTTCAAACTCGACCAAGGCTTTTCGGAAGAGAACATCGTCTGTAAGACTAGAAGTTTGAAGGGGAACTTGGAACCATTTTCAACCTCTGCGAATATCGATTTCATGAAGCGTGCCGGATTCAGTGACATGATGACGATATCGAAATGGGTGTGTTTTGAAGGTTTTTTGGCAATTAAGTGATACCTCGCCACATCCCCGACGCGGGCTTGCAGTCTTACATAGTCCCCGACGGCCTACATTGGCAACTGCTCAGCCCCGTGTTCCTGGCTTGGATATTCACAAAGAGCGGATCGCGATCGCGGTGGCGGAGAGCGGGCGCGCTGGAGCGGTGGAATACCTTGGCGAGATCGCCAACGAACCTGGCGCCGTCGGCAAGTTGTGCAACCATCTTCGGCTCCATTCGGGCGTGAGCCAGGGCATGCGCTCGGCCCGCGCGGCGGGCATCGCTTGGCTGCCGTGGATGGCTCCATTGGCCTAGACGATGGTGAGGGGTTGACCCGCCGCGCCCGGCTTGGGGCAATGGATTCGATCGCGCCGTTCGAGCCGGGCCTCCGAATTTCGTCCCGAGACGGAATCAGCAAACCTTCCCGCTGGCCAATCGGCGCAGCACCGGTTAGCTGACCTGCTTAGTTGAGAAGCGGGCTCCAGGACGGATCCGAAGCATAATTCGGCGTCGGTACCGGGAATTCGGCGCGTCCAAACACGTCGGTCATAAAAATCTTCGCGCCGCCCTGCCCGCCGGGATCGCGAAAGAACATCAGGTAAAGGCCGTTCGGGGCCCAGGTCGGCCCCTCGTTGTGAAAGCCCTCGGTGAGGATCCGCTCGCCAGATCCATCGGGACGCATGACACCTATCGCGAATAAACCGCCCTCTAGCTTGGTAAAGGCGATATAGTCGCCTTTCGGCGACCAGACCGGTGTCGAATAGCGCCCCTCGCCAAACGAAATGCGTTTCGGACTGCCCCCGCTCGCCGACATGACATAGATCTGCTGGCTGCCGCCGCGGTCCGATTCGAACGCGATTTGGGTACCGTCGGGCGAATAGGACGGCGATGTGTCGATAGCGTTGGAATCGGTCAGCCGCGTCGTCGTGCGCGAGCGCAAATCCATGGCGTAGAGGTTCGACGCCACTCCTTGGGTAAGCGACATCACGACCTTTTGCCCATCCGGTGAAAAACGCGGCGAAAAGGTCATTCCCGGGAAATTGCCGACGACCTCGCGCTGGCCGGTCTCGATATTCAACAAAAGGACTTTCGGGTCCGATGCGCCAAATGACATATAGGTCACATCTTGCGACGAGGGCGAAAACCTTGGCGTCACGACGAGATCGTCGCCTCGCGTCATGTAGCGCAGATTGGCGCCGTCCTGATCCATGATCGCCAGCCGCTTGCGGCGGCGCTCCGGCGGGCCAGTCTCGTCAACGAAGGCAATCTGCGTATCGAAAAAGCCTTGCTCGCCGGTAATCCGCGAAAAGATCGCATCCGAGACGATGTGCGCGACGCGCCGCGCATTGTTCGGATCGGTGACATATTGGCTGCCGGCGATCTGCTTGCCGGTGGCCACGTCCCAGAGCCGGAACTCGGTTTGCAGCCTCCCGTCCGAGGCCCGGCTGGTACGGCCGGTCACCACGAATTGCGCATTGATCATCCGCCAGGAATCGAACCGCGGCGCCTGGTCCGGATTGGCAATCGTCTCAACGAAGGTCGCCGGATCGATGGGCGCGAGAAACACGGAACGCTTGAAATTATTGGTGACTATAGCGGTCAACTGGGCGCTGGCCGCCGCATCGCCGGAAAATGCCGTCACCGCGATCGTTATGGGTTTGAATTCTCCCGCTCCATGCACATCGAGATAGCGGTCCTGCTGGGCATGGGCCGACGGCGCGAGGCCCGAGCCGCCAAGCGAGATCGCGGCCGCCAGAAATGCGGCCGACATTCCGATGACGGCTTGGAGAATGCGCCGCGCGCGCGAACAATGCGCGGAGAAGAAAAATTTCACGACATTTCCTCCGGATCGAAGCGAACGATCCGGCCTTTCCATTGGTCGTAATAGAGCTGGTATTGGGAAGGTATCCGTAGCGGATCGCAGCGCCGTACCGCACGCATCGCGCTTTCGGCCAGAGCGCGCAAATTGGGGTCGGACGGCGGGTTGAGCAGCTCGGGCTGGCCGATCAACGAACCGTCCAGCGTATATTGGACATGAATCTCGGGAATGTATTTTTGCTGCCCGCCAAGCCCGGCAAAGTTCCAGCACCGCTTGTATTGCTCTTGCAGCAGCCCGTCGAGCTGGTCCCAGAGGGATGGCGACATTTTGGCGGCACCTGCCGTCGGCGAGCCGAGCGAGGCCAGTTGGCTCAATTCATGCGCGCTCGCCTGTTTTCCTCGCGGCGCCTCCTTGTTGAGAAACTTGGCTATGTCCCCAGGGTCGAATTTTTGTCGCGGCTCGGCGGCCTCCTTGCCGGACCTGGGCTTGGCGGCCGGCTTTTGTTTTTCCTTTTGCTTTTCCTGATCGAGCAGCTTCGCCAATTGATCCGGCTTGAATTTTGC
>JBOHJT010000306.1:0-3640 GCA_050728715.1 Methylocella sp.
CCCTCGACGTTTCCGGATTGCCGGTCTTCACCCTCAAATGCACTAAAGGTCCGCTTGCGGGCCAGACTTTCGTGGTCACCGATCCGGGGCGCGCATTGATTTGGGGACAATGTGCCGACATCGGCAATATCAAAGCGCTCACACTACGGGGGCTGGCCGCCCGCGCGCCCTATTTCCACAACGGCTCGGCGGCCACCCTGCTCGACGTGGTGAACTTCTTTGACCAGCGCTTCAAAATCGGGTTCACGGATCAACAGAAGGAGGACCTGGTCAATTTCCTTAAGACACTCTAATAACGCGGCATGTTCCCTGACGCATTCTTGAGCCGCGCGGCGGACCTCATTGCATCCTGCCGCACCAGGGGGCTTACCGTGGCAACCGCCGAGTCATGTACCGGGGGCCTCTTGGCGGCCTTGATCACTGCCGTACCTGGGTCATCCGACGTTTTCGAGCGCGGCTTCGTCACCTACTCCAATGCCGCGAAAATCGAATGTCTCGGGGTCTCGCCACGGATTTTGGAAGACTTCGGCGCGGTCAGCGGGGAGGCCGCGCTGGCCATGGCGGCAGGCGCCCTCGCGCATTCTCCGGCAGGCATCGCAGTTGCGATCACCGGAATCGCGGGGCCGGGCGGAGAATCGCCTGGGAAGCCCGTCGGCCTCGTGCATTTTGGCCTCGCGCGCCGAGGCGGTGCGATCGTCGGCGTCGAAAAGCGTTTCGGAGACCTTGGCCGCGACGGAGTGCGTTCGGCCGCGATCGCCGTGGCGATCGCGCTGCTCCTCGAAGCGGCCTGTTGATGCCCCGGCGCAAGGAGAATTTTCGATTGTCCTCTAACGTCAGGGCGCCTTGCCATAGACAATATCGGCGCGATCTTTGAAAGCTCCGGCGAATTTTCGAAACGCCACTTCGAACATTCCGCCCATGATGAGACCAAGAGCGCGGCTCTTGAATTCATAGGAGATACGGAAATCGACGAGGCAGTTTCTGCCTTCATTGCGATCAAGAAATGTCCAGCGGTTTTCGAGATGCTTGAACGGTCCGTCGATATATTCGACAAGAATTTTGTTCACTGAGCGCTCGCAGGTAACGCGGCTCGTGAAGGTCTCGCGGATTGCCTTGTAGCCGACCTCCATATCGGCAATGAGCGTTAGTCTTCCATCGTTTTCTTCACGCCGGCGGACGCGCAAAGCGCGGCAAAGCGGCACGAATCGCGGATAGGACTCAATGTCGGCGACCAGCTCGAACATTTCGGAGGCGCCATGACGGACGCGATGGGTAGTATGGAACGAAGGCATGCCCGCTCACAGCATGGGATTTGGGAAAGAGTGGCGTTGCGCGGCGAAAAACCGCTTGTGTTGGAGCCGGAATTTCTCTAGCCGCTCAGAGGTGCTCCCGCAAGGCCATCCGCCTCGCTTGCAGCCTGGCGAAATCCTCGCCAGCGTGATGCGAGGATCGGGTCAAGGGCGATGCCGAGACCAAGAGGAAACCCTTGGCGAGCGCGACCTCGGCGTAAGAGGCGAATTCGTCCGGGAGAACGAAGCGCGCGACCGGATGATGTTTCCTGGTCGGCTGTAGATATTGGCCCATCGTCAGGAAATCGACGTCGGCGGTGCGCAAATCGTCCATCAGTTGCAGCACTTCATGCCGTTCCTCGCCGAGCCCCAGCATCATTCCGGATTTGGTGAAGATTCCGGGATCGATTTCCTTGACGCGCTGCAGAAGCCTTATCGAGTGGAAATAGCGCGCGCCAGGCCGGACCTCGAGATATTTGGACGCGACAGTCTCGAGGTTATGATTGAACACATCGGGCTTGGCCGCGACGACTGTCTCAAGCGCGCCCTGTTTGCGCAAAAAGTCCGGGGTCAAGACCTCGATCGTGGTAGTTGGGCTCGCCGCGCGGATCGCCCCGACCACTTTCGCGAAATGCCTTGCCCCGCCATCGTCAAGATCGTCGCGATCGACGGAAGTGATGACGGCATGGGCGAGCCCGAGTTTTTTGACCGCCTCGGCTACACGGGCTGGCTCGTCAGGGTCGAGTGCGCTGGGCAAGCCCGTCCTGACATTGCAAAACCCGCAGGCGCGCGTGCAAGTGTCGCCCATGATCATGAAGGTCGCGTGTTTTTTCTCCCAGCACTCGCCGATGTTGGGGCAGCCCGCCTCCTCGCAAACGGTCACGAGCCCATGCTCCCTGACGATTTTTTGCGTCGCCGCCCATTGCTCCGAGCCCGGCGCCTTGACCCTGATCCAGGCGGGCTTGCGAGCTACTGGCTGATCGGGCCGATGCGCTTTTTCCGGGTGGCGCGGACGTGCCAAGGGCGCGCGGTTCGTCTCAAGCGGGCCGGCGACGTTTGACATGCGAATATGTCTCACCTTTCACTAGCGCAGATAGGCAGGCGGCGTCGTGGTCTCGTCAATAATGGCCTTGTCGAGCAGCTCGCGCTTAAGATTACGGGCATCCGAAAGATCTGCGCCTTTCAAATTCGTTCCTTCAAGGTTGGCGCTCTTAAAGTTCACGCGGCGGAAAATCGCGTTTTGGCAATCGGCATAGCTTAAGTTAGCCCCTTTTAAATTGGCATCACTCAAATCAGTCCGGCGAATAAAGGTCCGGCTGAGATCAATCCGAAGCGGCCGTGGTTCAGTATTTTCGAGGCGGTTCATGCGTCCGCTCCGGAGGGATTTGCGACATTAGAGCTATGATGCGGATGATCTCTCCGGTGTCAGCGGGTGCGTCGGTCTCGCCATAGTCTACTTTTTGTTGTTTAAGATAGGTACTCACCAGCTGCATGACAGGAGCCGACAAATCCCGAAAATCCGTACAGATCTGCCCGAGGGTCAAAATGGCACCACGCCGAATGTCGAGCTTCTCGTCCTTCAGCTGGCCAACAGCCCTATTGAAAAGTTCGGCTGCATGATCGCGGCGAGACAATTCCGCCTGGCGCAGCTGTGCGTCAGCCTGCTTGTTGGAAGCAACCACCCGCTTCCAGGCGAGATTAATACCGACCGCGCCTCCAATAACAAGCCCGGTGTTCCGTATGACCTCGGAGAGCGAAGCCCAATATTGCAGCAGAGGTTCACGAATGGATCACCCGTCCATAGGCATCAAGAACGCTCTCGTGCATCGCCTCCGACAGGGTCGGATGCGGAAACACCGAATTGATCAGTTCCGCCTCGGTCGTCTCGCAATTCATGGCGACGACAAAACCCTGGATGAGCTCGGTGACTTCGGCTCCAACCATATGGGCGCCGAGAAGCTTTCCGGTCTTGGCGTCAAAAATCGTTTTTACGAGTCCCTCGGGTTCGCCGAGCGCGATCGCCTTGCCGTTGCCGATGAAGGGAAAGCGGCCGATCCTGACTTCAATACCCAACTCTCTCGCTCTTTCCTCGGTGAGACCGGCGGAAGCCACTTGCGGATTGCAGTAGGTGCAACCAGGAATCATCCTCTTCTCAATCGGATACGGGTTGAGACCCTTGATCGCCTCGACGCAGATCACCCCTTCATGCTCGGCCTTATGCGCGAGCATGGGCGGGCCGGCGACATCGCCGATCGCATAAATCCCCGGTACGTTAGTTTGTCCGAATCCATTGGCGTTGATAATTCCCCGCTCAATCTTCACGCCTAGCATCTCAAGCCCAAGGTTCTCGA
>JBOHJT010000307.1:0-3631 GCA_050728715.1 Methylocella sp.
GACCTCATCCGGCCGCGCACCATGGGGCAGGCCGGACGAATCGAAGGAATGACACCCGCGGCCATGACCCTTTTGGCCGCAAAGCTTCGCCGCGCCGGCACTTGATCTTGAGCTTTACGATGCAGCCCCCGCGCGCGCATCCTCTTCTCGCGGAGCTGCCAGAGGAAACGCTGCGGCGCTTGAGAATCTACGCAAAACTCCTCGAAAAATGGCAGCGCGCGGTCAATCTGGTCGGAAAGTCGACTCTCGACGATCTCTGGGTCAGGCATTTCGCCGATTCGCTCCAGGTTCCGGCGGCGGTGCCCAAGGCAAGGCGCTGGCTCGATCTCGGCTCGGGTGCCGGATTTCCAGGGCTCGTGACCGCGATCAAATACGCGGATGATCCCGAGGCTCGGGTCCATCTCGTCGAGGCGGACCGGCGCAAATGCGCCTTTCTGCAAACCGTTATTCGCGAAACATCGGCGCCCGCGATCGTCCACTGCGGCAGACTGGAAAAAATCCTGCCTTCCATCGAAGAGAAGATCGATGCAGTGAGTGCCCGCGCGCTGGCGCCGCTCGAAACGCTCCTCGGCCACGCGGAAAAATTCATCGATCAAGGCGCGGTTGGAATTTTTTCCAAGGGAAAACTCCTTGAGGCGGAATTGACCGATTCATTAACGGCCGGTAAATACTTAATCACGACAATGGAGAGCCAAACCTGTCCCACGGCGCGCCTGGTGCTCGTCAGGCGGCGGGCCGGGTGATGGATTACGCCTGTAGGGAAGCAGTTTCGCCACATGCAAGTGAGAGAAAAATGCGATATGTCTTATGAGTATTTCATGGAGTACACGATAGGCCGTACTTTGTATGGAAATATATAAGATGTTTTACTATAAGATTTAAATTGTTCTATTGACTATTTATTCTATTTGTACTTGTGGCGTAATTCAATTTTATCGGTTGCAGGAGGCGTCAGCATCATTTGCCAAGGCATAATAATGTACCGTCCATATCGAATTTTAAGCTTAATTACAATATGGTTTGTTGGGATATTGGGGTGGACTAATCTGTCAATGGTGCCGGGGAATTTTCTGAACGCGCGCAATCACCTCCAACTTGCGAGATATCACTCCCGCACGGAAACGCCGAATGAAAGCAAATCGTGACAACCAGAATTCTCCAAGGTAATTGCCGCGAAGCGCGCCGCA
The DNA here is from genome assembly GCA_050728715.1 of Methylocella sp. Lineage (GTDB taxonomy): Bacteria > Pseudomonadota > Alphaproteobacteria > Rhizobiales > Beijerinckiaceae > Methylocapsa. The sequence continues at coordinate 1,188 of JBOHJT010000307.1, forward strand.
CACTCTCCGACGAATTTGTGCTTTGCTGTGTAACATCTCGTTGGATTTGCGGCTAATGAGCAGCGAGCCAACCCGGCCGCCGCGTCGGACATTGTTCGATGCCCTCCCCCGGACTAAAAACATCTTCTGCGACCGGGCAGACCTCGGCAACGAGGCATCTGTCGAGACGTTCTTCGTCGCCCGGATACTGAAAGACTTCGGTTTCAAGGATTCGCAAATCAGGACTAAGGAAAGCCTCGACTCGCTGGTGGTTCCCGTCGGTGGCAGAAAGACACAGAAATATAAGCCGGACTATGCCCTGATCGTAAAGAGTGCGCCACGCTGCATCGTGGACGCCAAGGCCACCGGCGAACGATTAGAGGATTGGATTCCGCAATGCTCCGGGTATTGCTTGGGGCTCAATCAAAAATTCAGCAAAGGGAATCCCGTCCGGTACTTCGTCCTCTCGAATGGTCTTCGAACGCTCTTATACGAGTGGGACAGCGCCGATCCCGTCCTTGATATGGATTTTGCAGATTTCGAATGGGGGAATCAGAAGTATGAACGATTGAAGGTTCTGCTCTCTCCAAAAAACATCGTTTCGAGCGACGCGCAAGGTGCGTCGGAGCAACGCGGTCGGTTCGCATTGATGAAGCCCACAAGCGAACGGGCGCGCCAGTTATTCGCCCAATGCCACAAAGCGATATGGAAAGCGGAGGTTCGCAACCCATCTGGCGCGTTCATGGCGTTCGTAAAGGTGATGTTTGTCAAGCTGTGGGCAGACAAGAAGTTACGCCAGGAAGCGGCAACGGCGGAATGTTTCAAAGGCAACAACGAAAATGCCTTTCTGCCACCGTTCGCTGTGATTTTTTCAGAGCGGTGGATCAACGAAAGGGAACAAGAAGGCGTCATTAATCCCATTGATTCGATCTTCGAAAGGCTGCGTGAGGATATCGAGCGGGAGATCGAAGCCCGGAAGAAAAAACGCATTTTTTACCAAGGGCGAGAAAATAGGCTTGCGACCGGATACCGTGAAAGATGTCGTTCGCCGCTTGCAGCACTTCGATATGTTCGGGATCGACGAAGACCTAAATGGTCGCCTGTTCGAGACATTCCTAAGCGCCACGATGCGGGGCCGCGAGCTCGGCCAATTTTTCACGCCACGGTCGGTCGTCAAGATGATGACGCAAGTTGCAGGACTCCGCGCCGAGCGAGAACATCAAGATCACGTGATAGACGCCTGTTGCGGCTCGGGTGGGTTCCTTATCGAAGCACTCACGGTCATGCGGAATTCCGTGCGCGCAAACAACAGCCTTTCCGACGCCGAAAAAACAAAACTAATCGACAGGATTTCCAATTCGTGCCTTTTCGGAATCGATGCCGGGACGGAACCGCCGCCTAGCTGTGGAGCCTCAACAGGTTGTCCCCGGTGAGGCCGAGGCGGCTGATGGGCTTGTTTGATTTTAAGCGGCCTTGCCGTTGGTTTTTGGCGTGTATGGCTTGGTGCGGATATGTTTGATTTTCAACCTCCGGCATGCGCGCGCGAAGGCGAAGGATTTGTAGCACGACCCATTGTCGGTCATGACGCGGGCGACCTTCACCCCCAGACCGGAGTAATAGGCGACGGCGGCTTTCAAGAAGGCCGTGGCGCTGACGGCTTTCTCGTCTGGCTTGATCTGCGTGAAAGCGATGCGCGAAGCATCGTCGATGCAAACATGGACGAACTCCCAGCCGACGCCTCGGCCGCTGCTCTGGCCTTTGCGGTCGCCGGTGATGCGGTGACCGATGCGGTCAAAACGCCCGAGTTTCTTGATGTCGATGTGGATCAATCCACCGGGATCGGCATATTCATAACGGCGCACAGGCTCGGCCGGTTCGAGGTCCTTCATGCGGCTCAGACCGGCGCGTTTCGGCACCCGACTGACGGTCGCGGGCGACACGCCGACGCGCATGGCGATGTGCTTGTCCTTGCAACCGCTGACGGCGCAGGGCGATGATCTCATCGGCAACAAGGAGTGGGGTCGGGCGATGGAGTGCGCGCGGCCGCGACGACCGGTCCTGCAAACCGGCGACGCCCTCGGCGGCATAACGCGCGACCCATTTTCGCACCGTCCGCGGGCAGACGCCTGCGGCTCGTGCGGCGGCCTGCGGCGTCTGCCCGCTCGCCACCTGCATGACGATCCGCTCTCGACCGATCGGCGTCAATCGGGCATTCTTGTGGACGTTCATCCGGTCCTCCTCATGACCTCTGAAGCTTCGCAACTCCAGTCTCCACGATCCGGACCGGGTGGACAACCTAATGAAAGCTCACAGCTAGGGTCAGGACCTATTAACTTTCGCGTGATTCAAAGTCTCCATTGAAGGAGGCTTGAGATGATTCGTCTATTCCTGCTGAGCGAACGCCAGATGGCGCGGATTTCGTCTTATTTTCCGTTGTCTCACGGCGTGCCGCGAGTCGACGACCG
>JBOHJT010000308.1:0-3624 GCA_050728715.1 Methylocella sp.
GGCCTTGGCATCGTCTGCGCGAGCCCGCGCGCCCTCGCGGCCTATAAGAGCGCCGGCCTCAAGCGGGTGTATTTCGATTTCGGCGACATGATCAAGGCCAATGCGACGGGCTATTTTCCCTACACGCCGTCACTGCCGATGCTGTACGGCCTGCGCGAATCGCTCAAGATGCTGTTCGAGGAGAAGCTCGAACGGGTGTTCGAGCGCCACAACGTTCTGGCGACCGGCGTGCGCGCCGCGGTCAAGGGCTGGGGCCTGCAACCCTGCGCGAAGGAACCGAAATGGTATTCCGATACGGTGACCGCGGTTGTCGTCCCGGCGGGCTTCAACGGAGCCGATGTGATCGACGCCGCTTTCCGCCGCTATGATTTGGCGCTCGGCGCCGGTCTGTCGCAAGTCGCGGGCAAGGTGTTCCGGATCGGCCATCTCGGCGATCTCAACGACCTCATGGTTCTTGGCGCTCTTTCCGGGGTGGAAATGGCGATGCGCGATGTCGGGATCGACATTAAGCTCGGCAGCGGCGTCGCCGCCGCCCAAGACTATTTCCGTTCGACCATCATGGCCAAGGAAAAGAGACCGACAGAGCAAGAGCGTTTCGCCGAGCTGCACCCGGAAGGCGTCCTCAACGACTGACGCCTTGCGCCACGTCTCGCGTGCGCAACGCGTCGCCTGCCCAGCCGTGGGCGGCAGAGCCATTTGGCGGCGGCGTGCCGCGCCGCTGCCGCGGAGGAGTCGACCCGAGCGCTAGGGAAAAGCCGAGGGCGCCTCCCAGCGAGGGCCGCGCGAAAAGGCCATGCCCGGGAAATCCGCGACCAAGCAAATCAAAGAAAGATTTTGCCGTGCAACACTCGATCGTCTTTCTCGACCGTTCGACCCTCGAGGCCAATCTGCGCACGCCGAAGTTTCCGCACAGCTATGCGGAATATGCAGTGACCTCGGCGAGCGAGATCCTCGATCGCCTCCAAAATGCGACAATCGCTATCATTAACAAGGTGCCCATGCGCGAAGCGACGCTTGCAAAGCTTCCCAACCTTAAATTGATCGCGGTCGCCGCCACCGGCACGGATGTCGTGGACAAAGCCTACTGCAAGGCGCGCGGCATCGTCGTATCGAACATCCGCAATTATGCCTTCAACACGGTTCCGGAACATGTCTTCGCGCTGGCCTTCGCGCTTCGCCGGAATATCCTGGCTTACCGCGACGACGTGCGCGCCGGGCGCTGGCAGGAATGCGACCAATTCTGTTTTTTCGACCATCCCATCCGCGACATGACCGGCTCGACGTTCGGTATTGTCGGCTACGGCGCGATCGGCAAGTCGGTGGGCCGGATCGCCGAGGCCTTTGGCCAGAAGGTCCTCGCTTACGACATCATTCCGCAACCGGGTCTGACCGGTTTCGAAACCTTGCTGCGCGAGAGCGATATCATTACCCTGCATTTGCCGCTGGCGGCCGAGACCAAAAACATGATCGGCGCGCGTGAATTGCGGCTGATGAAAAATGACGCCCTTCTTATCAACACCGGACGCGGCGGGCTCGTCGACGAGGAAGCGTTGGCCGATGCGCTGACCAACAAAATCATAGGCGGCGCGGGATTCGACGTTTTGACCGTCGAGCCGCCGAAGCAAGGAAATATTCTGCTCGATTTGCGGCTGCCGAATTTGATCGTCACCCCGCATGTCGCCTGGGCGAGCCGCGAGGCCATGCAGATTCTCGCCGACCAGCTTATCGATAACATAGACGCGTTCGCGGCGGGCAAGCCGCGAAACGTGGTGGAAGCCTAAGCACGGCTTCGAGTGGAGGGACCATGCCGGCGGACATCGAAATTGCGCAACAAGCCCACATGCGCCGCATCGGCGAGGTGGCGCGAGAAAAGCTCGGTATCGGCGACGAACACCTTGAGCCCTATGGCTGGTACAAGGCGAAGATTTCGTTGGATTATGTCGATAGCCTCGCGGACCGGCCGGACGGCAAGCTGATTCTTGTCACCGCGATCAGCCCGACACCGGCAGGAGAAGGCAAGACGACGACCACGGTCGGCCTCGGCGACGCGTTGAACCGGATCGGCAAAAAGGCCTCCATTTGTCTGCGCGAGCCCTCGCTCGGGCCGGTTTTCGGCATGAAGGGCGGCGCGGCCGGCGGCGGTTATGCGCAAGTTGTGCCGATGGAGGACATCAACCTGCATTTTACCGGCGACTTTGCTGCGATCGGCCTTGCCAACAACCTCCTCGCCGCGATGATCGACAATCATATCCATCACGGCAATGAACTCAATTTCGATGTGCGGCGCATTGCATGGAAGCGGGTCGTCGATATGAACGACCGGGCACTGCGGCAAATCACCGTGGGTCTGGGCGGGGTTGGGAACGGATTTCCGCGCGAGGACGGATTCGACATCGTGGTCGCCTCTGAGATCATGGCGATCTTCTGCCTTGCCACTTCGATCAAGGATTTGAAGCACCGGTTGGGAAGGATCGTGGTTGGCTATACGCGAGACCAAAAGCCCATTCATGCGGCAGATTTGAACGCGCATGGCGCCATGGCGGTGCTTTTAAAAAACGCGCTCAAGCCGAACCTCGTGCAAACCCTCGAAAACAACCCGGCCTTCATTCATGGCGGGCCTTTCGCCAATATCGCGCACGGCTGCAATTCCGTGCTCGCCACCAAGACCGCACTTAAGCTCTCCGACTATGTGGTGACCGAGGCAGGCTTTGGCGCCGATCTCGGCGCCGAGAAATTCATCGACATCAAATGCCGCAAATCGGGCCTTCGCCCGCGCGCGGCGGTGATCGTCGCGACCATCCGCGCCCTCAAATATCATGGCGGCGCGGATCTCAAGGAGCTCAGTACGGAAAACCTCGATGCGTTGACCAAAGGCGTCGCCAACCTGGAGCGCCACGTCAACAACATCCGCAACCATTTCGCGCTTCCGTGCATCGTCGCGATCAACCATTTCAGCTTCGACACAGACGCCGAGATCGCGCATTTAAAGAAAAAAGTGGCGCATCACGAAGCCCCGATCGTGGTGTGCCGGCATTGGGCGGAAGGCGGCAAGGGCGCCGTGGAGCTGGCGGGCGTGGTCGTCGATATGATCGACAAGGTGCCGCTTGACTTCCGCTTCGTTTATGAGGATGAAGCCCCGCTATGGGACAAGGTGAAGGCGCTCGCCACCAAGCTTTATGGCGCGAGCGAGGTAACCGCCGATTCGAAGATTCGCGGGCAAATCAAAAAGTTGCAGGACAGCGGCTACGGCCACTATCCGGTCTGTATCGCCAAGACTCAATATTCGTTCTCGACCGACGCAAAGCTGCGCGGCGCGCCGTCCAACCATGAGATCAATATCCGCGAAGTCCGCCTCGCCGCCGGCGCGGAGTTCGTCGTCATGGTGTGCGGCGAGATCATGACGATGCCGGGATTGCCCAAGGTGCCGGCGGCAACCAATATCGATCTCGATGACAGCGGCAAGGTCACCGGACTTTTTTAGCGCGACGAAACCGTGAAACCGGAGTTTGTTACTCGTTTCAACGGACCGGTTGATGATTTGGGCGGGATCTCCTCGGCGCCTCGGCGCGGGAGTGTTGTTGCTTGGAGAGCCATGCGTTCAAGCCGTCAATATCGACATAATCC
>JBOHJT010000309.1:0-3590 GCA_050728715.1 Methylocella sp.
CCCGCGCAAGTACAACGGCGAGTGGCACGCCCTGCCATTTGCCGATGACGCTCCATCCCTCGACGCAGTCATGGCGCGTGATCTGCGTGCGTTGCGGCAGCTTGCGCAAATCCGCGAGCGACAAATCGAGAGGCTTGGCGACCAGCCCATCGACGCGCAGCCGCCATTCGGCAAAATTGTTTTCTCGCAAGACCGCATATTCCTCGCTATCAGGCATCGTAGTGCCATTCACCTTGAAAACCGGCGAGATATCGGCGGGCTCAAATTCGCGCGCAAGTGCGTGCCTCCCGCCAAGGAGGCGCTGGACGCGATAGGTCAGCCACTCGGCCGAGGCAAGAAACTCCTTAAAATTCGGGGCCTCGGAGAGCCGGTCACAGCCGCTGAGCAGCGTGCCGCCGAGGCTTGCCGCCCCAAGCGCAAGAAACCGGCGCCGGGGGAGCTGGATGCTACTCATGTTTATCCTCGACGGTAATGAGGAATCGCCCGGTGATCATCGAACGCAGCTCATTGATCGGCCCGGCCAGAAACACCATTGCGACATGCACGAAAACAAATAGCAGAATCAGGCTGGCTGCGATGAAATGAATTGTCCGCGCGGATTGGCGCCCGCCAAACAGGTCGACGAGCCAGGGCAGGATTGCATCCATCCCCGGAGACATGGTGAGGCCGGTCAGGATCATCAGTGGCAACAGCACGGCGATCACGCCCAAATAGGTCAGTTTCTGAATGGGATTATACTGGCGCGCCGCCTCGCCGCGTGGAAATTTCAACCGGAGATGATCGGCGATATCCTGAAGAAGTGACCGCGGCCGCAGCTGCTGCCGGCTTGGAAGAAGGTCACGCCGGAGATGTCCGTTGACGAGACCAGCCGCGAAATAAACCAAGAGGTTTGCGGCGAATGCCCAAGCGAAAAAGAAATGCCACCGGCGTCCCAAAGCGAGATCGCGCCAGCTTGGAAGCGTTACCCACCGCGGGAAGGCGCGCTCTACAGTGTCGCCGCTTGCATTGCGGGAAACGCCGAGGATCCCTGTCGTCTCGAATGTCGATGAGCCGATCCGGGCGAAACCCTCCGGAGGGCCGCCGCCTGAATCATCCGCCCCGATCTCGAACAGCGCCTGGCCGGGGTCGGCGCCGAATTGGCCCCAGTAAAGAGCCGGATGCGCCATAAAAATCTGGAGGCCGCTCATCAAAAGCATGGTTATGCAGAGTAGATTGATCCAATGGGTCAAGCGGGTAATGCGCGCGTGCCGGTAGACCGCCAGCCGACGCGGGCGCTGCAACGGCGCTCCTAAGTCTGCTTCTCGAGTTTCGCTCATGACACGTTCCTGCTTCTCTTAGCCCATCCAGCACCCGCGAACCCGCTCCGGTGCAAGGCCCGGAGCGGACTTGCACTCGCACGGATTTATTTTTGCGTGCCCATGGCGTCGCCCGTATGGCCGGACTTCATGGCATCGGATTCCATATGGCCGGACTTCATCGTATCCGCCTTCATGCCCTCCGATTTCATGTGGTCCCGGCTCGTGCCTTCCGGCTTCATGGCGTCCTGGACAGACGCCGCGGCGACGAACAGCGGTCCGGCGGCGACAAAGGCCAAGGCGGCAAAGGTGGAGATGGCGTATTTCGTCTTCATGGTCATTATTCCTTTTCATGATTGGCGCCGGGTTTGGCGCACTCTGGTTCACCACCCAAAGCACACTGCCTGGGTGGCGTCTTGGGGCCACGCGTCTCGCGGCCGAAGCCGGACCGCGGGTCCCGAAGCTTGCGAGGGAGTCCCGGCCGATGCCTCGGCTCGCGCCGGTCACGATTGCAACGGCGCCGCTCATTTCCGGGCCTCATCCACGACGAGGGTGTCAGCGTACTGGCGGAAACGGGCGATCCGGCCGTCGCGCACGTCCCAGATGTGCGCATAACCGGCGTTCAGCCGTTTGCCGGTCGAGCCGTGAACGCCGAGGAAGCGGCCGATAGACACGACGGTCTCGCCGTCGCCTAGATATTCGGAAGGGACGAGCTTGAACTCTGTCCATTCCTGCTGCAGCGGGACGAACACAGCCTCCGCAACCTTTTGCGGCCCGCGGCCCTCCGGCTTGTAGGGCCAGCCCTCCATCACAACCCAGTCGATATCATCGGACATGAGTTCGAGTGCGGCAGGTGCGTCTCCGCAAGCCGGTGCCGCGTAGAAGCTGCGGATTGTTTCGACTGGCGTCGGCATCGTACAACTCCCTGTCGGCGTTGGCTGATTTCTGAAAGTGAACGCCATGCGCAGTAGCTCGTTCTTGCTACGCAGTCGGGCACTCTCAGAACGGCTCCGGGGTTACTCAGCTGCTGTTTGTTGCGCCAGGTTGCGGCCGAGGAACTTGCGAATGGCGGCGGCAATCTCGTGGGCGTGGGTTTCAAGCGCGAAATGGCCAGTGTCGAAGAAGCGCACTTCAGCGTCGGGATTGTCGCGCTTGAAAGTTTCGGCTCCTGGCGGCAGGAAGGTCGGGTCGTTCTTGCCCCAAACCGCGAGCAGCGGCGGATGCTTGGTGCGGAAGTATTCCTGGAATTTCGGGTAGAGCGCGACGTTGCTCGCATAGTCCAGGAACAGGTCGAGCTGAATCTCGTGGTTGCCCGGCCGTGCCAGGAGCGCCGAGTCGAGCGTATAAGATTCGGGCGCAACCAGCGTCTCGTCGGTCACACCGTGCGTGTATTGAGACTTGGTCGGCTCCGGCTTGAGGAAGTCGCGCAGCGCCGCGCGGTTCGTTTCCGTCGGCTCTTTCCAGTATTTCTGGATCGGGTTCCAGAATTCGCTCAGGCCTTCCTCGTAGGCATTGCCGTTCTGCGAAATGATGGCCGTGACCCGGTCGGGATGGGCGAGCGCCAAACGAAAGCCAATCGGCGCGCCGTAGTCGAAGACATAGATGGCGTAGCGCTTGAGCCCGACGGCCTGCGTGAAACCGTCCACGACCTTCGTCAGATTGTCGAAGGTGTATTTGAACTCGGCTCGTGCCGGCGCATCCGAGAAGCCGAAGCCCAGCAAGTCGGGCGCCACAATGTGATATCGATCCGCAAGGAGCGGAATGAGGTCGCGAAACATGTGCGACGAAGTTGGGAACCCGTGCAATAACAAGAGGGCCGGGTCCTGACGGTTGCCTGCTTCACGGTAGAATACCTTGCGACCGTCGAACTCTGCAGTGCGGTAGCGATTCATGACTTGGATCTCCTATTGCTGGGAATTGACGCCTGCGTGGCCGCCGACGGCGCCAACGCTGGTAACTTATGTTCATTGCCTTCGGGCGCGACGCTGGCGAAGGCCGTGTCGGAGAGGAAAAGGGTGTAAGCGAAAAGCGCCGCCTTTAGAGCACCGAAAAAGGCGATCCTGAGAGAACCGAGAAGTGCGAGCTCGAGGATGTTCATTGTCAGTCTCCTTTGTTGCTGCCCGCGGGTAAGATAGGCTTTTCCATCACAGCGGCGGCGTTGTGCCATCTGCGCTCTTGCGCGTACTCCGCGAACATCTGGCCATCAAACGTGCCAGTGCCGAGCACGTACCAAACGGTGTCACCGAAGACCGGATCGGGCATACCAACGACATCGAAGTGAACGTCTGGTCCATA
>JBOHJT010000310.1:0-3574 GCA_050728715.1 Methylocella sp.
CGGCGCGAAAAGGCCAGCAGCTGACGCACCAGCGAGGCCGCGCGGTTGGCGTTTTGCTTAATTTGATTTATGTCCCGGAACGACGGATCGGTCGGCCGGTGATTGGCGAGAAGCAGGTCGCAATAGCCGATGATCGCGGTCAAGACATTATTGAAATCATGCGCCACTCCGCCGGCAAGCTGTCCGATCGCTTGCATTTTCTGGGATTGCGCGAAGTTGCTTTGCAAAGCCCGCTGTTCAGTGGTGTCGAGCGCGTAAATCGTCGCGCCGGTCCCGTGGTGCTCGTCCGCCGCCGCGAAAAACAGCCTTGCCGACCGTTCGCCTTCCCCAGCCAAGGCGGCATCGACCGGCGGGATATCGGGAGTCGACCGGAAGGCCGCGGCAATGGCGGCATCGACGGCGCCGTGGTCGCGCTCAAGGATACCGGCAAAGATCGAGCGCCCGTCGGGCTGCTTCAAGGCTTCGGGCATGAGGCGCGCGAAAGCGGCGTTCGAACGGGTGATCCGTCCGCTCTTGTCGAGCATGGCGATTGCCATCGGCGTCGCATTGAATACCCGGGCGAAGCGCATTTCCCCCGCGCGCAAATCCTGCGCCGGTTCCTCGCCGGTAGCGCGGCCGAGGACGAGCGTGCGCGACGGCCCGGGTGTGCCGTCCTGGCCGAACGCGACGCCGTGGAGCAGCCGCACGGGCAGGCTTTGACCATCGCGACATTTCAGGTCGATATCGAATTGCTCGGCGCGGACCTCGCCCGCGCCTCCCGCGGCCGAAGCGGCGAGCACGGCGCCGCCGCCAGCCACGAAGTCGGTCAGCTTCAGTCCTCGGGTGCCGGCGTCCGCCGGGTCGTAACCGAGCCAGCTGGCAAGGGTCGCGTTCATATAAGAAACGCCGCCGTTCCGGCCGCACGAAAAAAATCCGGCTGGCGCGTGGTCTAAAAAATCGATGGCATGCCGCAACTCCTGAAAAACCTTTTCCTGTTTTTCCCGCTCGCGGGTTACATCCGCGACGGACCACAGGCTGGCGCGCCTGGCGCTCGCCAAAGCCAGCGGCCTGACCTTGATCTTGTACCAGCCGGCCCCGCCAGCGCCGCCGGGCGGCCGGGACAAGCGCAATTCCTCGGCGGCGTGCTCGCCGTCGCGCGCGGCCTGGGCGAGCCGGTATATGGCCTCGGAAACCTCCGGGGATCCGGAAAAGAGCCGCTCCACCGCGCGCACGTCCGCGAGGCCGCGCGCATCCGCCAAGGTCAAATATGCGTCGTTCGCGTAAATGATATTGCCGCCGGCGCCGGTCACGATCAGCCCTTCGGTATTCCCGTCGCAGATGACTCTGGTGACGTCGTTCCTCGACGCTTGTCCGGAGATCTGAAGGAGGCCCGCCGCAAAGGCGAAGAAGGCGCAAATACCGGCAACCGCGAGGAGGGCGAGCAGCAAGATGACGAGGTTGGTGCCCTCGTCATTGGGCAAGAGGGAAAAAGCCGCGAGGGCGCCCGCCATAAGCATGGCAAGAGCCAAGATCAACACGAGATTGCCTGCGTATCCGGGCGGACCCACGGCGGCGGGCTGCTCGCTCATAAGGTTTCACCCGGTGCAAGCGCCGTAACTATGTTTGAACCCATGGACAACTCGCCGCCTCCTCCTCGGGGCTCCCCCATCGGTTGTTGGAAATGCAACAAAGCCACGGCTTCGCTCGACGCGGTGTTTCGCGCCTCCGCCGCCAATTAGTCCGTCTTAAGCTTGGTGTAATAACCGGGGCTTGCCGGCGAACTTCGACTATTCTTGCGCGTTGATGTTTCGAAAGCAAAATCGCATGAGCGGTCTCGTCTCGCGCCTCGCCGCCCGGTAGGGAAAAGTCAATGCAATCATTCGGCAAGTTCCTCGCCATCACAACCATCTCGACGTTAGTCCCCGGCGGCGCCATCGCACAAACTTCTTATTATGACTACGGGCCGCTGCCACCAAATCCGCCTCGAAGCTGGATCGCGCATGGCCGCTCCATCCAGGAATGGGACCGGTTCCGCTACGGTTATTCCGGCACCCGCGGCCGCATGGGGCTCGGCGCCGATCCTGCCCACCCGGAAGGTCCCGGTAATTTTTCCTCGCCGGGACGGTAGCTCCGGGCAGGTTCAACGAAGCGATTTTTGATGAATTTCGTTAACTATTTGCTAGCCCGCACCAGCATGACGGTTTGGAACATGTTACACTAATCAAACGTCCGCCGCTGTTTTCTTCGAATGAGCCACCAGATGCCAGGCTTGATTGAAAGTTTTTTCGCGAGCAAGAGTTCCACCATTGCCGCCGTGGCGATCGCATTCCTCGCCGCCGCGGTTCTGTTTTCTGTTATTTTCCGGATTACCTTCGGACGAAAGCTCCGGCTGCCGCGGAATGGGAGGGCCCGGCTGCCGCGGCTTGGGACCGTCGATGCCTTCGACCTCGACCGGCAGCGCCAGCTCGTTATTGTTCGACGCGACAATGTCGAACATCTGTTGATGATCGGGGGACCCAACGACCTCGTGATCGAATCCGAAATTATCCGCGCCGAGAGCCGCGAGCCGCGCGATCTTCGCGAGGCGAGAATTCGCGACAAGGAGCTGCGCGCGAAAGAGCTGCGCGACGCGCCGCCGGTGCCGGCGGGAATTTCTTGGCCTTCTCCGGCAGGGGCGCCGCCGCCGAATACTCCGCAGCGCAAAATGCCGTTTCCCCCCGCCGCCGGGTTGGAGCGGGAGACTGGGGTGGCGGCCGCTGTCCGCATCGAGGAATCCGTGCGCGGTTCCGCGCCACCTATCGTTTTACCCACGCCAAGGCCGCCTGTTTATCCTCAGCCGCCAAGGCGCATGCCGCCGCCCGTCACTCTGTTTGGCCAAGAAACATCGAATCACCGCGAGCCTCTCCACGGCGGCGCCGGTCCGCCGCAAAAACCCGAGCTTGGAACCAATCCCGCCAAAGGATTTCCGCGCGCGCCTGTCGCCACTCCTTTTTCGCGGCCCCCGGCACTGCGCCAGGTGCAAGGGACCGCCGCCAAACCGGCCCCATCAGGCCCATTCGAGACACCCCCCGCCGACGTCCTTGCCCCAAGCACGCTTCCCGGCCTTGAGGAGATCCCAACGGCCCCGGCGGTTGGCGCGGCACGGCAGCCTGAATTTTCCCCCGCGCCCGCGACACAATCCGCTGGATCAGCGCCTCCGGCTGTTGCCGCCAGCCGTATGATCCTGGAGGTTCCGGCGGCCGGTCCGGCGCAAGACGGCGCCGATACGCTCGAGGAAGAAATGGCGAGACTGCTTGGACGCGCGCCGGGGTAAAGCAAGCGGGCGCGGCGCGTCAACAAAGGTTAGCCGGCAGCCCGCTTGTTGCGAAAAACCGGCGTCGGCGAAGCCGGCGCGATCATGCGGCCCCAAAATAGCTCGATAGCTTTGAGTTAGCTCTCCCGGTGGGTCCGTTCGCGCCGTTCGTGGCGTTCCTGCGCCTCCACCGAAAGGGTTGCGATCGGCCGCGCATCGAGCCGCTTCAGGCCGATAGGCTCGCCGGTTTCCTCGCAATAGCCATAAGTGCCATCGTCCAGACGTTTCAGCGCCGCGTCGATC
>JBOHJT010000311.1:0-3574 GCA_050728715.1 Methylocella sp.
GCGTCTCTGCCGGAAACCAAATCCGGCGGTACTGAATCCTATCGATTCAAACAAAATTCATCCCGCTCTAGCCACGGGCTCCTGGGGCAGGCGTATTTCTGTCCTTCGACCGGGCCGCACCAGGGTGCGCGCGCCAAACTTGGCCGCATGCGACGCATGGCAAGTGGGGATTCCCGCGCCAGTGACTGCAATCTCAAATCCAATCTTTTACATTTTATCTTTGCATAACGGTTTCTCGTAAAAGTGGAGGCACGATAGATTCTCGGCTAGGTCGTTACGGATCATGCGTTTCATAGGTCTTGTGCGAGACGCGGATTGGCTGACGGCCGACCGCTGCGTGGCCTGGAGCAGGGTTCTGCTTGGCACGTTCGTCGCCGTCAGCGCGCTTTGGCTGTCCCTTGCCGTTGATGTGGTCGACCATACAGGCAGGCCGATCGGAACCGATTTCATAGGCTTCTACGCAGCCTCGAAGCTCGCACTCGCCGGCGCGCCGGCGTCGGTCTGGGACGCGTCAGCCAGCTGGGCGGCTCAAGCGGAGATCTTCGGCAGGAATTTCGGCTACTGGGGCTTTTTGTATCCTCCTCCCTTCTTGCTCCTTTGCCTGCCGTTGGCGCTTCTGTCTTACGGCGGCGCTCTTCTCGCGTGGCTGTCGCTGACGAGCGGCGCGGCAATCGCTTGCTTGCGCCGTTGGTCCGAGGGGCAGATAGGCTGGATCGCGATTCTGACCTTTCCGGCGCTATGGGTCAATGCGGGAAATGGGCAGAATGGCGGTCTGACCACCGCCCTGCTCGGGACCGGATTTCTCGTGTTGCCCGGGCACCCTATGCTCGCGGGTCTCGCTTTCGGGGGCTTGGCCATCAAGCCGCAGCTGGGAGTCGCTCTTCCTTTTGCCCTGATCGCGGCGAGGCAATGGCGCCCAATTTGCGCGGCCGGTGTAACCTCGATCGGCCTATCCCTGCTCGCGACCGCGATTTTTGGCACTGATATCTGGCGAGGTTTCCTCACGTCCACCTCGATTGCCCGCGCCGTGCTCGAACAAAATGCCCTATATGAGAAGATGCCGACCATTTTCGCCGCTGCGCGGCTTTACGGCGCGCCGCTGAGCTTCGCCTACGGCGCGCAGGCAATCACGGCGCTGACGGCTCTTGGTTTCTTGTTTCGATGTGTGAGGCGCCATCGCCCGGATGCACTGGCCCTTGGGGCCGTCACCGTCGCCGCGACCGTCCTCGTCAGCCCATACCTGCTGGACTACGATTTGAGCGTTATTGGTCTGCCGTTGGCCTGGATCAGCGGCCGCGGGCTCGTTCACGGATTTCTGCCTTACGAGAAATTCGGAATCCTGGCCGCATTTGCCCTGCCCCTCATATCGCGTGTCCTTTGCCTCGATCTGCACCTGGCGGCCGGCCCCATTGTCCTTGTGACCCTGTTGTGCCTAGTGGTCAGACGTATCTCGACCGAGGCTGAGAAGGCCTAGGACCAGCCCCGGCGCTTACATTCCGCGCCCGCCCGTGCGGAGAGCGCTTCCCGGTCACAGGAATTGCGTGATCGAAAAGGAATTGCTCAAATTCAAAGAGTTGGAGCACGCCGGAATCGAAAAAGCCGCGCAACTTTTTTAGGACCTGCTTAAGCCGCGGGCTCCGAGGGGAGGGGCGTTTCAATCCTTCGGCCGGGCGGCACCGGGATCGCGAAACAGATTGACGATCGGATAGCGCCTGTCGCGGCCAAAATTCTTCTTCGTCACCTTGACGCCAGGGGCCGACTGGCGCCGCTTGTATTCGGCGAGATAAAGAAGTCTCTCGATTTGCCGCACGGTTTCGAGATCGTGGCCTTGGGCCACGACATCGGCAACGCGCAATTCCTTTTCGACGAGCCCTTCGAGGATCGCGTCCAGCACGTCATAGGGCGGCAGCGAGTCTTGATCCATCTGATTTTCCCGCAATTCCGCGGACGGCGCCTTGGTCAGGATGTTTCGTGGGATCACCTCGCCGCTTGGCCCGAGCGCGCCCTCGGGCTTCCAGCCGTTTCGCAATTCCGCGAGGCGAAAAACCTCCATCTTGTAGAGGTCCTTGATCGGATTGAACCCGCCGTTCATATCGCCATAGATCGTCGCGTAGCCGACCGACATTTCGGACTTGTTGCCGGTTGTCACGAGCATCGGACCAAACTTATTGGAAACGGACATCAGCACGGTTCCGCGCGCGCGGCTCTGGATATTCTCCTCCGTGGTGCCAGCGGGCATTCCCTTGAAGAGCGGGGCAAGGACCTTTTCGAAGCCCTCAACCGCGGGCGCGACCGGCAAGATATCGTAGCGAACGGCAAGCGCGTGCGCACACCGCCCGGCATCGTCTAAAGATTCGTTCGAGGTAAAGCGATAGGGCAGCATGATGCAATGGACGCGCTCGGGTCCGAGCGCATCAACCGCGATCGCGGCGCAAAGCGCTGAATCGATTCCCCCCGAGAGACCCATGACGAGACCAGGAAAACCATTTTTGTTCACATAATCGCGAAGGCCGAGCACACAGGCGGCGTAATCTGCTTCGTCGCCCTCCTTGATGTCAGAGCGCGGTCCCTCGACACAAACAAAACCCTTTGGTCCACGCTCCCAAACCGTCTTGGCGACCACGGCCGAAAAAGCAGGAAGCTGGAACGCGCGGGACAAGTCGCCGTTGAGGCCGAAGGACGCGCCATCGAAGACAAGCTCGTCCTGGCCGCCGACCTGATTGAGATAGACGAGAGGCAATTTGCTCTCGGCAACCCGCGCGACGGCGACCGAAAGCCGCTCGTCCGTCTTGCCGCGCCAGTAAGGCGAACCATTGGGAACAAGAAGAATTTCGCCGCCCGCGGCGGCGAGGCATTCGACCAAGTCCGGTCCCCAAATATCCTCGCAGATGGGAACGCCGATGCGCACGCCCTTGAAGGAGACAAACCCCGGCACCGGCCCCGGCGTGAACACGCGCTTTTCGTCGAACACTCCGTAATTTGGCAAATCGGCTTTGAATCGGATCGCCCCGATGCGGCCTTTGTCGAGGAGGGCATAGGCGTTGTAGCAATGCCCATTTTCTCCCCACGGCAGCCCAACGAGTATCGCCGGTCCGCCGTCGCCGGTCCCGGCCGCGATCTCCTCGCAGGCGGCGCGGCAAGCCTCGACAAGTGCCGGCTTCAAGACGAGGTCCTCGGGCGGATAGCCCGAGATGAAGAGTTCGGAAAACATCACGAGATCGGCGCCAAAGCCGGCCGCCTCGGCACGGGCGGCGCGCGCGCGGGCAACGTTCCCCGCTAAATCGCCGACCGTGCAATCGATCTGCGCCAGACCGATGACGAGACGGGTCGCGGGGGCATTCTGGCTCGTCGTCATAAAGGAACCTCGTCCGGCGGCCCCGTCCGCCGTCAGGCTTCACTCCGCGGCATCGGCGGCGCGGCCCCGTTCGATCCGTTCCGCCTTCAAGAGTTCGGCGACGAGAAAGGCCACTTCGATTGCCTGCTCGGCGTTGAGCCTTGGATCGCAATAAGTATGGTAACGGTCATGCAGGTCCGCCTCCGAGATGGCCCGCGCGCCGCCGGTGCATTCGGTGAC
>JBOHJT010000312.1:0-3555 GCA_050728715.1 Methylocella sp.
CCGGCCCCATCATGCGGCGGCCCCGCGCCGGCCGCGAAGAGAAGCGCGTGACCCGCGCGAACGAGCCGGCCAAAAGGAATCGACCAGGACAGCCCGACTTCAATGACCCCAATCAGAGAAGGCTCTGTGGCCGCCGCAGCCACTAACAAACGGGCACGGATGAGTTCGCTTTACTTTCGGCCAGCGGCATTTCGTCGGGCCGCCTCACAATAACATGATCCACGATACCAAATTCTTTCGACTCATCGGCGGACATAAAGTGGTCGCGGTCCAAGGTTTTTTCAATCGTGTCGTAATCCCGGCCGGTATGCCGGACGTAGATCTCGTTCAACCGCCGCTTGACCTTCATGATATCTTCGGCGTGACGAACAATATCGGAAGCCTGGCCCTGGAAGCCGCCGGATGGCTGATGGACCATGATTCGCGCGTTCGGCAAAGCGTAACGCGCGTTAGTCTCTCCGGCGCAAAGGAGAAGCGAACCCATGGAAGCGGCCTGCCCGACGCAGAGCGTCGATACCTTGGGCTTTATGAACTGCATCGTATCGTAGATCGCAAGGCCCGCCGACACCACGCCGCCCGGCGAATTGATGTACATCGAGATTTCTTTCTTCGGGTTTTCCGCCTCGAGGAACAGCAATTCGGCGATGATCACCGAGGCCACGTGGTCGTCGACCGGGCCCGTTAGAAAAATGATCCGCTCGCGCAAAAGCCGGGAATAGATATCGAAACCGCGCTCGCCGCGGCTCGTATTCTCGATAACCTGAGGAATGAGGTAGTTATCGTGGATCTCAATCGGACTGCGATCACGCATGGTGGAGTCTTCCCTGGTGAAAACGAACTCGTCGAAACGGCGCGAAGGTTATGCCCTCGCTGAACCGATAAGGATACCATATTGGCGCCAAGGCGCGAACAATCCTTTACCCGGGTTAAGCGCGCCGCATCACTTGGGGACGCCCTCGGGCACGGTCTCGCCGCCGGCGTCGTTTGCGTCTGCGTCGTTCGCCTTCAGAAGTTCGTCCCTTGAAACGTTCCTGTCGGTCAGCTTGACCTGAGAGATTATATGATCGACCACTTTTTCCTCGAAAAGCGGGGCCCTGATCTCCGCCAAGGCGCGGGGATTTTTGCGATAATACTCCCACACGGTCTTTTCTTGGCCGGGGAACGCGCGCGCCCGCTGAGCCAGAGCCTGACTGACCTCCTCGTCCGAGACCTTGATGTCCGCCCTTGCCCCGATTTCAGCCAAAAGGAGACCGAGCCGCACCCTCCGTTCGGCAATCTTGAGATAGTCCGCGCGCGCTGCCGCCTCGGTCGTGTTGTCGTCCTCGTAGCTGCGCCCGCTCCGCTTTTGCTCGGCCTCGACCTTGCGCCACACCGCATCGAATTCCTGTGTCACTAGCCCTTCAGGCACGTCGAAAGCGTATTTCTTGTCGAGCGCGTCGAGGAGATCGCGCTTCCATTTTCCCCGCGAGGCGGCGAGATGCTCGCGCTCGATATTGGCGCGAATTGTGTCTTTGAGCTTGGCCAGATCCTCGAAGCCAAAGCCTTTCGCGAATCCGTCGCCGATTTCGATCTCGGCCGGGGCCGCCGCGCCCTTGAGCGTCACGTGGAAGGTGGCCGCCTTGCCGGCGAGCGTGGCGGAGCTGTATTCCTCCGGGAACGTCACCGGAATCGTGCGGCTTTCCCCGGTCTTCATGCCTCCGATTTGCGCTTCGAAGCCCGGGAGGAAACTGCCCGAACCGAGGACGACGTCAACATTTTCTCCCGAACCGCCCTCGAAGGGCTCGCCGTCGATCTTGCCGGTAAAATCGAGCGTGGCCTTGTCGCCGATTTCAGCGAGGGCCTCCCCTTCCTTTGCCGTGTAAACGCGATTCTGCTCGGCGATCCTGGCCAAGACATGGTCGACGTCGGCGCCGGACACGCCGGCGATGAGCCGTTCGATTTCTATATCCTCGAAGCCGCCAGCCTCGATCTTCGGCAACACTTCGAGGGCGACAGTAAAGGCGAGATCGGCTTGCGCTTCGAAAACCTTCTCGATTTCTTGTCCCTCCCCGGCAATATCGATCTTGGGATCCATGGCAAGCCGCAGTTGATTGTCCTCGACAATCTTGCGATTGGCCTCGTTGACGGCGTCCTGGACAACTTCGGCCATGATCGAGCGTCCATAGAGACGCTTCAGATGCGAAACAGGGACCTTGCCCGGACGGAACCCGGGGATGCGCGCCTTGGCCTTCACCTCGGCGAGTTGACCTTCGACTCGCTCCGCGAGATCGGCGCCCTCTAGCACCACTTTGAATTCCCGCTTGAGGCCTTGCGCATGGATTTGGGTAACTTGCATTTGAAAAAACCCTTTTTGACTTCGCCGCTTCCAATCCGGTATTCCGATTCCGGCAGACCCACCGTCGGATACGGCCACCGCCATTGTTAAAACGTGCGGCGCGGCGCACCGGTCAAGGTTTGGTGCGGGCGGAGGGACTCGAACCCCCACGATTTTCACCACCGGAACCTAAATCCGGCGCGTCTACCAGTTCCGCCACGCCCGCCACGCGCTAGCATTTTTCGCGCGGCCTCCAGCGCGTCCGGCTCTATAGCAACCGTGGCGGCTGCCTGCACGAAAAAACTGCGGGCAATCTTTATGAGTGCGCGCGGCCGCCTTTAATTCAGACGCCCTCGCAGATAAGCCTGGAAAAGAAGTCCGAGTCGATGACGAACTGACCCCACTTGGCGTCAAATGCAGCCGTGAGCCTGGCCGCTGTGACCTCGGCAACGGCAAGTCCTCTTGCCTCTGGTGCATCCCGGGATAATCAAGATGTCCGGTAGGAACGCCCGACATCAACCGAGTCTTAGATTTATTTCTTGTAGAAGGTCGTCAGGGTTGTTTCGCGGGTATCGACGACGAACACGGCGAGCAGGCGCGCAGGTTCAGTGGTGCTCGCGTTTTCGCTAACACCGTGGCGATCGCCAGGATTTTCCGAAAAGCTTTCGCCGGCGCGATACGTTGTCACCGGCCCATCATTGACCTGGCTTCGGATCGCTCCCTCCAAGACCGTTGCGTAGATGAAGGCGGAGTTTGGATGGGTGTGCGCAGGCGATGAGCCGCCCGGCTGATATTCGACGAGCACGCCCTTAATGCTCTTCCCGGGGACATTTGGAAGAACATGATCGTAGACCAATGTCGCCTTTGCCTGGTCGGCGGCGGCGTCGCGGGCCGATGCTCCAGTTACAGAAATGGCTGCCAGCGCTACCGCGCAGAGAAATCTGCTAATCATTTGTGATCTCCTGTTGTGGATACGAAAGCGCGGGAGATTACCGATCTAGTGGATAGCCAGACCTCGGCGTTCCCCTTCGTCCGATTGCTTATTTCTGACGCGTGGATTGGCTGAGCCAGTCCTCGAAACGGGTTACGCCGATGCGCGGATTGTCGCCGGGGGTAAGCGATTGATCGTTCACCTCGATGCCGTAATAGCCCGCATGGACATCCGCGACCACCGTGCGGGGATCATGGGTTGCGCTCAGGAATCGTCCCACGAGCTCGTCGATAGGCACCCGGTCTGGACC
>JBOHJT010000313.1:0-3542 GCA_050728715.1 Methylocella sp.
TTCATGATCTTCCCGAACGTCGGGCTCAACGAATGGGGTCACACCTTCTGGTTCATGGAGGAACTGTTCGTTGAACCGCTGCACTGGATGTTCGTCTTCTTCGGCTGGTTCTCGCTCGCGGTATTCGGCGTGACGCTGCAGCTTATTGGCCGCGTCGTCGAGCTTGCGCACGGCCACGAGGCGCTGCTCGGTCTCGAGCCGGCGGAATAAGCAAGCGTCGGCGGAGACGATTTGCTCATTCGCGTCCGCCGGCGTCCGGCCTTGGAACGGTGGTTTCAAGGTGTCACTTTGCTGTAGAATTAAGCTCAACTTAAATCCGCTCCATTGATCCGGCGCCAATCGTTTGGAAATTATGTCCGGGGAGCAATGGCGAGACAGTAGATGCCGCGCCAAAATCGAAAGTGTCCCTTCCCCCGCTGGATCGACTCCGGCGGGGGAATATTTTGAAGCGGGCTAAGCCGGTAGTTCGCGTGGCGCGGGTCATCATCCTTCCCTGACCCCGAGTGCTAATCAGCTTACATTGTTTTGGGACGCAAACGAGGCAGGGCCGCTGCCGTGCAACTCTCGAATTGGCCGCAGAACCGTTGCCGGAAGTAATCGGCCGGTTGGTCCGGAAATTTTCCTAGCCAAAAGCTTTTCTCGCGGCCGAGCCCCCGATCCGAGGATGATCAATCAATGTTGATTGGCCGCTTGGCGCGGATAATCATTGATTATATGACGCACGGCCCGATATTGATTACGACAGGCGCGAGCAAGCTGTAAGTAATCCAATGGAGCTTCATCAGATCAAGCATTTCGTCGCGGTCGCCGAGACCGGCGGGTTCACTAAGGGCGCCCAACGCGTCGCGGTATCGCAGCCCGCGATCTCGACCAGCATCGCGAAGCTCGAAGCGGAGCTCGACGTCAAATTGCTTGACCGGCGGCCCTCTCAAGTGGTGCCGACCCCCGCCGGGGTGCGTTTCCTCGAAGTGGGCAAGGAGGTTCTGCGTGCATGCAATGCCGTGAAAGCCGAGCTCAAGAAGCTTACGAATCGAAAGTTTCTGAGAATTGGGATATTGCAATCGCTCTTCAGCGGCCGTGTTTGCGGGCTGTTGAGTTCTTTCCGGGGAACCAATCCCCACATTCGTATCGAAGTGGTCGAGGACCGTTGCGACCAATTGTTAGGATTTCTCGCCGAACAAGAGCTCGACGTCATACTCACGATCTTCGACGGCAAGGAGTCCAAGTTCGCCAGCCGCGCTCTTTTCAAAACGCCGTACATGCTGGCAATTCGAGAGGATCATCGCTTCGCGAACCGGCCGGCCGTGAACCTTAGCGATCTCGCCAACGAACCTTTCATTTTGCCGGAACGCTGCCCTTATTTGCAAGACGTGACCGATGCGCTTATCTCCCGGGGCATGATACGCGTTGTCTATCGGACCGACGCGTACGACAGGGTGCTGGCTCTCGTCGCCGCCGGAATAGGCTTGGCGCTTGTGCCCGGCCATTTCGAGGTTTCGGCCGTGAGACAAGTGCCGGTACCGGACCTGGGCATCTCCAGAACATTCGGACTCCTCTGGTCGCGCGAGCGCGAGCATTCCGGCCTCAAGGAATTCATCGAATTCGCCGGCGGACATTGCTGGGCGCAATAGGGGCCGCGGGCGATATTCCGGCGCCGACGGAGGCGCCTTTACGGCGGGCCGGCGATCTGGTGGACTCCCGAGCCCTTCGCCCAGGCCAAACTCAATGCGACATCGCCGGCGCCGGTCTTGCTAACCTTAGCAGGGTAGTGGCAGGCGTTGTCGGTTGCCTGGCTATAGAGCAAAAATCCCTTACCGGTCGCCGAGGCTGCCGCCCGCATCGGCGAGCGCGGCGCCGACTTCGAGACCGAGATCGTCCATCGTCGCCTCCTCGACGGCATTGATTGCTTCCCCTTTGGCCTGCCGTTCGGCTTCCGCGGCGGAGCGGGCGACATTGACGGTAATTTGGGCTGCGATTTCCGGATGCAAATGCACCGGGACTTCGTGCAATCCAAGCGATTTGATCGGCGCTTTCAGGATGATCTGATTGCGGTTGGCATTGAAGCCGCCAGCGGTGACAGCGGCGGCGATGTCGCGCGGCGAAACCGAGCCGTAGAGATGGCCCGTCTCGCCAGCCTGGCGGATGATGACGAAGATTTGCCCGGTAAGTTTTTCGGCGACGCCGGCCGCTTCGTTCCGCGATTCGAGATTGCGCGTTTCAAGCTGGACGCGCTGACTTTCGAAACGGCTCTTATTGGCGTCGGTCGCGCGCATGGCCTTGCCGCCGGGCAGCAGGAAATTGCGGGCGTAGCCATCCTTCACGCGAACGCTATCTCCCATTTGGCCGAGTTTGGCGATGCGTTCGAGCAAAATAATTTCCATAATGCGGTCCTTCGAGTTGCATCAGAGTTTGGGCGAGGCCGTCTTGTCCTTGCGATCCCGGAGAGAGAAAGCTGTCTCGATAACACCCATCAAGACCAAGAGAAGCACAAAGACGAGCCAAGTCACGGGGACGGCAAGGCCGAGATAGATAAGGACGAGGAGGGGAATCCGGAAAGGCGATCCGCGCGACAGATAATGCGCCGCGGCGAGCCCGTCGAGCGCGAACGCGACGCCGAGCGTCGCGGCGACAATGACGACGATGTGGCCGGGGAGCCCGCCTAGATACGGACCCGTCGACGCGGTGCCGCCGAAAACCAAAAGAAAGATTTGCGGCAGCCGCAATTCCCCCGCTATGTCGGGCCACGGACGGGGGAGTTGCGCCGAAAGCTGCGCCACACGTCCCGCGAGCCAAAGATTGAGCATCAGCATGACAAGGCTGCAACCCGCCACCGCCGGCGCCGCCGCCAAAACCGTAACGCGCGCCAGATGGCGGGCATCGAAGTCATTCGGAAGATGCATATTGGGGCTGATCAGCCGTTCGACAAAAGGAGTAACTTCCGCGCTCAACTTATCGAGCGCCACGTCGAATCCACCATAGAGGGAGGAGACATAAACCGCGATCGCTACCCCGATGGTGGCGCAGATGGAGGCGGCATAGGAAAGAATGCGCTCAAGCGGAACATATTCGCGGGCAAAAAAGCTGCCTACCCGGCTTGTTACGACCCAATTCGGACTTCCCTTCGGCCGGCTCAACACCGAGAGGAGGCTTAGCCAAAAGGCCGGCAAGCCAAGAGAGAAAGCGAAAACCAGACCGCCTAGCGCGTCGGTGTCGAGACTCGCGAATTTCTGCTGCGCATGGAAGAACCCGGCAATGGTGAGCATGGCCGAGGCAACCGCCGCGGCGCCGGCGAAGACGCCGTATCCAAGCGTCGCGATCATGATTGGAAGCGGCGACAAATTGGCGAGAGCGGCCGCGACGAAGGTCGCGCGGGCTGCGAGGCTGAACAAGACGGCGGCGGCGATTCCCGCCCCGATCCCAAGGGCGATGGCCGGACCATGTCTTAAGAGGCGTTTTTTCATCCTGACCTGCTGTCCCGCTCGAACGGCGGTTAGGGACCAAAGGAGAGAAAAGTCTCCCTAATCGCAGAGAAACCGCGCGGC
>JBOHJT010000314.1:0-3538 GCA_050728715.1 Methylocella sp.
ATGATGTACTCGTCCTTGTCCCGCCAGGCAAAGACGACGAAGGTCGCGTAGGCGCCAAATGCGCCCAGGCTCACCAACCACCAGATGTGCCAGATCAACGCGAAACCCATGAAGGTCGCGAAGAAAGCGCAGACGAAGCCGGTTGGGCTGTTCCTTGGCATCTCGATATCGGCATACGTAGGCTCCTCGCCGAGCCTCGCCTGCTGAAGTGCGCGCTGCTTCATGCCCCAGTAGGCTTCTTCGCCCTGGACATTGGGGAGCACCGCGAAGTTGAAAGCTGGTGGGGGGGAGGGTGTGGCCCATTCGAGGGAGCGCCCATTCCAGGGATCGCCGGTCACGTCGCGAAGCTGGTCGCGTCGACGAATGCTAACGACAAGCTGGGCCATTTGGCAGGCTGCGGCGCAGCCCATGATCACGATCCCGATCGCCGCGATCAGCATCCACGGGCGCCATATCGCTACATCGTAATGTTGCAAGCGCCGGGTCATCCCCGAGAGCCCCGCCGCATAGAGCGGCACGAAGACCACGTAGAACCCGGCGAACGTGAGCCAGAAGGCCGCTTTGCCCCAGCCTTCGTGCAACCGGAAGCCAAACGCCTTCGGGAACCAATAGCTATAGCCCGCGAACGCACCGAACAGCGTGCCGCCGATGATGACGTTGTGAAAATGGGCAACAAGGAAAAGGCTGTTGTGAAGCACGAAGTCCGATGGCGGCACCGCGAGCAGAACGCCGGTCATCCCCCCGACCACAAATGTGACCATAAATCCAATCGCCCACAATATCGGTGTCGCATAGACGATCCGGCCGCCGTACATCGTGAAAAGCCAATTGAAAACCTTGACGCCCGTGGGTACAGCGATGATCATCGACATGATGCCGAAGACCGCATTGACGTCGGCTCCGGCGCCCATCGTGAAGAAATGGTGCAGCCAGACCATGAAAGAAATGACACAGATGGCCATCGTCGCGGCGACCATCGAGCGATAGCCGAACAGCGGCTTGCGGGAGAACGTCGAAACGACTTCCGAGAACACACCAAAGGCAGGCAGGATAAGGATGTAGACCTCCGGATGTCCCCACGCCCAAATGAGGTTTATGAACATCGTCATGTTGCCGCCGGCTTCGTTGGTGAAAAAATGGAACCCGAAGTATCTGTCCAGCACCAGCATGGTCAGAGTCGCTGTGAGAATGGGGAACGCCGCGACGATCAGCAGGCTGGCGGCGAGCGCCGTCCAGCAGAACATCGGCATCCGCATGTACGTCATGCCAGGCGCATGAAGCTTCAGGATCGTGGCGACGAGGTTAATTCCCGCCAGTAAGGTGCCCACACCGGAGATTTCAAGCGCCCAAAGATAATAATCGACGCCGACGCCCGGTGAGTAGGTCAGCTCGGAGAGCGGCGGATAAGGCAGCCACCCGGTACGCGCGAACTCGCCGATCACAAGCGAGAGGTTGACCAACAGCGCCCCGGTTGCGGTAAGCCAGAAGCCGACCGAGTTGAAGGTGGGAAATGCCACGTCGCGGACCCCGAGCTGCAGCGGCACGACAAAGTTCATGAGCCCGATCATGAGCGGCATCGCTGCGAAGAATATCATGATCGTGCCGTGGGCCGAGAAGATCTGATTGTAGTGCTCGGGCGGAAGATAGCCGGGCGCGTGGAACGCGAGCGCTTGCTGGGATCGCATCATGATCGCGTCGACAAATCCACGGACGAGCATCACCAGGCCGAGGAGCATGTACATAACACCGATCCGCTTGTGATCCACGCTGGTGATCCACTCGCGCCACAGGTACGGCAGATGGCCCTTGAGAATGATCCAGGCGATCACGGCAAGGACGACGAATATCACCAACGAGCCGGCGATCAGCGGGATCGGCTGATTGAACGGAATCGCCGCCAAGCTGAGCTTGCCCAACATATTTAGTCCTCCGTCCGCGGCGATACGCTTGGATTAGGCCGCCCGCTCCGCGGGCCAGGCCCAGGCGGCAGTTTCTGCGTGACGATTTGCCGAAAAAGCCCGGGAACGGCCGCACGGTAAGTGAACGGACGGGTATTCATGCTCTGCCTGGCGAGGGCAGCGTAGCTCCGGGGATCGAGAGTTGGGCCAACGTTGCGCGTGGCCTCGATCCAGGCGGCGAACCGCTCCGCTGGCAATGCGCGCACTTCGAAATGCATATCCGCGAAACCATCGCCGCTAAACTGGCTCGAGAGCCCCCGGAAGGTGCCAGGAGCGTTTGCTTGCAGGTTCAACTGCGTCGTCATGCCGTTCATCGTGTATATCATGCTGCCGAGCTGCGGTATGAAGAAGGCATTCATGACGCTCGCCGACGTTAGGAAAAAGCGAATGGGCCTCCCGGCGGGAATCACTAGCTGGTTGACGCTCGCGACGCCCTGGTTCGGATAGATGAAGAGCCACTTCCAATCCATCGAGACGACCTGCACTTCGAGGGGTGGCGTGTTCGATGGCAAAGGCTTTGCGGGATCGAGGTCATGGGATCCGATCCAGGCCACGCCACCCAGGAGCATGACCACGAGGAGGGGGATGCCCCAGACGATGAGCTCGATGCGGCCGGAATAGACCCAATCTGGCAGATAGCGTGCTCTCTCGTTGGATGCTCGAAACCACCAAGCGAAGGCAAGGGTCGCGGCGAGTGTCGGGATAACGATGGCAAGCATGATAGCGAGCGAGTCAATTAGGATCGACTTCTGGGCAAGCCCGACGGGACCTTGCGGATCGAGGACGGCCGGTTGACATGCCGCCAGGAGGATAGGCGCCATGAAGCCTGCGCAGCGCGCGGCCCTGGCGTTCACCGAAGGAAGGTCTGGCGGTCCGTCTGGATTGCCGTGTGAATCGGCGCGCGATGGGCCCCCCAACCGGGTTTGCCGCGGTTGACCTAGCGTCTTCACAATCGCCTCTCTCTCCCGCTACGCTGAATTTTGAACCGGCATCCACCGGATGCCAGCCTCGGCGAGGATGAAGTTGCCGCTTCTTAAGGATTTTGGCAATGCCAAATCCTCGACATGAGGGCACCGATGCATCCACGCCGGTGACATCGGCGCGCCGCGCGCCGGAAAAGCGGGTTTCATTGTCATCCTGACGCACCACTTCCTTGG
This sequence comes from Methylocella sp., assembly GCA_050728715.1. Classification (GTDB taxonomy): domain Bacteria; phylum Pseudomonadota; class Alphaproteobacteria; order Rhizobiales; family Beijerinckiaceae; genus Methylocapsa. Next base: position 3,116 of record JBOHJT010000314.1, read on the forward strand.
TTTTTGATCGGACGCAAAACAAGCTTGCGCTTCACGTCGATGCGGCCGCCGGTGGCGCAGCTCCGAGACCAGCCGCAGGATATCGGCGAACAGAATTCTGGGTATTCACGACCGGAAAATCCTTGGGTGAGATGGGGCGAAAGTTGGCGGCGGCCGAATCGCTGAAATCCGCCCGCTTCCTCGGGACTTTGCCGCGCGGGAAAGCGCGCGGCGCGGCGGCGAATTGGGCGCATGTGGCGGAGCATTTATGGGGAGCGGCATGCTTGCGCATGCGGCCCCATGGCCGCTCGATCGGGTTCAAGCGCGGGCAGCAAGGCGGCACAATCATTCGGCAAGCTCATGAGCAACACGCGTCCGGGCCGGGCCAGCCAGCCGGTGACGAGCCTCGCGTGATGATAGCGCGCGTTGCCGGGAAAAACATGG
>JBOHJT010000315.1:0-3528 GCA_050728715.1 Methylocella sp.
GCGCTTGCTCCGCCAGCTGGCTGCGCCAGCTGGAACCTTTGGCTGGCTTCGCCCAGCCGCGCGGCGTCCGCCGGTCCATGCCCCCGGCCCGCGCGGCCACCAGCCGCGAATGCCCATCCAGCCCCATGGCGATCGCCAGAACGCGCCGCGCCTGCTTGGCGTCCGCGCGCCGCCTCCGCCCGCAACCGCGAAACACTCGGATCTTGGCGGGTGATCTCGATGACCGGCATGCCGCCCGCTCCGCGAATCAACGGCGTGCCGCATCGGGTCACGTTCGCGGCTGTTTGGGAATCCCCCAGGAGTCAGGTTCTCGGGCGGTTGGTATAAGTTATTGAAATCATTGGCGCGCCCAAGGGGAATCGAACCCCTGTTTTCGCCGTGAAAGGGCGACGTCCTGGACCGCTAGACGATGGGCGCGGAAATTTCTCGGCGGCGGGCTCTTCCCTCGGCCGCGCGGAGATATAAAGGCCGCCGCCCGCGCCGGCAAGTTTACGCCGGACGAAGCGGCTGCCATGGCCCGTTCGCGGGGGCCATATCGACCAGCCTCAGCTGCACGCGGTCCTTGCCGCCGAAGCGATCGTTGGTCAGGGTTCCGGCAAGATGAACGAGGCCGCCACGCGCGGCATTAAGCGCACACCCCATGGGTTCCGAGGCCGCGCGGAACGCGATGCCATCAATTTTGGCGCCATCGCCCGCCGCCGCCCGCAGCCGCACATGGCCGTTGCCAATGTTGGCGACGTCGATGAGGCGGTGCGCGGGCAAGGCAAGAACCGGTTCGGGATTGCCCGCGCCATAGGGGCCGCCGCGCGCAAGACCGGCCAACAGATTGGCGTTGGCGCCGGCCGCGGTCGACGCCGCGTCGATCAGCAGTGCCTCCCCGGCCCGCGCGGCGGCAACCGCCTGAGCGAGGTTTTCCTCGAGGAACCGCTCAAAGTCGCGCAACCGCTCCCGTGCGACGGCAATCCCAGCCGCCATCGCATGGCCTCCCCCCTTGACGAGAATCCCGGCATCCGCCGCCGCGCGCACCGCGCGGCCAAGATCGACGCCGCCAATCGAGCGGCCGGACCCGGCGCCCATCCCGTTCGCATCGAAAGCGATCGCGAAAGCGGGCCTCCGGAATTTTTCCTTGAGGCGCGAGGCGACAAGTCCGGCTATGCCCGGATGCCAGCCGTCGCCCGCCGTGACGATCACGGCGGAACTTTCCATGTCGAGGCGATCAAGCGCCTGCGCCTCGGCTTCCTCGAGCGTGGCGCGCTCTAGCTCCTGGCGCTCGCGATTGAGCCGGTCGAGTGCTTCCGCGATGCGCCGGGCTTCGACCCGATCGGTTAGGCTCAAGAGCCTGGCGCCAAGCGCGGGATCGCCGATCCGTCCCCCGGCATTGATGCGCGGACCGATCAGAAAACCAAGATGATAGGGCGTTGGCGGTCCCGCGAGCCCGGCGATGTCGCACAAAATTCTGAGACCGGGACGCCCCCGCGCGTGCATCAAGGCGAGCCCCTTGGCGACGAAGGCGCGGTTTAGCCCGGTCAATGGCGCGACGTCGGCGACGGTCGCAAGCGCCACGAGATCGAGCCCGGCGAGAAGGTCTGGCATCGGCCGGGAGGCCGAAAAAAAGCCCCGTTCGCGCAGACCGCGTTGCACCGCGACGAGCGTCATGAAAACGACGCCCGCGGCGCAAAGACATCCGAGACCGGAAAGATCGTCCTGCCGGTTCGGATTGACGACAATCGCCTCCGGCAAAACTTCCGGCGCCTGATGATGATCGAGCACGACTGGGTTGAGGCCGAGCCTTGCCGCCTCAGTGAGCGGCACATGGCTCATCGTCCCGCAATCCACCGTAACCAAAAGCTTTGCGCCGTCGCGCGCAAGGTTCCTGATTGCCTCCACATTGGGGCCGTAGCCTTCGAAAATACGGTCGGGAATATGGATCAGGCACGGCGTGCCGCAAGCCTGGAAATAATCATGAAGCAGCGCCGAGGCGGCGGCGCCATCGACATCATAGTCGCCAAAAACCGCGACCGTTTCGCCGCGCTCGACCGCCCCGGCGATTCGTTTTGCCGCCGCCTCCACGTCCTTCAGGCAATAGGGGTCTGGTAGTAGATTTTGCAGTGTTGGGTCGAGATATTCTTGCGCATTGTCCGGCGTGACGCCGCGTCCGGCGAGAACGCGGGACAAGACATCGCCGGTCCCATGAATTTGCGCGATGGCGAGCGCGCGCGCCTCGCCCAGCACGTCGAGCCGGCCGCGCCAAGGCCGCCCAAGCACGGAATGCTCGACCCCGAGAAACGCGCGGGCGGCGGAAAGCGATTCGTTCATGTCGGATGATAGCCGGAGGTTTCGCGGGTAGCGAGCGTGGCTTGCGTCATGTACACAGGGAAAGGGCGACTGCGCCCGGCGAGCGCGGCCCGGGTTGGTCGAGCCGCAAAAACCCGCATGACGGGTGAACGTCACGCATGGAATACGTGCCAGGCGGAACATTCCACGCCTACGCGGCGCTCTTTTCCATCGGCAGTTTGACCAACAATATGTATTTGGGCTTTCGCGGCGTTGAGTCGGAGCGCTGTTTTCCAACTTGGCCTCTGGTCCCAAAATCGGGGTCCATTTCGAACCTCGCCAAAACTCGAGGCGCGATTTTCGCGCCTTGGCTTTTGCAGTGCCCATCGCGCGCGGGGGATAGTATAAAGGCCAGGGGCCCAGCATTGCCTTTTATGCCGCCTCATCATCATCGGTTCCAAATAGTGGCGGCCGGAAAATCTTCCAGTGGCATTGGCTCCATTACGGCTTTTTCGATCCCTCGAAGGCGCAAGGCTTCCATAAGTTCGGGTCCCGCCGCCATTGCCCCGGTGAAGACCACATAATTCGGCGCCGCCGATGCCGTGTTTGACGCCGGAAAACCGAGATGTTCACGCAGAACTTGACCGGCTCGCCGGGCGATGGCCGGGGCTGGATCAATCCATGCCACGGGCCAAGGCGCGAGCCGCTCGAAATGCCCCAGCAGCAAAGGATAATGCGTGCAGGCAAGCACGATGCAATCCGTGCGCAGGTCCCCGGACGTCACGAAAGCGGGCGCGATTTCCCGCGCCAGGGCCGCGTCTGAAACATGCTTCCCTTGCATGAAAGCTTCGGCAAGAGGCGCAAGCACGCGTGAGCCAGCGAGGGTAACCGCGCAATGGGCGGCATAGGTACGCACCAATTCACGCGTATAATCGCGCGCAACGGTGCCTGGCGTCGCCAGCACGGAGATAAGCCCCGAGCGCGATAGGCTCGCGGCCGGTTTGATCGCGGGCACCGTACCGATGAACGAAATTTTTGGGAACCTCGCGCGCAGATGCGGTAGCGACAGCGTTGACGCCGTATTGCAGGCAATGACAACCGCGTCCGGGCCACAAAGAGCGATCAAGCGATCCATGACCGTCAAGACCCGCGCGACCAAAGCGTCTTCCCCCAGTTCGCCATAAGGGAAAGCGGCGTTATCCGCGGCATAAATGATTTGCGCATCCGGGAGCAGCCGTGCCAGCTCTCCACAAA
>JBOHJT010000316.1:0-3502 GCA_050728715.1 Methylocella sp.
AGCTTACCCGCGCCGTGATCCAGATCAAATCGGTTCGCGAACGTCAGGAGGGCGACGATATCGGCTACATTCGAATCACCCAATTCAACGAACAGACGTTTGAGGGTGTTCGCGCGGCGATCCAAAAATTCCAAAACGATATCCCGGCCGCCAAGTTCAAAGGCTATATTCTCGACCTGCGCAACAATCCCGGCGGTTTGCTAGACCAGTCGATCGCCGTCGTCAATTGCTTCCTCGACCGCGGCGAAATCGTTTCGACCCGGGGCCGGAATGCCGATGAAACGATGCGCTACAATGCGCATCCTGGCGACTTGTCCAAGGGCAAGCCGGTGGTCGTCCTGATTAATGGCGGCTCGGCGTCGGCCTCGGAAATCGTCGCCGGCGCGTTGCAGGATCATAAACGCGCGACCATTCTCGGTACCCGCTCATTCGGCAAGGGGTCGGTGCAGACCATCATCCCGCTCGGCCAGAATAACGGCGCCGTGCGGCTTACCACTGCCCGCTATTACACGCCGTCCGGCCGCTCGATCCAGGCAAAGGGGATCGACCCCGACGTGACCGTGTTGCAGGATGTGCCCGACGACCTCAAGGGCAAGGACGACACAAAGGGCGAAGCTTCGCTGCGCGGCCACTTGAAGAATGGCGCGGACGAAAAGGGAGGTTCGCAAGCCTTTGTCCCGCCCGATGCCAAAAACGACAAGCAATTGATCGCCGCCGAGGACATTCTGCACGGCGTCAACAAGGCGATGAACAAACTCACCGCGGCGCCCGCGAGCGAACCCGCGAAGGTTCCGAATTGAGGGGCGCACCGGCGAGGAGGCCAAAGAACATTTTAAACGGCCAGGGCTGCAACCGGCGGTCATTCCGGACGAGTGCTGGAAGCGAAGCGACGGCCCCGCGCAAGAATGATCAGCAAAAGTGGTGGCGGCTGTTGCGTTTAGGCCATGCGAACACAACGATTTTGGGTCATGATCCGGCCGTTCGCGGCCCAATCAAGGTCGAACGCCGCGGCTTCGGTCCGCTAGGCCTGGAACGCCGGCCGACAGAGCGGCGCGGCTGGCGGCCGTACCTTGGCTCTCGCCGGGTTGGGCGCGGCGCCGCCGTGTTCCTCCATCTGGCGGGCGCCGGTTTGGCTCTTGCACCGGTTTGCATCCGTGCCAACGCAGGTTAGCGACAGGTATGACGGACGACGATCTGAATGCTCCCTTGGGACAGCTCCCGATTCAAGAGCGCCGGTCGCGCGGCAACGCGCTTTATGCGGCGGTTGCCATAGGTGGCCTGGGGTTGCTTGCTGTTCCTGCCGCTTTTTTGCCGGCGCTAGTCAGGCCGCCAGGCGCGGCGCTTTACGAAACTCCGGCCGGGGTACCCAGGAACTCACCGCGGAACGCGCTGCCGCCGCAACCAAGCGGGACGGGCGCGAGCGAGGCAGCCGCGCCGCTTCAAGACACCAACGCCGCGCTTCCTGCCCAGAAGGCCGGTTTGGGGGCGGAGGCGGTCGAGCGGCGGACCGGTGTGAAAATTGTTCGTGCCGGCGGCGTCGGCGCGCCCGAGGCCCTCATCATCGATGTGGCGAAGGCGCTGAACAGGGGCGTCCCCGCGGCGCTCGACCCGCGGCTCATCGAACAACCGCCGCAGGGCCCAATCCCGCGCATCGGGGCCGAAGGCGCGCGGCCGTCCGAGGTTTATGCCCGCCCCGCCGTATCGTCCGGCGGACTGAAGCGCGCGCCGCGCATTGCTTTGCTCATAGGCGGCATGGGTCTAGCTCCGCGCGCAACGGAATCGGCGATCGCAAGTTTGCCGGGCGCCGTCACGCTCGGCTTCGCGCCCTATGGGGCCGATCTTGCGCGCGAAGCGGCCCATGCGCGCGAGGCGGGCCACCAGGTCGTCTTGCAAATTCCGATGGAGCCCTTCGGTTTCCCGCGTGACAATCCCGGTCCGCACACGCTTCTCGCGGGCGCTGGGAAAGCCGCGAATATCAACAATCTTACCTGGCTGATGAGCCGGTTCACTGGCTATGCGGGCGTCGCGAACTTTCTCGGCGGCAAGCTCACGGCGGATGCGAAGGCTTTGACGCCGGTCTTGCATGAGATTGCCGCGCGCGGATTATTTTACGTTGATGACGGGACGTCCTCGCAGAGCCTTGCCATGACGCTCGCGCCCGGTCAGGCTCTTGCGGCCGCGCGCGCCGACGTAGTCCTCGATTCGACGGCCGAGCCCGAGGCAATCGAAGCGGCCCTCGCGCGGCTCGAAGCAATCGCCCGCGAGAAGGGCGTGGCGATCGGGGTTGCGAGCGCGCTTCCACCCTCGATCGCAATCATTGGCCGCTTTGCCCGCGGGCTAGAGGCCCGAGGCATCGCGCTCGTCCCGATAAGCGCGGCCATGCCAAGCCAGCAATCTGGCTTGGCGGATGGATCGTCGGCCGTGAGGTAAGGCGGCAATGGACTCTCTAAATTACCGCCCTTGCGTCGGAATTATGCTCTTCAATCGCTCCGGGCTCGTCTTCGTCGGGCGCCGCCGCAACAAGAAGGTACCCGAACACCTGCGCCGACAGCACGAATGGCAAATGCCGCAGGGCGGCATCGACGCCGGCGAAGCGCCCTATCAGGCGGCCTTGCGCGAGCTGCGCGAGGAAACCAACGTGTCTTCCACGACATTTCTGGCGGAGTCGCCGGAATGGTACAGCTATGATCTGCCGGACGGTGTTTTAAGGAAATCCTCGAAAGGCCGGTTTCACGGCCAGCGGCAAAAATGGTTCGCGCTGCGTTTCGACGGCGACGAAAACGAAATCGACATCGACACGCCCGCCGGCGGACAGCGGCCGGAATTCGACGCGTGGCGATGGGAGTCGATCGGCCGTCTCGCCGCACTGATCGTTCCGTTCAAGCGGCCGGTTTACGAAAAAGTGGTCGAAACATTCAGCCATCTTGCCGAGCCATTTTGCGCAACCGACTTTTGAACGCGAGGGCGAGACGAGACCGCCGGGATCTGCGCCAGACGGCTCCGAAAGGGCATCGTCAGGTTGCGCCGAGACCGTCGAGAGTGGCGGAAGGGCGGCATGAAGGGCACATCTTCAACCCTCCGCTATCCCGGTTTCCACTTTCCAGCCGAACGCCCCGGCCACGCCGGGTGGCTTTATCGTCGGTTCGCGCCGAGCTATCGCGATATCGAAGATCTTTTGGCTGAACCGGATTATCGTGCCGCGCGACACGATCCGGCAATGGTGCCGGCGGTTTGGGCAGGATTAAGACGCCGGGTCGGATCGGGATCGTGACTATCCTGATACCGCAGGTGCGGCCCTTTATTTTCGCGTAGCCACTAGAGCATGTCGCATCGTGATTGAATCGGGAGGGGATTCCCAAGAGGCTGCAAATCAGTTTCAAGTTGGCGTCCAAGTGGAGGTCGACAGCGATGGCGAAGCCCTATTCGATGGATTTGCGCGAGCGCGCGATGAGGCGCGTTGCGGCCGGTGAGAGCGCGCGTTCGGTGGCCGCGGTTCTTAAGG
>JBOHJT010000317.1:0-3475 GCA_050728715.1 Methylocella sp.
TATGGACCAGACGTTCACTTCGATGTCGTTGGTATGCCCGATCCGGTCTTCGGTGACACCGTTTGGTACGTGCTCGGCACTGGCACGTTTGATGGCCAGATGTTCGCGGAGTACGCGCAAGAGCGCAAATGGCACAACGCCGCCGCTGTGATGGAAAAGCCTATCTTACCCGCGGGCAGCAACAAAGGAGACTGACCACGAACATTTTCAAGCTCGCGCTTCTCGACTGTCTCAGGATCGTCTTTTTGGTTGCTCCAAAGGCAGCGCTTTTCGCCTACACCCTTTTCCTCACTGACACGGCCGTTGCCTCGTCGCGCCCGAAGGCAATGAACATAAGTTACCAGCGTTGGCGCCGTCGGCGGCCCCGCAGGCGCCAATTCCCAGCAATAGGAGATCGAAGTCATGATTCACTACCGCGCTGCAGAGATCGACGGTCGCAAGGTATTCTACCGTGAAGCAGGCAACCGTCAGGCTCCGACCCTTTTATTGTTGCACGGGTTCCCAACTTCGTCGCACATGTTTCGCAATCTGATTCCACTGCTTGCCGATCGATACCACGTGATCGCTCCGGATTTGCCGGGTTTTGGCTTCTCGGATGCACCCGACCGCGCCGAGTTCAAATACACCTTCGATAACCTTGCGAAAGTCATCGATGGCTTCACACAGGCGATCGGCCTGAAGCGCTACGCGATCTATGTTTTTGACTACGGCGCACCCGTCGGGTTCCGGCTCGCGCTGGCGCATCCCGAGCGGATCACGGCGATCATTTCCCAGAACGGCAATGCCTACGAGGAAGGCCTGAGCGAAGGCTGGAACCCGATCCAGAAATACTGGAAAGTGCCGACGGAAACGAACCGAGCGGCGCTGCGCGATTTCCTCAAGCCGGAGACGATAAAGTTTCAATACATGCACGGTGTGACCGACGAGACGCTGGTTGCTCCGGAACCCTACACGCTCGACTCGGCGCTCCTGGCACGGCCGGGCAACGACGAGATACAGCTCGACCTGTTCCTGGACTACGCGAGCAACGTCGCGCTCTACCCGAAATTCCAGGAATACTTCCGCACCAAGCATCCGCCGCTGCTCGCGGTTTGGGGCAAGTACGATCCGTTCTTCCTGCCGCCCGGCGCCGAGGCGTTCAAACGCGACGACCCTGATGCCGAAGTGCATTTCTACGAAACCGGCCATTTCGCGCTTGAAACACACGCTCACGAGATTGCCGGCGCCATTCGCAAGTTCCTCGGCCGTAGCCTGGCGTCATAAATAGGTGCCGAGCAAATGGGGCAAACGATACGGAGTGCCGGATTGCATGCTACTTCTACACCCGCGACCTTCGGCGCGTTTTCCGGATCTCGTCCGTCCTCGAATTCGGCATGGTTGACATCAACGGGGCGCTGATCATCACCGAGGTTGTGCCGTTCGGCGGCGTCAAGCAATCCGGCCTCGGCCGCGAGGGTTCTTATCACGGTCTTGAAGATTATCTCGACATCAAGTTTCTTTGCATCGGCGGCCGTGGTGGACTCGATTGCCATACCGATCCGGAAGATGATTGCACTCATCAGCAATACGAGCAGTGAACCAGGATCTATGAACTAAGGAATTCGAAGTCTTGACGAGTCAACCAATCTTGCGAATTTCCTCTTCAGACTTGGGTAGTCTGATGAGCACCTTCGAGGTTCACTTTGTCGCGTTGTCGGAGTGTCTTGTTAGCTCAGGCAATAGGCTGGAATTGGGGGAAGTCAAGGCGTCGGGCATTCACTACAACCATGCAGGAACGGGCAAAACGTTCATTGGCGATGACTCGCCGATTGATCTTTCCCCCCACACATTGGTCGTCGTACCTGCGAATTGCCCCTTCCGAATCGAAGTCGCGGCCGATCGAGGCACGACGCCGCCGTTGAAGTCAGTTGACGGTCGTCTGCAAACGATCATGAACGGCACGGTACGAAATTTTGCTACCGGAGACGGCGAGCCAGAAATTATCTTGATCTGTGGTTACTTTCACGCGTCCTACGGACCGTCAAACGACTTGTTTGGGACGCTTTCACCACCCATTGTTGAACAATTTGATGTCAGCGATCAGCTTGATCACAAGCTAAAGTCTGCCTTACCAGAACTTATCGCCCAAGAAGTCGGCACTGGCGCTATGACCGCCGCATTGTTGAAACAAGTTATCGTCGCTCTCTTGCGCCAATCGATTAGTTCCATGAATTTGTGGGTCGAACGCTTTTCTATGTTCAGCGATAGGCAGATTGCCCGTGCGTTTTCGGATATGGCCGCGCACCTAGGAGCGCCGCATACAACGCATGGCCTTGCCCAAAGCCCCTGCCTCAGGCGATCGATGTTCATGGCGCGGTTCATCGATTTGATTGGGCGATCGCCGATGATCATACTGCGAGATCTGCGCATGCGGCGAGCGGCCCAGCAACTGAAGGCAAATAAATCGATCGATCAGGTCGCCCACAATGTCGACTACGCAAGCCAAAGCAGCTTCGTGCGAGGTTTTCGGAAAGCCTACGGAAGCGATCCATCCGACTATCGCGCTAAAGCCCCGGCCGATAGGCAAAACGCCGTCCTGCTGAACGAATAGTTCGCGTGGACACCGACAGCTCCGATGCTCAAACGCTCGTTTACGTACAACATTTCCACTCGCGCTATTCTCCCGTTGAATAGCTGCGACCTGAAAAGCGACCAAAGCGGTCTGCTAAATCTTTGGACGACGGTGTTCGCGCTTCAGGCGTGTGGCTTTCCCCCGCACTCCAGGGCTTGCAGATAGGCTTTAGCGTCCAGGCCACCCGCGATTCCGTTTAACTCCCTACACGCGCCGATGACGCCGTGAAAGGACGGTGCAACTGCGATGGGGTTATTCTCAATAGCGGCGCCGGCGGCGACATGGCTTTGCCATTTTGCCATTGGCGCACACCGGCATCGGCGCACGAAATGCTGAGGCCGTGTGTAATCCGAGCCATTTGCCGTGCACTTTCGCTCTTCAATTCAAGGATTCGACAATTGTCTCATTGATAGCGTTGTATTATGCGCATCTCAGAGGTGGCCAGACTTATCTTCCGTCCCCCTTATTGAAGGGCTAGATCTCACATGCTTTGGTCCTCGTGGCTCGCGCGATCATCTTTTCATCATCGTGCTTGGCCAAATGCCTTCTGTTACGGGAGCAATGTCAACTTTCGTAAACCCCTTAGCAACGTCTTTGAAACTTTGTATCACGTGGCAGTAGAGTTTAGCGTCGATACCCGCCCGACGAGCACCAGCGGCATGCAGTTCCGCGAACTGCACCAGTCCGCTACCAGATCCAATGATAACGTTCGCAGGCTTGGGCGCGACCACTTTCATGATCGCTCCGCCCAGATGATCGAGGCTCTGACCGCCGACGCCTTATCGACGCTCACGCCGCTGGAATCGATCGAGGCGCCCTATCCGATGCTCGTGCTCATCCATGTCTTTCTCGACAATGCGCGCT
>JBOHJT010000318.1:0-3433 GCA_050728715.1 Methylocella sp.
CTGAAGAGTCTTGCGCCCGCGGGGCGAATGCCTGCAAGGCCGTGCAACAGATTGAGACGCATGGCTTCCCGGCCCCATCATGCGGCGGCCCCGCGCCGGCCGCGAAGGAAAGCGCGTGACCCGCGCGAACGAGCCGGCCAAAAGGAATCGACCAGGACAGCCCGACTTCAATGACCCCAATCAGAGAAGGCTCTCAGAGAAAATTCGAAACTGCAATCGGGAGCGCTTGGGGGCGCAAGGATCGCGGTAAAGTGCTATCCCGATAAACCAATCATTTTGGTGGAAAGGGAATCGCGGAAAATCAAAGAGTTGGAGCATGTCCCAACCGAATCTGCGCCAACCTCGGCGTTGTTTACGTTTTTTTGCCACATTCCCCTGCAAACTTATGGTGTTGTCACAAGGTAAATGTCAAATATGCTCGTGCAATGTTATTGATATTCCGTAATGCGTGGGGGGGTTGGTGCAACGCGTTGCTCTCGTTCAAGAAGTCCAACCGGCGCTAAGGCCGGTCCCGGTGGTTTCGCGCGTTCAAGAAAATATTCTTGCCCGCCGCGAACGTGATTTCCTCGATTGGCTTTGCCTGCATATGCCGCGCGCCGTCACCCCGGACCGGCTCACGGGATTTGGCGCCGGCGGAGCCGCGCTCGTGTTCGCCGGCTATGCGGCGACCCGCATTCATCCCGCGTTTTTCTGGCTGGCGACGCTCGGCTTCGGCATCCATTGGTTCGGTGATTCGCTTGACGGAAGCCTCGCCCGTTACCGCCGTATAGACCGGCCGCGGTACGGCTATTTTCTCGATCATTCCGTCGATGCGCTCTGCAACTTGACGATCATGACCGGCGCCGGGCTTTCCGTCTATATCCGGTTGGACGTAGCTTTGTTTGCGCTGCTTGGCTATTTCATGCTTTGCATGTACGTGTTCCTGTACAATCAAGTCTCGCAAAGGTTTCAATTATCGTTTCTGGCTCTGGGACCGACGGAGCTTCGCGTCGGGTTGATCGGCCTCAATTGCTGGATGTATTTCGCGGGCGATTCGAGGATTGCGATCGGACGCGAAACGTTCTCGCCCTACGATCTCGTGCTTTGCGGCGCGGGAATCGTTTTCGTCTGTCTCTTCGCCGTCAACGTTTTCAACGTGGCGCGGAAGCTGCGGCTCGAGGACGGATCGCCCGGCCGGCCGGCGGGGTTAGGCAATAGGCCGTTTTTATAGGCTTTCGAGAAAGCCGCTAACGTCGGCGAAATAGTTCGATTCCGCCGTTGCTTCGTATTTTTGGCTTTCGGCCCCGATTGTCTGGCGTTCCGGGCGATGCGAACGAGCCAACGTCCGAATCGCTTCGAGCCAGCCTTCGCCGTCGATCGGGCTCACCGCGATGATGCGCCCGCCGCCGGTTTCCCGGAACACCGGGATATCCGAGGCGATCACCGGCACGCTAGCCGCCAGGGCCTCGGCGACCGGCAGTCCGTACCCTTCGGCGAACGACGGCATGAGCAATGCGCGGGCGCCGTCGAGCAGCCGCTTCAGGCCCGGCGTCGATAGGCCCGCGACCTCGATGACATGATCGCCGATCGAAGGGCAGCGCTGGAGCAGGTCGACAGCATTTTCATTTTCCCATCCCCGGCTGCCGATCACGACAAGTTTTGGCGCCGTGGCGCCGTCGCGGCGCACGATTTCCCGCCACACATGCAAAAGCATGAGATGGTTCTTGCGCGGCTCGATCGTGCCGCAGGCCACGAAATAAGGATTGTCCGCCAATGCCGGGTCCACCGGGTCGCGCCGCCAAAAGATCGGCGCGACGGGAGCGGGCGCGACAAGAATCGGCATGGCGGTGCGGCCAAGTGACGCCAAATGTCGCGTGAGCACGGCTTTCACGACCTCGGTCGTCACGATCGCCCCCGCGCCGAAACGCGCCAAATTGATCAGCCGGCGCACATGCCGTTCGTACTCGGCTTTGCGGAAATACTCAGGGGTCTCGATCGGCAGCAAATCGTGAATAAAGAAGACGGCTTTGACGTCGAGGCGCTCCTTCAGCCAGGAGAAATAGCGCGCGATCCACAGCGGGAATTGACTGACGTTGAGATAGCGCGCCCCCTCCGGTAGAACGGCGACAGGAGAGCGGCCGAGGGGAAGGCCGTGCTCGCCGAGCCATCGCAGAACTCCGGCCGTGCGATGGGGACGTCCCCGCTCAATCCGGTGAACCGCGGGGGATGGCGCGGCCTCACCCCGGATCCAAGCGGTAATCCCGCGATAGCTTTCATCGTGTTCAGGCTTATCTTCTTCCCCCCAATGAACGGCGATCCCGTCGACCACATCGCGCGCCGTCGCGGCCGCGATCGCGCGCGGTCCGAGGGGTGTCATCATAATTGCTAACCGGTCTTGCCGCGCGGGGTCGAGAAAATGGCGGGCGAACGCGAAGTCAATGCGGTCGATCCCGTTCGGCGTAAGGTTCAGAACGCGCGTGGCGAGCCTCGTAATGTCGAACGCAACGGGGACAACCATCATGGGGCCTTCAAGCGCGCGCCGGATGGGGAATCGGCCTAAGAGCAATTCTTGCAAAAGAAAGGCCCGTCTTCGCCCGGAAAAAACCGCCTCGCGCGAATTGGGAGAGAGCTTGCGCTGTTCCAGTTTTCATGAAAGCTCACATCTAAAGCATGGTCGGTTCAGTTTGAAACGGTCATGCTTCAAAGTGTTATGCAATTCCCTTCTCGGGAGTCCGTTTGTGATCCGATTTTGGCGAAATTCGTCACCCCGGCCCGCTACTGCTTTCGAGAAATCAGTGCCGGGGCAATCGGGCTTCGAATTGCACGGTGCGGTCGATTTGCACGCTTCGACCCGTATATTCGGATGGGTCGGGGGTGCTGCGAAACCGGGCCAACGCGCGCATGTTGTCGCGCGCACCAAAAATGAAATACTCGCTACCGGCACCGCCGACATCCGTAGAACAGACCTCGAACAGGCCGGAATTGCCCATGGCCGCCACGCCTTTGAACTCGCCTTTAAAGCATGTGACCCTGATCGCATTATACATCCCGTGCACGAGGTTGCTGTTCTCCGGCGGAAGTGGTGAAGCTTTCGCTGGTGATTCGTGAATGACGAATGGAGAGCAGCGATGAGGATGTTTGCAGGACTTGACGTTTTGGGCAAGCGGACGGCGATGTGCGTTGTAGACGACGCCGGGAAGATCATCTGGCGGGGCATAGTTGATACATGACGGCCGCACGTCGGATCTGGTCGTGGCGATCCATCAGCATCGCAGCGGGCCTAGCACGACGACCGCTGCATCTGAGGCCAACGCGGTCATCAACAAGTTCGACATGCTTCCGGACACGAGCCAGCAGGACTTGCTAAACTTCCTCCGCTCGCTTTAACCCATGCGCCAGATCGGGTCCAGAAAAGGCGGAATCGGGAGGGGATTCCCAAGCGGCGCGAATCATG
>JBOHJT010000319.1:0-3433 GCA_050728715.1 Methylocella sp.
TGACGACGAAGCTCATGGGCTGGGAAGATATTATTGTGATCATGGATGCGGACGAAGCCGAGGCCTTGCGTCTGCGCCGGGCGGCCCTGCTTGAAATGCCTTAATCGAACTGAGACACTACCGATGGGTCCGTCCTCCAACGCTTTATAGACATCTACCTCGGGCGGCTGCGCGGGGTCGTCCGGCGGCTCGCTCATCGCGAAAAATTGCTTAAAATGCTGGCCCGTCATCATCGTGATGCAGAGCTTTTTCAGTTCGTTCTTCTCCACAATGCGGTTGATGGCGGGGTTCTGCCCTTCGATCGTAATGCCGGCCGCGGATTCAGCCTGCGTGACCTTCTGGTCGTAGGCCGTTTGAAGTGCTTGGTACGCTGTTTGTATCTTTCCAAAGGTGTCGACCTGCCACTTGCTCATCTCGTCGTCGGTGAGTAAACACACCCCTTGGATGTTAAGGGCAAACTTGATGATGTCATAACCAACGACACTGACTGGCACACTGGTTGCGACGGATCCGGAAACGCTAGTATTGTTGCCTGCGACATCCCCTATCTGTTGCTGGTCAAGTAGATTCGGCCTATCCTCGACGTTATTTGAGTTCTTAATGACCCAGACATCACCGCGGACCTGAATACTGAACTGGCCAAAATGTGCCCAGATATAGGAAACGGCAATACTGTACGAGTTGAGTTTGTAGCCGGGGGGAACGACGAACTCTTTTGACGCAATCGAGAAGGCTTGTCCCAAATTCACTCCCTCCGTTGGAGCCAGGGGGAGCCCAATGTATGTGAATTGCGGAAACGGGGGGACCACGCCTGCAGCACCGTACTTCGCGGCATACTTGAGATAGTTGAACTTTGTGATCTCGTTGGCGGTCAAGGGCCTGACGCGGCCTATGCCACTTGGGTCCGTCAAGAATGGGGGCGGCGGCTTCCCGTTCACTTTCGGCGCGGCCCTCCCGTGCGTCGCGCGGTAGAACGCCGCGGGTTCGGGAATGATGAACTCGAGCAAGAAGCGACGGCCGTAGTTGTAAACCTGGGCCCGGTAATGCTTGTCCACCCACCGATAGATGCCGGTGATGTTACCGGCGGATGGCGGCCCATTATTTAGAGAGTGGCGGTTAATCTCCTCAACTTCGTTCAGCGTCTTCGTAGTTCGCTCGGTTTTGGTCTTGGTCTGCACCTTGGTTACGGACCGGTCCACCACTTCGCGCGCAAAGTTGCTGCTACTTTTCGCCGAGTCCTGTTTCGAGGTCGAGTAGGCGACATCACCCGTGGCGGTTGCGACGACGGGCCCATAACTCGCCGTGACGTTCAAGCCCGCCTTAATGCTCATATCCTCTTTGAGCGTCGTTTCGGCTTCACGTTTGAGTTCGAAACGGTCTGTCGATTGGGTGTCGCGCTCGGTATCCTTCGTCACCTCCTCGGACGTGAAAATAGTGGTCTCGCTCCGGTCAAGCGTTCTGAACGTCCGTTCCTTCGACTCCCCTTTGAGGACGTTCTCGATGTGTGCAACTTCCCCCGCAACGTAAGCGAGCAGGGTTTGCTTGACGACCTTAAGGTCGCCGAACCCAAGCGGGGTTATGCGCCCGCTCACATCGACATCCGCATCCGACGTGTCCGGGGCGCCAAGCCCCGCGATGATTATGGGGGGGAGTATCGGGGCTATGTTCAGCGGCATAGTTCTAGTTACTTCTCTCAGCGCCGTTTGAAACTCTGGGTCGTCGACGACCGCGGATGCCCGGTCGGTGAGCTTCTGTAGGTGGAGCTGAAGCGTCTGTGCCGCGATGGGAGCCGGCGTCGTCTCCGCAAGCCGCAATTGGTCGAGAACTGCTGCCTCGTTGCCCGAGAGTTGGGCGGGCAGTGCGTCACTCAGCAAAGGAGTTGTCGAGAGGTGAAGCCTATCCGACCATTCCGTCGTTGGTCCCAGCGAGACCTGCCGAGCGGCAGAATTCGCAAGCGGCGGTGCGTTTGTTACGGACTCAAGGAGCCGCTCGGTCGCATTGAGATCCGTCGCGAGGGAGCGGATCTGCTCGCTACGCCGGGAAGCATCGGGTGACGTTGGGGTATCGCTGAGACGGGGATCGGGGCCAAGGCCGTGGGTTGGCGACAATGGCGGCTGGAGGGCGTCATCGAAAACGGTCGGGATCGCCACCGTCGCACGAAGCGCTTCCAAGGCGGCGAGGGACGAGGGTCGTGGCTCGTCAGTGAGAGTCTGTGCGAAATGGAGCACACGAAGCGCGGCCATCGGCGTCTCTAAGCGCGGACCGGCGTCGCGACCTGTGGCGTGGGCGATGTAAAGCGCCTTCCACGCCGCATCAATCAGGTTAGGATCAC
Source organism: Methylocella sp. (assembly GCA_050728715.1). Classification (GTDB taxonomy): domain Bacteria; phylum Pseudomonadota; class Alphaproteobacteria; order Rhizobiales; family Beijerinckiaceae; genus Methylocapsa. Next base: position 2,333 of record JBOHJT010000319.1, read on the forward strand.
TGCCGTCTCCAACGTTGGGTAGTCCCGCCTCCTGCATCAGCGTCCTTGGATCTGGCGGATTCTCGTCAGGGCCTAAGTGTTCGTAGCTTCGCGTGAGCTCGCGGTAACCTTCCGCCAGGGGCTCGATCGATGAAAGGTCAAGCTCCCGCCAGTGTCCGAGAGCATCGCCCGGAGTCGACAGTTGCCCGGCTAGTGCTGTGAGCTCACGCTTCCCAACCGCGGTCGTCGCCCGCTTATCCCGGATGATTGTGCGCGCTGTCTCCTTCTCGGTGACGAGCTGCGGAGGACGAACGGCGAGGAATTTGAAAACATCGGTTACTACCGGCGTATCCATTTGGGCACCACTCTGAATAAAAAACAATTATATGTATGACATTATCGTGTGCTGAGCAATTAGGGAATCTTGTGTAGACGACGGGACGTCGGCAACATGGCGTATTCCAGCATCTAAGACTATAAAACTTGTGGATATTTCCGAACCGGCGCAATATTGTCGCTGGCTGGATCCGTTTGCACGAAAACGCCGGTCGAGGGTGGAAGAATGCTCACGAAGAAAGGAAAATATGGGCTTAAGGCGATGGTACACCTTGCCGGACGCCCGGCGGGCGAGGCGACGCTCGTGAACGACATCGCCAATGCGAATGAAATTCCGAAAAAATTTCTCGACACGATTCTCGGCGAGCTGCGCAACGCCGGCTTCGTTTTTTCAAAAAAAGGCAAAGGCGGCGGCTACGCATTGGCCCGGCCGGCGCATGAAATCAAGGTTGGCCATATCGTTCGCGTCCTTGATGGGCCGCTCGCTCCCGTCGCCTGCGCAAGCAAGAATTCCTACCGGCGCTGCGAGGATTGCGCCGACGAGCAACATTGCTGTGTCCGTCTCGTCATGCTCGAAGCCCGCAACGCGATCGCAACCGTGCTCGACAATCGCACCCTCGCCGAGATGCGGGCGCTGTCCGGCAAAGTCGAAGAAATTCTGCTGCACGGCATCTGACACTCAAAGTCCCGGCGGAACGATGAAGCCCGCCCGGCACGTTGCGCTCCGCAAATTTTCATCTCGCGGGATCAAGACTGGGTCAACCCAAGCGAACGGTCCGGACGGCG
>JBOHJT010000320.1:0-3402 GCA_050728715.1 Methylocella sp.
GCACCAAATCACAACGGGAGGCGGCAAGCTTGGCGCTGGTCCGAGCGCCAGCGTAGCCATCGTAGCCGGCTGGAACCTTCAACACTGTTACACATCGGTTTGGTTCACGCCGGACAACGTCAACTTTTACATCTACGCGTTCGACCGTGAGGGCACCTTTTGGTTCTACGGGATTAACACTCCTTTGCACGCATCCGCTCAGGAGGAACTCGTCAACGTTTGCCGGACCGGGCAACTGTACGGCGTGTTCGTCACCAATGCCGGCACCGGCGCATATGATGAAATTTGGGACAAGTGGTGAGCAGTGCATCCAAACTCAACTCTAAACTGTGAAACTCTAGCGTGAAACGTTGCGCCAGGCGGGGTTGGCCAGAGGTGCCCGATGGGGTGATGCGCCAATCCCGTTCCTGGATTGCGTGAATTTGGGATGATATTAGAATGTTTTCATCCCCCTTTCCTTGTTTCAGCGCTGAGCTTGGCTCGCTCCTGCTCGAATTCGCAGACAAAAGAGACCCGGAAAAATGGGAGGTCTGAGCGCCATCACGTCATCGGGCATGGCGGCGCCCCCCTCCTCGCTCCCGAACCGGCCGATTCTCGGTTGCCGTGAAAATGCCCTGCCATTCACAGATTGCCCATCGGCTGATAATCCAACATTTTCTTGATGCGTTCGAGGAGACCGTCGCGCACCGCGCGATACGCATCGAGAATGCGCTCGCGGGACCCTTCGACGGCAGTCGGATCCAACGTCGGCCAATAAACGACATCGGTGGCAAGGGTGCGGGTGAATTCGAGCGCCTTGTGATGCGCCTCGGGCGAAAGGGTGGCGATGACGTCGAAACACGCGTCTTCGAGATCCTCGAACGTGCGGGGGTGATGTTTGGTTATGTCGATGCCGATTTCATCCATCGCCACGATGGTGAATCCATCGCTTTCGCCGCGCCTCACCCCGGCCGACGCGAAATAGACTTCCTTTCCGAAAAAATGCCTGCCGAGTGCTTCCGCCATCGGCGAGCGTACCGTATTTCGCGTACAGGCGAAAAGCACGGCTTGCGGGCGGTTTTTTAAAGCGGGCTTCATCCCGGCGGCGCCCCGCCGTCTCGCCCCCCCGGCATCGGCGCTCAGCCTTTCCAATGCAACGCGACGACGAGGGTGAAAATTCGCCGCGCCGTGGCGTGGTCGCAATCTAGCTTGCCCTTGAGGCGTTCCATGAGAAGGTCGGCCGCCTCATTGTGCAAAGCGCGGCGTCCCATGTCGATCGCTTCTATTTGCCGCGGCATCGCGGTTCGAATGGCCGCGTAATAGCTTTCGCAAATCATAAAATAATCCTTGAGAAGACCACGGAACGGAGTCAGCGAAAGAATATGGACGACGAGCGTCGCGCCATTTTCGTCAACGACCTCCAACGCGAGCTTTGCGTCCTGCAAGGCGATCTTCAGTCCGTAGGGGCCTGCGTCGCGGCCCGGCAGGGCAAAGCTGTTTTCGTCGATAAGATCGTAGATCGCGATTTGGCGCTCGTGCTCCTGGTCCGCCGCGCCACGGCCGATCGAAGCCTCGTCGAGGGTCACGGAAACGAGGCGATTGCGCTCATTCGGATCGTTCCGGCTCATGATATCCGATGATCGATTCGGAGCGCCACCGAGCGCGCGTGGGCATCCAATCCCTCGGCGCGGCCGAGCGCGATCGCCGCCGGGCCGAGCCTTGCGAGACTGTCCGCGCCGCACTTTAAAATCGAGGTTCTTTTCAAGAAATCGAGAACGCTCAGGCCCGAGGAAAACCGGGCCGAACGCGCGGTCGGCAACACATGGTTCGAACCGCCTACGTAGTCGCCGATGGCCTCGGGCGTATAAGCTCCGAGAAAAATAGCACCAGCATTGCGGATCCGTTGACCGAGCGCCTCGGCGTTCGCGGTCATGATTTCAAGGTGCTCCGGGGCAAGGCGATCGGCGAGCGCGATGCTTTCCTCAAGACTCGAAACAAGGATAATCGCGCCAAAATCGCGCCAGCTCGCCGCCGCGATTTTTTCGCGCCGGAGAGAAGTTATTTGCCGCGCAACGGCGTCCTCGGCCGCGCCGGCAAGGCTTTCGTCGTCGGTGATCAGAATCGGCTGCGCGGCGGTGTCGTGCTCTGCCTGCGCGAGGAGATCGGCGGCGATCAATTCTGGATCGGCGCCCTCGCCTGCAATGATCAAGACTTCGGAAGGCCCGGCGATCATGTCGATGCCGACGGTGCCGAAAACCCTCCGCTTGGCCGCGGCCACATAAGCGTTGCCAGGACCGGCGATCTTCACGACTGGGGCAATCGTCTGAGTTCCATAAGCCAGCGCCGCGATCGCTTGCGCTCCGCCAACCCGGTAAATTTCATCGACGCCGGCGAGCTTGGCCGCCGCCAAAACAAGGGGATTGATCCGTCCCTCCGGCGCCGGGACGGTCATGACAATGCGGTTGACGCCGGCAACCTTGGCCGGCGCCGCGGTCATCAAAACCGAAGACGGATAGCTCGCGGTGCCGCCCGGAACATAGAGCCCTGCCGCCTCGACCGGAAGCCAGCGCCAGCCGAGCTCGACGCCGAGCGGATCGGTAAAGCGTAGATCTTGCGGGAGTTGCCGCTCATGAAAAGCAATGATCCGGGCATGCGCCAAGCGCAGCGCATCGAGCGCGTCCGGGGGACAGCGGGCAAACGCCGCGTCGATTTCGGCCCTCCCCACGCGCAAACCCAGCTTCTCCAGATCGACGCGATCGAATTTCCTCGAATAGCCGATAAGCGCGGCGTCGCCATGCGCGACAACGTCCGCGATGATCGCCTGAACCGCCTGGTCGACGTCCTCCGCCACTTCCCGCTTCATCGCAAGAAGCGCGCTGAACGAGGCACCAAAATCCGGGCTCCGCGTATCGAGCCGCACGGGCATGAAATCGCCTCCTTCGCGGGCGCATCAAACGATGCTCGCTTTTTGTTCTCCTGAGGGCCCCTTTTCGCGCGAAAGCGTGGAGGCTTCAAGAAGAAGCGGGGCTACCGTGCCCGCCGCACCTTTCCCTGCACGCCTTCGAAGGCGCCTTCGACGAGTTCGCGATAGAGCAGCCGGTCCGGATCGACGGGCCCCGCGAAAATAAGCCTGCCTGGCGGCACCGGCGCGAAACCCATCCGGCCGTAATAGGACATGTCGCCGACGAGCAGAACCAATCCGTGCCCAGCCGCCCGCGCGGCGTCGAGCGATTTCATCACCAGCTCTTCGCCGATTCCGCCCGCGCGAAATGGCGGATCGACAGTCAGCGGGCCAAGCAGCAGCACAGGCCGGTTGGAGCAGAAAATTGGCGTCATCCGGTTGGCGCCGACAAGCAAGGTCCCGACCCTCGCGACGAAGGACAGAGCATAGTCCGGCTCGCCCCCTTCGCGCAGCCTGTACGC
>JBOHJT010000321.1:0-3368 GCA_050728715.1 Methylocella sp.
CCACCACGCTGTGCAGCCGCCCGTCGAGTTTTTCCCGCCAGAACGCCAAGAATTTGATCAGGACCGGAAAATCCGGCGCAAGGTCGTAGTCTTGCCAGATATAGGAGTGCAACAGGCGCGGGTGATCCGGCAAATGATAGAGAATACGCGCGGTGGCAAGCCCATATCCCGCGAGCTGCTTGATAAAATCAGGTGACGCCTTATTTGTCTCGATCCTTTTGGTTGCGGCCATGGCCTTAACCTCCGTGCCGGTATGTCGGCCAGAGCGGGTCCTTAAAAGCCTTGACGAGCTTGTTCGATTTAGACCTGCCCAAACTTATTGCAACGCGCGATTCTTTTGCTGTGCCCATTCAGTACGTGTTACATTAATACGGAGTTGCGCCCGAAGCTTACGCGAGCCGTGTGCCGGAAAAAATCTTGCCAGCGGTACCACTTAGTCTCATGTCGATCGAATGCCATGAAGCAGGCGCTGATCCTCCTTTCTATCGATGTCGATCTCAATCAGGGAGTCGCCCGCCGGCAATTTAAGAATATTTTCCCGCGCCGCCGGCGACGAGGTCTCGCGCGCCCTTGTCTCCTTGGGGCATCCTGACTGCGGGGAATATGGTGTGGCCGCGAGCGGCTCGACCGGCGCCGCGTTCAAAGCGTCAATAAGCCGGTCGATCAGGCTTGACCGGATCAGCGGTGTCGCACGCAGTGCCCGGCTAGGGAGCCATCGCCAGCTTCAGGGACGTCGACAACATGACACGCGGCCGCCACCGATTTGTTCGGATCCCTGGCATAGAGCTTTATCCATTCAGTGCAGCTATTGCAGTACGACGAGAGCTTGTTAGTGTGCGCGCGCGGCTTCGATTCGTTCACGCGCTTGAATTTAGTCTCATCGGGAGCTAAGGCATGACCGACATCACTATCGCTGGCGAGACCTTCAACGTTTTAATCGAGGGCGACGAGAACAAAGAGGTCTTGATGCTCTCTAACCCGATGGGCACCAATCTTCGCCTCTGGGACCCCCAAATTCCCGCTTTGGCCGAACATTTCCGGATCGTGCGCTACGATTCGCGCGGGCACGGCGCAAGCGTGGCCAATCACGGACCCTATTCAGTCGAAGGCCTTGGCCGCGACGCGCTCGCGATCATGGATGCGCTCGGCGTCGAAAGAGCCCATTGGTTGGGCCTTTCGATGGGCAGCGCCGTCGGACTATGGCTCCTCGTCCATGCGAGCGAGCGCATCGGCCGGGCAGTGCTTGCCGGCACGGCGGCGCAAGTACCGGGTCCCGATCTGTGGAACAACCGCATTCAATCGGCGCGGGAAACCGGCATGAATGGCGTCGCCATGGTGGCCGCCGAGCGTTGGTTCACAAAGACTTTCCGCGACGCCAATCCGGAAAAAGTGGAAGCCGTGATGGAGATGGTCCGGGCGACGCCGCTGCACGGCTATTTGGCCGCTTGCGCCGCCATCCGCGACATGGACATGCGCGAAGCCATTCGAAGGATCAGAAGCAAGGTTCTGGTCATCGCCGGGCGGCACGATCTAACGACCCCGCCGGGGATGGGCGCCTTGGTCGCCAGTACCATTGCAGGCGCCAAATTCGTCACGCTGGAAGCCTCGCATATGTCGAATATCGAGGATGAAGCGAATTTCACCAAGGCAGCCGTCGATTTCCTGACCGCTCCTGAAACCACCGCGGCCAGGCCTCCTCCCCGCCCAAGGGCACCGGCAAAAAAGGCGGCGGCGAAGAAAGCGCCCGCAAGAAAGACGGCCGCGAAAAAGGCTCCGGCGAAAAAAGCTTCCGCAAAAAAGACGGCGGCGAAAAGGGCTTCGGCGAAGAAAGCGCCAACGAAAAAAACACCCTCCAAGAAACTCAAGACGAAGGCGCCAACGAAAAAGTCAGCCGCGAAAAAACCAACCGCGAGGACGGTCCCGAAGAAGCGGCCTGGCACGAAAAAAAAGACGTCAGGCAGGAGAAAAAGCTGAATCAATATCCGTTCCGGCCCGCTTTGCCTCACACGGTTCCGTATTTGCGGTGGGCGTAGCTGAGGTTGCCGCCTTTCGGACCAAAGTCCGCCGCTTCGACGGCGCCAATCATGACAAAATGCGTGATGACACTCTTTGCCTCGACAAGACGGCAGTCGAACGCCGCGGCCGCGCGTCTAAGCACCGGAGCGCCGGTGACGAGCTTGGTCCATTCGCCGCTCGCGAATCTTTCGCCGAGGTGATGACCAGCACGGCCGGCGAAAATATCCGCAAGCGCCTCGTGCGAGGGGGCAAGGGTGTTGATGCAAAACACGCCGTTCTCGATCATCCTTGCCGCCGAAGGCGAGGTTTTGCTGATGCAAAACAACACCATCGGCGGTTCGTCCGCAATCGAGGCGACGGAGGTCGCGGTAATTCCGGCAAGACCCGCCGGCCCGCCGGTCGTGACAATATGAACAGCCGCCGCGACACGGCTCATCGCGTCGCGAAACCGCGCCGGATCGAGGCCCTGACCTGGCGCGGCGCGTGTTTCCATGCGTCCGTTCTTGGGTTTGGCCATGGCCTCGCCGCGGTCCTTCTTCATCGAAACTATCCTTATGTCAAAGAACGGCGTGCGATGGTTCGCGTCCGCGTTAGTAAACACCGCCGCATGAAACCTATGCGCCAGCCGCGTGAACCCCAAGCCATAGCTATTCATCATGGCGGTTGCTGGCGTGATTCCACCAAACACGCCGCCTTTGTCGTCTGTGCTTGGCGGAAAGCCCCAGACGGCCGCATCAGCTATTAAGAGCACGGCATATAATCGCTCCGGTGAGCGGCTATCCCAAACTGGCGAGGCCGGGAAAGTTCTGCAGCAGCCAGGCCGAAAAATCCTGAATCGATCCAGTCAAAAAGGCAATTCCCGTCGCCACGAGAAGAACGCCTATAACCCGCTCGATCGCGCCAAAATAGGGACGGCAACGCTTGATAACGCGAACAAACGGTTCGATTGCCAGCGCCGCCAACAAAAACGGCAGGCCGAGCCCGGCCGAATAGGAGGCCAGCAGCACTATGCCCTTACCGACTGTCTCCTCCGCCGCCGCGACCGCGAGAATCGCCGCGAGAATGGGGCCAATGCACGGTGTCCAGCCGAAGCCGAATGCCAACCCCATGATGTAGGCACCCCAAATTCCGGCCGGCTTTTGCACGTCGGCCCGGGCCTCGCGATAAAGAAGGGCGAACCGGAAAACGCCCAAAAAATGCAAGCCCATCACGATGATCGCGACCCCGGCGAGAAGCGAAAGCGTAAAGAAATATTCGTGCAGCACCTGACCGAAAGCCGAGGCTGTCGCGCCGAGACCAACGAAAACCGTGGAAAACCCTAAGACGAAAAGCACCGCCGCGAAGAGAATGCC
>JBOHJT010000322.1:0-3362 GCA_050728715.1 Methylocella sp.
CCGCAAGGAGGCCCGCGACGCGCAAACAGTCCTTGAATGTCGCGCCGGCCAGGGCTCAACTCCTCGAATTCACATGCCGGCAGGCGATGGAAACGCGATGCCGGCCGACAAGACTTTTCCTATGAACACACGATCGCCGGAACCCCGGCGGTCCCGCCTGGGGCATTGAGTTATCGATAAAATTCCTATCGGGTTTATTAACCGCGGCGCCGCAGGCGGGCAGCGAAGAAACCATCGAGGCCGGAAAGCCGCGGATCGGCAGCGGGAAGATGCGACGGCAATGTCCGCAATTCGCCGTTTTCGTTCAAGACTTCGGGCAAATCGCCAACCTCGCCGGGTTCTATCGGAACCCGCATGACGCCGGGATTGCGGCGAAGAAGAGCCGAAATTTGCATTTCGTTTTCTTCGGGTTCAATCGAGCAAGTGCAATAGACGATCATTCCGCCGGGCTTCACCAGTTCGACGGCTTTGTCGAGCAGGCGTGTCTGAAGCGCCGTCAGCGCCACGATATCGCGCGGTTTTTTGATCCAGGCGATATCCGGGTGACGCCGGATCGTCCCCGTGGCGAGACATGGCGCATCGACCAGAATCGCATCGAAAGGCACCGTCTTAAAGCTTACGATATCTGCAACGACGATGCTGGCGCGCAAATTGAGCCGGGCAAAATTTGCGGCGAGCCTTTTCAACCGTTCGGCCGAACGGTCTATCGCCGTGACCTCGGCGCCGGCCGCCGCGAGCTGCGCCGCCTTGCCCCCGGGAGCGGCGCAAAAATCGGCCACCCTGGTACCGGGTCCAGCCCGCAAAAGCCTCGCTGGCAGAGCTGCCGCCGCATCCTGGACAAACCAGCGGCCTTCCGCGAAGCCCGCGAGTCCGGTCACCGGCATATGAGTCCGAAGCCGTAGAGAACCGGTCGGCAAGACGTTTGCTCCGAGCCGCTCCGCCCAGATCAAGGGGTCCGACAGAACCGTGAGATCCAGTGTTGGCTCCTCGCGATGGGCGCTTGCGATAGCGTGCGCCCCGGCCTCGCCATAGGCTTTACGCCAGCGCTCCGCGAGCCATGCGGGTGTGTCGTGATCCAGGGGATCGCTGTCCAGCAGTATTTTTTCGCGCGCGCGGATAAGATTGCGCAAGACGCCGTTGACGAGAGAAGCGTAGGGTGCGTTTTTCGCCTCAAGACGGGTCATGCGGACAGCAACATCGACGGCGGCGTGATCGGGAACGTCGAGAAAGAGAATCTGCGCCGACCCCGCGATCAGTGTCCATTCAAGGTGGGCGGCCTGACGCGGCAGACCTTTTTCCAAAAGCCCGGCGAGGGCGGCACGGATGGTGCCCAGCCGGCGTAGCGCGACGGTGACAATCGAGCGCGTCAAGGCGATGTCGCGAGGTTCCAAACCGCCAAGCCGCGAGAGGATCGCCGTGCCCGAAAAACATTCGTCGAGCGGATGACATCTGTCGACGATATCGTTCAGGATCGCCGCCGCGGCGAGACGCGCGGCAAGACCGGGGCACTGCTCGCTCTCCCGCCCTCGACTCTCGCCCGAGGCCAATTGGTGTGGGCGGCCGTTCGAAACCTTGCGGCCACGCCGCCGGTCCGCCGGCGGACGCGGAAATGCGGTCAAACTCGAGACTCCGCCACGAAGGCTTCGGGGACGCCAATCATGTCTCTTTCCTAGCACGAACAGTTGGACTTTGCCCAGCATATGGGCGAGGATCTGGCGGGAGCGGAAAGTCGGCGCGTGCGGGTGTGCGCCGCGTTTCCCGCCGGCACCAGGAGGATGAAGATGCAGCGGCCGAACGACGAGAGAGGTGGCCTCGCGGTTGCCGGCGCGGGCCGTGGCGAACTTGGCCAAGCGGCGCGGCGGGCGCTCGCCGAGGCCGAAGAGCGCCGCCGCCCCGGCGCGTTGAATCAACCCGCGGCCCGCAAGGAAATCAATGGCCGCGACGGTCCGGAGCCAGTGCGCTACGGCGATTGGGAAGTAAGAGGCATTGCCAGCGATTTCTGATCGCGCTGGGCCGGCACTTGCGGAGCGGCTGCCTCGCCTTCATTCAGTCGCAGGTGAACCAATTGTTCCGCAATCTGGGATGAAAACGGGCGAAGGCCCCGGCAGCGCGCAAAAAAGGCCCCGCCCAAGCGGGGCCTTCGTCTAAAAGCCGGGTTTGTCGTCAGTCGTTTTGGCTACCTGTCAGGAACAGGAGCGACTGAAAGATGTTGATGAAATCCAGATAGAGCCTCAAGGCGCCACACACGGATTTCTTCGTCGCGACCTCGTAATCGTCGCTCGCATAATACATTTCCTTGATCGCCTGCGTGTCCCAGGCGGTGAGGCCGGAGAAGATCAGGACAGACAGAATCGACAGGGCGAATTGGAACCCGGTGCTCTGCAAGAAAAGATTGACCAGCATCGCGATCACGAGGCCAAAGAGGCCCATCACCATGAACGCTCCCATGGGCGCCAAGTCACGCCGCGTCGTGTAGCCATAAAGGCTCAAGCCGCCGAAGGCCGCCGCGGTCACGAAGAAGGCGTTCGCAACCGATGTCCCGGTATAGATAAGCAAGATGGTCGATAGAGACAACCCAATCGACGCCGCGAAGGCGTAAAACACGCCACGCGCGGTTGCAGCCGAGATTTGGTTGATGCGGAACGAAAAAAAGAACACGAAGGCGAGCGGCGCCAGCATCACCACCCATTTGAGCGGGCTCGCATAAAGCGTCACGCCAAACGAGGTCAGCAGCAGGTGCCGGAAATGGCCCGCCGCCAGCGCCGGATCGGTCGTGACGGCCAGCATATGGACGCCAAGCGCCACGAGACCAGTGAGCGCCAAGCCCACCACCATGTTGTTGTAGACGCCAAGCATGTAAGCACGCAGGCCCCGGTCGATTTCGGCGCGACCGGCCCGAGTGGCGCCCTGCCCCCAGCGGGCACTAGCGTTGGGGTCGAAGTCGGACATGTTTTCCTCTAAGCGTTATGGAGGCTTGACCGCCTCCGGCCGCTGCCCTCACGGGATCAGCGTCGGCCCTAATATGGCGCAAGCACACGGTCCGCGCAAGGGCAAGCCACCATGAACAATGATTAAAGCCTCTTAATTACAAATCGCGCAGATAAGGCCCCGGTTTGCGCCCTAGTATCCGAAAGGTGCCGAGAAGCCCGAGGCAGATCGTGACAATGACCGCGGCGGCGGCGGCGGCAACCGCCTGTGGCCAAAGCCAGACAAATTCAAGGTCCATCACGCGGCCCACTATCGCGAAGGCTGCCGCGCTCCCCGCCGCGACGCCGAACGGCGCCGTGCAGAGCCCGATAAGCGCATATTCATAAATATAGGCCTTGATCAGGCGCGCTCTTGTCGCCCCGAGCGTCTTGAGC
>JBOHJT010000323.1:0-3345 GCA_050728715.1 Methylocella sp.
GGCGAGCTTGGCCAGACGCTCCTGAAGTTTTTCACGGTCGTAGTCCGAGGTGGTGTCTTCGATCTGCGCCTTGATCTGGCCGATCCGCGCCTCGATGTCTTTCTTTTCGCCGGCGCCGTCGATAATTGTGGTTGCTTCCTTATCGATGCGAACCCGCTTGGCGCGGCCGAGCATCTGCAGGGTTACGTTTTCGAGCTTGATGCCGAGTTCCTCCGATATCAGTTGTCCGGAGGTGAGGATCGAGATGTCTTCGAGCATGGCCTTGCGGCGGTCGCCGAAGCCCGGTGCCTTGACGGCGGCGACCTTCAGTCCGCCGCGCAGTTTGTTGACCACGAGCGTGGCGAGTGCCTCGCCCTCGACGTCCTCGGCAATGATGACGAGCGGCTTGCCGGCCTGCACGACGGATTCGAGAACCGGCAGCAGGGCCTGCAGCGAAGACAATTTCTTTTCATGGATGAGAATGTAAGGGTCTTCCAACTCGGCGAGCATCTTCTCGGCGTTGGTGATGAAATAGGGCGAGAGATAGCCGCGGTCGAACTGCATGCCTTCGACAATATCGAGTTCGGTCTCCAGGCTCTTTGCCTCCTCGACCGTGATCACGCCCTCGTTGCCGACCTTCTGCATCGCATTCGCGATCATTGCTCCGATCGATTTATCGCCGTTGGCCGATATCGTGCCGACCTGGGCAATCTCGTCGTTCGATGTGACCTTCTTCGAGTTCGCCTTGAGATCCGCCACGACGGCGGTGACCGCGAGGTCAATGCCGCGCTTCAGATCCATCGGGTTGAGGCCGGCCGCAACCGCCTTTGTGCCTTCCCTGACGATCGAAGCGCCGAGAAGGACCGCCGTGGTGGTTCCGTCGCCGGCCGCGTCGTTTTGCTTGGAGGCGACTTCCCGCATCAGCTGGGCGCCCAGATTCTCGAATTTATCGGAAATTTCGATCTCTTTTGCCACCGTCACGCCATCCTTGGTGATGCGCGGGGCGCCGAAGGATTTCTCCATAACGACATTGCGGCCTTTCGGGCCAAGGGTGATCTTGATCGCGTTGTTGAGAGTATCGACGCCACGCAACATGCGGTCGCGGGCATCGGACGAGAAACGGATTTCTTTGGCTGCCATATTGAAACTCCTGAACCGGGTACTTTAAAACATTGGGTGAAGGGCTTTTGCCGGACTCAGGCGACGACGCCCAGGATGTCGCTTTCCTTCATGATGAGAAGATCTTGCCCGTCGATCTTGACTTCCGTGCCCGACCATTTGCCGAACAGAATCTTGTCGCCGGACTTGACATCGAGCGGTGTGAGCTTGCCGCTTTCATCGCGGCCGCCGGGCCCCACCGCGATGATCTCGCCTTCCTGGGGCTTCTCCTTGGCGGTATCGGGGATAATGATCCCGCCCTTGGTCTTTTCCTCGCCTTCGAGACGTCTGACCACGACGCGGTCGTGCAAAGGACGAAAGCTCATGTCGTTTGGTTCCCTTCTGCGCCGCCGGCGGCGCACCCATTGCCACGCGGGAGGCGCCTTGCCAAGCTTGCGGCTGATTTGCAACTGCGTCTCGTTAGCACTCTCTCCAAATGAGTGCTAACGCCGCGCCCTCTATCTAGGGAACTCGCGTTGAGCTGTCAAGCGGCGAGCAGCGGCCGGTTTGAAATTGCCATAACGCAAGGCAATCGCCGGACACGCCCGCGCCGTGTCTTGCGCCGGAGCGGGGATTTTATCCTTTGTAAATACAATGGTCGGGGGCAGCCCATCACGGCAAGCCGAGCGCCACGAAACGCACTTCTCCTTGAGCGTTGGCCACAAGCAGCAACGCCGATTTCTTGCCGCCGCTCTTCAGCGCCTGGATTTTCTTGGCGATGTCGGCGGGCTCCTTGACCGGCTCCTGATTGATTTCCACGACGACATCGCCGGCCTGGACATGTTTGTCCGCCGCGGCGGAGTCGGGATCGACGCCGGTTATGACGACTCCACCGGCGACATTGTTCTTGATGGCGAATTTTTGCCGCAAATCGTCCGTGAGGCTCGAGAATTCCATTCCCAGCGCCTTTTCGACAGGACCGGCGATCGCCTGCTTTCCCGCGTCGCCGTGTTTCGCGGCGAGAGACGTCCGCTTATCATTGTCTTCCAAGCGGCCGAGCTTGATTGTCTTGGTGATCTGCTTGCCTTGGCGGATCACGACGATATCGACATCCTTGCCGACCGGCGCCGAGGCGACGATCTTGGGCAGGTCGCGCGACTCCTTGATCTCGATTCCATCGAACTTGACAATAACGTCCCCGGCCTTGAGACCCGCCGCCTTGGCCGGCCCCTTGTCGTCGGTTCCGGCGACGAGCGCGCCGCGCACCTGGCCGAGATTGAGGCTTTCGGCGATCGTATCGTCGACGTTTTGGATGTGCACGCCAAGCCAGCCGCGCCGCGTCTCGCCGAATTTTTCCAATTGATCGATGACCGGAATAACCGTCGCGGCGGGGGTGGCGAAGCCGATCCCGATCGAGCCGCCGCTCGGCGACAGGATCGCCGTATTGATCCCGATCACCTCGCCCGCCATGTTGAACAAGGGTCCACCCGAATTGCCTTTGTTGATTGCCGCGTCGGTTTGAAAATAATTGTCGTAGGGACCCGACTCGATGTTGCGATGGCGGGCCGAGATGATGCCGGCGGTGACCGTGCCGCCAAGCCCAAAGGGGTTGCCGACGGCGACTACCCAATCGCCCACGCGCATCTTTTCGCTGTCGCCGAATTTCACCGCCTTGAGCAGCTTGTCCGGCTTAACCCGAAGCACCGCGACATCGACCTTTTCATCCTTGCCAACCACCTCGGCCTTCAGCTTCTGGCCATCGGTGAATATGACCGTTACTTCATTGGCGTCGGCGATTACGTGATTGTTAGTTATGACAACCCCGGATGGATCGACGACGAAGCCGGAGCCGAGCGAATTCGATTTACGCTGACGTTGTTTTTGATCTTGCCGGTCATTGCCGCCCTGCTGGTGGCGGCGGAAGAACTCCTCGAAAAGATCGTCGAAGGGCGTGCCCGGCTCCAATTGCGGCGCATTCTCGGCGTGCTTGTCGTCCATGGTCTGCGTCGCCGAGATATTCACGACGGCATCGCTGACCGCGTCCGCGAGATCGGCGAGGGACTCAGGCCCCTTCGCGAAGGCCGGGCCGGGGATTGCCCCGAGGCTTCCGGCGGCGCCCAAGACGAGCGCGCAAGCAAACATCAAACCGGCGCGCGCATCGTTCCGCCGCGGCCGCGCGCCGCCAGCGAAGTGTTCCAGGCCGCGAAATTCCGGGAATAAACCCATGCAAGCAATCTCCTTCAAGCGCCCCCGGATTGGGGCAGGCCG
>JBOHJT010000324.1:0-3287 GCA_050728715.1 Methylocella sp.
GACGCCCTGCGCCGCCCGCGCGGCGATCAGAGCTGCGGTGTTCGGCGCCAATCCGCAGACGATGGAAGCCAACGTGAAGATGGCAACACCAAGCGCGAACACGCGCCGCCGGCCAAAGTGATCGCCGGCCGAGCCGCCGACCAGGATCAGCGCGCCGAGCATCAGCGTGTAGGCGTTGACGATCCACTGCGCCCCTGCGACGGATGTGGCCAGATCCATTTGGATGGCCGGGAGGGCCACGATGACCACAGAGCCGTCGATGAAAGCCATGCTCGAGCCCAGGATGGTTGCGGCCAATACCCATGGTCGGGCGCGCTCGGCGCAGCCGGTCGTTTCCGCTGCGGAGCGAATGACGCCTTCATCGCAGGGGGCCCGTCCGAAACTGATCATGGACTGCCTGGTTACTCGACTTTCCGTCAAGTCATTCGGGCGCTAGGAAACAGGACGCGGCACACCGGGAAGTCCCGGCGCGCATTCGAGTGCAGCGCGGTCCCATTTGCCCGCGTCGGCTGCGGCCTCATAGGTGCTTTGCAAGAAGTCAAGGACTGCCCTATCCGGCGACGCGGCTGTTCGCACCGCCTCGTAAGGCAATAGAAACTCGCCCAGTTCCAGGCTGAAGAAGGCAGCTTTTGGCCGGAGGGGAGCCGAGCGAAAACCCTCCGGCATGGGATAAGCGTAGGAATAGAAGGCCGGATAATCGATGGCCCCGCCGCCGGGCCAAAAGCCTGCGCTGCTGACCTCATGCGAATAGGCCTCGCAGGCAACTTCGTCCGAAAGGTTCGGAACTCCTCCGGGATGCCGTGGCGCGCGGCGGCCAGAGAAGCGGGTCACCGCTAGGTCGAAGCTGCCCCAGAAAAAATGGACGGGGCTGCATTTACCGATGAAGCTCGTGCGGAACGCCTTGAACAGGCGATCTGCCTGCAGGAGCACCCGCCAGAAGCGTTGCGCATATTCGGCATCATACGCGGCATGCACTCGGTCGTCGCTGAAGCGGATCGGGTCAGGCAACTCGTTGGGAACCTCATCGATGTGCACCTCTATGCCGACATCGGAGAGGCCCGCCATGATCGCCGCATGGAAATCCGCCACCGGCTGGGCATGAAGCGGCATCTGCCATCGAGGGCCGTCGCTGGTCTCGATGCGCAGCGCGTGGTCAATGAAATCGAGGTCAATTTAGAACACCCGTTCGCCATACGGTATGGGTGAGGTGGTCAGGCCGCGCGCGGTTACGTAGAGCGCGACGTGCCACGAATGATTGAGCCAGGGCGTCTGCGACAGCCGGACCTTGCCCACGATCTGTGTCCACAGATGCAGCGTCGTGCAGGTTTCCCGCCACGCCGGATACGGCAGGTCCGGCCATGATCTCCGATCTGTGCCGCGCGGCGTCATGCCACACTCCATGGACGATGTCGTAAAGGAACTCGGTAAGGCGAAACGCATTCGTAGGTCATTCGGTTTGCGCGTCCAATGTCCACCTCAAAGGCAGACCCTGTCCAGAGAATGTTTGTTTCCAGTTCGTCTCCATCCACCGGGCTACCGTTCGCATTTGTTCCAGCCGTTTGGCGGAAATGACGTTCACCCCGCAAGGCTCGCGACGCGATCCGGCGGTGGCCCGCCATGGGCGAAGTCGAGAAGTTCGATCGTATGGAGCACAGGGATCGATGTGCCGCTCGCGATCTGCGCGATGCAACCGATGTTGCCGGTGGCGACGAGATCGGGCAAAGTTTGCTCGAT
This sequence comes from Methylocella sp., assembly GCA_050728715.1. GTDB lineage: Bacteria > Pseudomonadota > Alphaproteobacteria > Rhizobiales > Beijerinckiaceae > Methylocapsa. The sequence goes on from JBOHJT010000324.1 coordinate 1,735, forward strand.
ATTCGCGATCTTGCGATCGCGCAGCCGCACGGCGATTTCCGGCTCCAAAATATTATAGGTGCCCGCCGAACCGCAGCACAAGTGCCCTTCCGGAATGTCGCGGACCCTAAAACCTGCTTGCGTCAAAAGCCGCCGTGGCAAGGCGTCGATCTTTTGGCCATGTTGCATCGAGCAGGCGGAATGATAGGCCACGGTTAGGCCGGAAGGTTGCGCCGGTTCGGGTAGATCAAGCGTGTCCAAAAACTCCGTCACATCCTTGGCAAGCGCGGAAACGCGCGCCGCCTTTGCCGCATAGGCCGGATCGTCGCGCAGCAAAAAACCATAATCCTTGATCATGGTGCCGCAGCCCGATGCCGTGATCAAAATCGCATCGAGTCCATGCCGCTCGATTTCCCTGCTCCAAACATCGACGTTTTGCCGCGCCTGTATAAGCGCCCCGGCCTCCTTGCCAAGATGGTGCAGGAGCGCACCGCAGCAGGCTTCGCCTTTGGCAAGCACGGTTTTAATTCCGAACCTGGTCAGCAAGCTGTTCGTGGCGACGTTGATGTCTGGCCGCAACACCTGCTGGACGCAGCCGCCAAGAAGGGCAACACGGGCAATGGGCGGTCCGGCGGGGAAGATCACGCCCGGGCGCGGACCTTGCCGGATGCGGCGAGGCGCCAGGCGCAGCATCGCGGCAAGCCGCTTCCCGGTCCGGCCAAAACGCGGATAGAGAGTGTTAAGGGATTTTGCCAAGGGCGCGGCGGCAAGTGCAAGCCGGAAACGGTTCGGATAAGGGAGAACGGCGCCGAGAAAAGCCCGGAACAGCCGGTCCGCGAGCGGCCTTCGAAACGTCTTCTCGATATGGCTTCTCGCCCCATCGACAAGATGCATATAGTTCACCCCCGATGGGCAGGCCGTCATGCAGGCGAGGCAGGAAAGACAGCGGTCGATGTGCTTGACGGTCAGCGCATCGGCGGGCCGGTTCTGTTCGAGCATATCCTTGATGAGATAGATGCGACCGCGCGGAGAATCGAGTTCGTCGCCAAGCAGCACGAAGGTCGGGCAGGTCGCGTTGCAGAAGCCGCAATGGACGCAGGCGCGGAGAATTTTCTCCGCCTCCACTGTGCCCGGATTTTTGAGCTGCGCGGGGGAAAAATTCGTCTGCATCTCAAAATTCCGCCCACATGCGGCGCGGCTCCAAAATAGCATAAGGATCGAACGCATCTTTCAGCCGCCGCGACAGAGCGGCGAGCCCTTGAGGCTGCGGCTCGAACACCGGGACTGTCGCGCGGGTTTCGGCAGGTGCGCGGATCAAAGTCGCATGCCCGCCGCCATTTTCCGCAACCGCCTTGCGAATGACGCCCGCCGCCGCGCCGGGGCAAGGATCGAGCGCGAGCCAGATCAAGCCGCCCGACCAATCGAACAGGGCTTCAGGAGTATGCGCGTGGAAGACCGTTTCGGCAATTTTTGGTCCGGCGGTTGGCGCCACCGAAATTTTCCAGATGATTTTTTCGCGCGGGTACGCGAGCGGCTCGACATCGCGGACCGCGCGCCAGAGTTTTTGGGAAGCT
>JBOHJT010000325.1:0-3264 GCA_050728715.1 Methylocella sp.
GATGTAAGCCTCACTTGAGAGTGATGTTAATACTCACTTGGCAAGCGCGCAAACCAGGCTTACATTGAACCAACGCCCAATTAGCAGCGGGTGCTGTTTCAACCGGTGACGGCCCTTTGGCCGGAATGATGTTTAGCGGGAACGAAAATGAATCCGAATTTCCGGAATTTCGCCCTTTGGGTGATCATTATCCTGCTCGTCGTTGCGCTCGTCATGCTGTTTCAAAACCCTGGACAGCGGGTTCCGTCGCAAGACATTGCCTTTAGCCAGCTTTTGAACGAAGTTGACCAAGGCCATGTCCGCGAGGTCACGATCGCAGGCAACGAGATCACGGGTCATTTCACCGACAATCGCGCCTTTGCGACCTATGCGCCCAACGACCCGACGCTGGTTCAGAGCCTTTATAAGAAAAACGTGTCGATCATGGCCAAGCCTCCGTCGGAAAACACCAATTGGTTGATGACGCTTCTCGTCAACGGGCTGCCGCTGATTGCCATCCTCGGCATCTGGATCTTTCTTTCCCGGCAAATGCAGGGCGCCGGCGGCAAGGCCATGGGATTTGGCAAGTCCAAAGCGAAACTCCTGACCGAGGCGCATGGGCGGTTTACTTTCGAGGACGTCGCCGGCGTCGACGAGGCCAAGGAAGACCTCCAGGAAATTGTCGAATTCCTGCGCGATCCGCAACGCTTCCAGAAGCTTGGCGGGCGAATCCCACGCGGCGTTTTGCTTGTCGGCCCGCCCGGGACCGGCAAGACGCTGCTTGCGCGCGCCATCGCGGGGGAAGCCAATGTGCCCTTCTTTACGATTTCCGGATCGGATTTCGTGGAAATGTTCGTCGGCGTCGGCGCGAGCCGCGTCCGCGACATGTTCGAGCAGGCCAAGAAGAACTCGCCTTGCATCGTCTTCATCGATGAAATAGACGCCGTTGGCCGGCATCGCGGCGCCGGCCTCGGGGGGGGCAACGACGAACGCGAGCAGACCTTGAACCAGCTCCTCGTCGAGATGGACGGTTTCGAGCCCAACGAGAGCATCATCATAATCGCGGCGACGAACCGTCCGGACGTGCTCGATCCGGCGTTGCTCCGCCCCGGCCGCTTCGACCGCCAGATTGTCATATCGAACCCCGATATCGTCGGGCGCGAGAAGATCCTCAAGGTGCATGTCCGCAAAGTCCCCCTCGCGCCGGACGTCGATCTGCGGACGGTGGCGCGCGGCACGCCCGGCTTTTCCGGTGCCGACCTCATGAATCTCGTCAACGAGGCGGCCTTGCTGGCGGCACGGCGCGCCAAGCGTTTCGTCACCATGTCCGAGTTCGAGGATTCGAAAGACAAGATCATGATGGGCGCCGAGCGCCGCACCATGGTCATGACCGAACAAGAGAAAATGCTGACCGCCTATCACGAGGGCGGGCACGCGATCGTCGCCCTCAATGTTCCGGCCACCGATCCGGTTCATAAAGCCACGATCATTCCGCGCGGGCGAGCCCTCGGGATGGTCATGCAGCTCCCCGAACGCGACAAGCTTTCGATGAGTTTCGAACAGATGACATCGCGGCTTGCCATCTGCATGGGCGGCCGGGTTTCCGAGGAAATCATCTTCGGCAAGGATAAGATAACATCGGGCGCGCAATCCGACATCGAGCAGGCGACCAAGCTCGCCCGCGCCATGGTGACCCGCTGGGGCTTCTCCGAGGAGCTTGGCACCGTCATGTATGGCGAAAATCAGGAGGAGGTTTTCCTCGGCTATACCATGGGGCGGCAGCAAACCATCTCCGAGGCCACCGCGCAGAAAATCGACTCGGAAGTGCGCCGCCTGGTGGAGTCGGGTCTCGCCGAAGCAACCCGGATCATTACCGAAAAGCGCCAAGATCTCGAAACTCTTGCCAAAGGTCTCCTCGAATACGAGACACTTACCGGCGAAGAGATCAAAGAGCTTCTGAAGGGGCATGCTCCGGTGCGCGATACGGGCGACGATCATGAGCCGCCGTTGCGCGGCTCTCCCGTCCCGACCACCGGCGTCGTGCGGCCGAAGCCTGGCCCCGAGCCCGGAGGACTGGAGCCGCAGCCGCAGGCGTGAGCGCGCGCCTCTCCGCCCGGGTGAGGCGATACGATTGAGCCGCGAGCATATTTTCCGCTTCTGAGGGAAGCAGAAAATATGCTCGAGCGCCGTGGCGCGAGTGCTAAATACCTGCTTGCGCACGAGCGGCAGCGCGATGCGCAAGATCATTTAGACACAGGGCGGCTTTTCCGAACTTCCACACACCCAGGACACGGTCGCTTGCGCGGAAAGTCCGGCGAAGGAGGAAGGAAGCCGACGAGGGCGCGTCAATGCCCGCGCTTAATACCCCGGAGTCATTTGGAGGCCGAAGAAATTCGCTTGGCAGGGGACGCTTTTTGGATTCGGCTTGGGCGCATGCTTCGCGCCGGCTTCGTTCCCGCGCGGACCGCGCCGGCCTGATCGCCTTGGCGCGGGACGGATCGCGATGCGGGCCAATGCGCTGCTGCCGCGCGGCGCCGGCCCGAGCTGCGAGAAGGCCGCGGGAGCCTTGCTTCTCGACGGCGCCGCGATCCGCAAGTCGCACGGCATGCTTGGCGAGGACGGTAGTGAAGGGCTTGCGCGTTTCGCGGCGGGCACCTGCCAGGCAAGCGGCGGGCAACAAGAGCAATTGAAAGCATGGGCCGGGGAGACGCTGCCCGGCTCGACGCCCGAGATCGGCGCCTTTGCCGGAAAGGAATGCGGTGTCGTCTTTGAGGGCCGCCTGAGCGCGGTGCGGCGTCGTCTTGGTCTCGAATATCACAAGCCGGAAATCGTCCCGCGCAAGCGCGACGAGGAAAAGCGGAAGGCGTTCATCGAGGCCGATGAGACTCGATTGAACGCCATGGCCGGCAATGCAGCCGTGCTGTTTATGGACGCCGTGCATCCAACCCAGGGCCTTGCGGGCCGGCCGGATGCGGGGCGCCCGAACAAGAGAAGCTCGCGACCCTGCAAACGCGCGGGCGCCGGCGCATCAACATTCACGGCGCGACCGGCTTGGAACCTGGAACAACGAGCATGATCGAGGCGCGGACCATCGCCGCCGCCGCGGCGATACGGCTTTTGCAATCAATCGAGGCGCTCTATTCGACGCTGGCGTTTATCCATGTTTTTCCCGGCAACGCGCGCTATCATCACGCGAGGCTCGTCACCGGCTGGCTGGCCCGGCCCGGACGCGTGTTGCTCATGAGCTTGCCGAATGATTGTGCCGCCTTGCTGCCCGCGCTTGAA
>JBOHJT010000326.1:0-3254 GCA_050728715.1 Methylocella sp.
ACTCGGCCATGAACTCCGGTCCGCCGTCGATCTGGATGGCTTCGATGGGGTGCGGCATTGCGGCGAGGACCGGGGCCGAGGAAGCCGGCGGCGTTTTTCGCGGTGGCCGTCCGTAAGATCTCGCGACGGTCCATTTGGCCTTCGGATCGCAGGCGTCGAAGTGTTTGATGGAGCATCCGGGAGCGGGCGAGACGGAGAGCGTGTCGAATCGCACGACGTCGCCGGGCCTTTCGAAGGTCATGTGTTTGGGTTTGCTTGTAGCGTACGGGCGCTTTTCCGGGGCCGGCCTGGCCGCCGCATGCATCGAAGGGGAACCGACCGGAGGAGTGCGTGCGAATGCAAGGCAAACGATCAGGTCAGACCCTCAAACACCGCTTGGGCGGCCTGGAATGCCGGCCGCCGGCCGTTCTTCGAAATCTGGGCTTCCAACCAGTTCAGAGTAGGACTATCATTCACGTCAGTTCGGGGTTCATCCGGGGAATCCCAGTTGAATTATTCGGGGGCACTGTGATCGCCCGTACCATCTGGCCGATCGCCGAGAAGTGAAGCCTACAATACAGGGAATAAAAAATGACCATAGGCACCATAGGCATCGCACACATTCAACCGATCGTCTCTTTGCTCGCCGGCATCCTCATTTTGATCATGCCACAGTTGCTCAATTACATCGTAGCGATATTTTTGATCATCTCTGGTATCTTGGGCCTCGGGCTGGTTCATTGATGCAAGCTTGACGTAAAGAAACGGCTCAAAGCTTAACTATGGTTCGCTCTATTGCTGCCAAGCTCGCTCCAAAAAGCTCGCCGGCGCTCATACTACAGCTCGAACCATTATCGGCTGATTTCGTTTAAGGCAAAAAGTTCGGCACAATCGTCATCTCGAGGTGACAACTCCGGATAGGGCAGATTGATTTATGCTTTATCTGGGGGATGCGGGCTAAGACGACGTTCGAACCAACTCCCCTCAATGACGTCTAGGGGTGTAGGGTGCGGTCAAACGTTGCCACACCTTTGAAACTAAGGGGGTTTGCAACGCTTGGAATCGCGTCGAATGGAACTGGAAGCAGTTCAAAGGCAAGTTCAAGGAGCAATGGGGCCATCGTACGGATGACGATCTCGACAAAATTGCCGGCAGGAGCGAACAGCCTGAAGGCAAGATTCAGGAACGCGCCGGCATCACCAATGACGCGGGGCGCAAGGCTGTCGACGACTGGCTGAAGAAGCAGTGATCAGGGCTTGACGCACCCGAGCGAATGTATGCTCCAAGTGCACGGCCTCCAAGGCCGCTTGCGCGTCTCGTTTGATGCGGCCTTGGAGGCCTCGAAGTTATCCTGCTCGCTCAGGCAAGGAGGTGAAGGCCTCCCTGAAGCCGAACCAATCACGTTCAATCGCCAACCGTGCCACCCATATGGAGCTTTGCTCCTACACCGCGATTAAGGTTGCCGAATAACAAATACCGCCTGGCGCGTAACCCCAACTCGCACTGTAGAGCCTTGGCGGCAACGCGCCAACGAGCCTCAGAATGAGGAGGACGATCAGGATGGTTGAAAGCATTTCGTTTGGCGTCCCCAGGCCAGAAAATCGAAAGCCTTACGGGCTCAACCTATATTCGTCCTAATAGAGCAAGAATCAAGTGCGGCGTCCTTCGCGCTGAACCCCAGCGTCTCGCACAGACTCGCATTGAGAATTAAGATAATCGCAAGTCCGGTGCGCATCACGCCGATGTCACAGGCTTTGATGCGCCGGAGCATCACGGCGATGGTTCAGCCTTGCCGAGGCTCGTCCGAAGCAGTACGCTCAGCCTCGAAATCTGGTCATCGGGGGGAGACCCACTAAGAGGTAATCCCACGAGCGGGAGGCGTCCACAATCTGCCGTTGCACGACTGCAACACCCCGTCGTGGATTTTCCGGCATGCCGATGTCCTAAACAATATTAATAGTCATCAGTGACATATGACACCAATTCTCACGGGCGGGAAATGGGTTTCAATCCACTCCAAGCGGTTACAGGGCGCAAACCGCGCAGTCTCGATCACCTGCCTTTGACTAGGCGCTACGCGTCTCGAATTGCCCACGATAAAGAGCACTTAAACGATGAAGGCCAGAGGACGATTCAGTCGTTGCAGAGCGGGAGCAGATTAACCGGCTCCTGGAAGGTGTGCTTTCTCGAATCTCTGCAAGGCGTAATCCTGCGAAATGGGATGCGCCATCTCGAAGCGGCGCGGTGGCATAGGGATCTCGCACTTAAACGCGAGAAACAGGCCGACCATATCGGCATGAGGGCAGCCGCCGTTCTTGCGCGCGCAAAGGACGGCAATGATGAAACGTAGCCGCGCTGGCGCATTCGGCACAAGCACAGGATCTGGCTTGCCGCCGCAAGAGAGGATGAAACGAAATGACACCAGCGCCAAGGTCGTGCGGCTTCGCGAGGCCGGCTACAAGTTCGAAGCGAAGCTTCGCGAGCTTGAACTGCAATTTGCTGCGAAGGCAAGAGAGCTGAGTGAAGAATTTTTGTCTGCCGTCGACGAACTGAACGGCGAGGAATAATCAGCAAGACAGCGGAAATCTCGGCGTGCCGAACGAGCGCTGCTTGTCTGATTGAGACCTTGTCACGTCGTTGCGTTGAGCCGATAGCCACTCGGGTAGTGTCCTAGTTCAATCTTCGCGGGCGGCCCTGCAAGCGGCGCGTTCCTGCACATCTTTGGCGAAAGACAGCGCGCTCGCCTGCCATTGCATATTCCCTGGAGAATCTGCGCCGCCGAGGCAGGGGCGGCACAATGTGATTCACGGCGAATCCGGGACAGGGGCCTCGCCGTGCGCCATTTGCTGGACACGCAAAAGCCGACTGGAAAAGCGCCCGCTCCCGCGGATCACGCTGGGTTCTGGCCACGCGGTAAGATGTGGGGGGCGGCGCTGTGAGGGTCGATGGGGCTCCCCACCAAGGTTCGGAAAGCAATCCCCAAGCACTCGAGGCTTTGTTCGCGACCCATCCCCAATAATTGCTTTGGTGCGTCGTCTCTACGTTCGGCGCGGCGGCCGACGCTGCTGCTGGTGGCGGCGCTGCGTGGCCGCTCGCTGCGGCGGCAGGAAGCACACGATCGCGCGCAGGGCTTTGGGAGTGGCCGCCACTGGAATTATCGCAAACATTATACCAACCGCCCTAAGTTTTGACCTGTGCTCAATCTCTGGTTCCAATTGAGGCGATGACCTCGGATCTGGCCATCGGGGCATTCCAGGCGCCGCGACACGCGTCGA
>JBOHJT010000327.1:0-3219 GCA_050728715.1 Methylocella sp.
AGCCGCCCGTGCAATGTTACTAGACATTTATGGGCAAGGTCATGGAACAGCGCTTGCGGCAGCAGATCGACATGGAAATGAAGAATGTCGAAATTATCGGCGCGGCGGCGGACCTCGCGTAGCATAGCTAAGGTACTGCCGAGATGGTCGCGGATTCCCGCAAGCCGCAGACTTTGCGGGGCGCATGCGACAAGCTCGGCCGCCGTCTCCGACTCGGCGCTCGCGAACAAAGTAACCCGGTGCCCTTGCCTAACAAGCTCCTCCGCTAGCCAGGACACAACCCGCTCCGTTCCGCCGTATAGCTTGGGCGGCACCGCTTCCGCCAGCGGCGCGACGAGCGCGATACGCATTGAAACTCCTTCCTTGATTAACGATCAAGGTATTCCGGCCTCTTTTAAGCGTGGACGGATAATGTGCTGGATGGGCGAAAGTTCCGGAAGAACTGCCTTTGTCCGCGAACCCTAATATTTGTTCGTGCGAATGGCGCCTTTAATCCTTGCCCATCGTTGAAGGCCGGGACGATGGCAAAAAGAACATGCAAGAGTGCTTTCGGTTTCGGAGCCAACCTTAAAGTTCCCTCCGCGTTAGCTGCACCTCGGTCATTGTGCCAAAATTACAACGGTGCCGCAGATACTGTGCCTTCGCACAGAAAAACGGCGCCGCTTTGCTAGCTTCGGCCACTGTTTTCGGCTAGTTGTGAATGAAAGTTTTTGCTGGGGAAATTCATGTCGGGCTCGCGATGCGGCTTGATCTCCGTGTTCGCCCTCGCCTTGCTGGGGGCCGGCGGTTGCTCGTTCTTTCCTGTCAATGGACCGACGTCCAGGGATATTGAGAGCGGAACCTCTCCGACCGTCCCCTACGCCTTGATCAAGCTTACCCCCGAGACCATCGACATTCTCGCCGCCCATGAACCCAAAGGACTGGCGGGTGCGTTCACGGACCGGCGCCCATCGGCCAACATCAAGTTCGGCATCGGCGATGTTATCTCGGTCACGATTTTCGAAGCGGCGGCGGGCGGCTTGTTCATCCCGCTCGAAGCAGGCGTGCGCCCTGGCAATTTCGTGAATCTTCCAGACCAAATGGTCGACAACAACGGCGATATCACCGTTCCCTTCGCCGGATTGATCAAGGCCGCCGGCCGCACCAACGTTCAGGTCCAAGATGATATCGTCAGCAAGATCAAGAACCGGGCGATCGAACCTCAAGCCGTCGTGACCTTGGCGCAGCAGCGGACCTCGCTGATCAGCGTGGTAGGCGAGGTGAACACGCCGCTTCGCTTCGCGGTTCCGGCGACGGGGGCCGGAGACCGCGTTCTAGACGCTATCACCCGCGCGGGCGGCATTAAGGACCAGGGCTACGCGACCTGGGTCATGCTCGAGCGGGGCGGTCGCCGCGCCACCGTGCCTTTCGAAAATCTCGTGATGAATGCAAAAAACAACATCTATGTTTTGCCGGGCGACCGGATCTATGTCTATCAAGAGCCGCAGAAATTCATGGCTTTTGGGGCAACCGCCGGCTCCGCCGTCGGAGCCCCGCAAGGCGAGTTCGCTTTCAACGCCTGGCGGATCAATCTCGCCGAGGCCGTGGGGATGGCGGGGGGCTTGCTCGACGCCCAAGCCAATCCAGGCGCGGTGTTTCTTTACCGTCTGGAGCCCCGCGAAGTGGCCCAGCTACTCGGCGCCGACATGGCGCGGTTCGACAGGCCGCTCGTTCCGGTCATTTTCTCCGTCAGCTTCCGCGATCCCGGCGGTTATTTCTTGGCCACCAGGCTGCAAATGCGCAACGACGACATTATCTTCGTCTCCAACGCGCAATCCGTCGATGTCTCGAAGTTCCTAACGTTCGTCGATCAGGTGATGTTGACGGCAGTTGGCACGGAAGCAGCCATACAGGGTGTTCCAATCACCACTCAGGCTGTAAATACCAGAACCCTAATTGGGGCAGTCCCCACCGGTCCTTGAGTGAGTTCCTCGTGAAAAACGCAGGGCGCCGATGCAGGGCGCCCCGCGCATGACCGCAAGCGCCCGGGCCGTGCCAGAGCCGTGAGTCGAGACCCCGCGCCAATGGGCGGCCGATTAGCAGCTTACGGATTTCCCGCCAGTGCAAGGCTTGAGAGAAGCGAGCGTCGAAATACGGGCCTTTGGGTCCGTGCCATCTGTCAAGTTGCTTCACGTCGTTTCCTTTGGATCGCGCGATTAGCGTCGATTGGCGTCGAGAAAGGTGCCGATCCCAAGGTCGGTCCGCCGCTCTATGGGGTTGTCGAACGGCCCAAAGGCGGGCACGAAAACGACCGCTGCGGGCGTGAGCAACCCCGCCAAACGAGCCGGCATCGTCGATTGCTTGCACACATTGTCGGACAATCCCTTGCCCTTGCCGGCAAAACGAGAATTTCAAAACCGTTTTGCAAGCCGGGTTCCTGCCCGGCTTTTTCATGCTTATATGGCCCATGAACTCAGTCGCGTTCGCCGCCGCCCGCGTCCATGCTACCTGAAACGCCGGAAGCGGTGCGTTTGTTCCGGCCCGGCACTTCGCCTGGAGGGCAACTTTGACCGCTAAATTCCTTCCGCAAGTTTCATATGCGCTCACCCGCCGCTCGGCGTTGCGGCTTGGCTTCGGCGGCGTCGTCCTGGCGCGATTTTTTACGCCCCGCGCGCAGGCGGCCGCGCAGGAGACCGAGGCCCACGGCCTCTCCATCTTCGGCGATCTCGCCCAGCCGGCCGGCTTTAGCCATTTTCCATATGTGAATCCCGATGCGCCGAAGGGCGGCGAGATCGTGCTGCAAGTCAGCTCGACCTCCGGCAACCAGAATTTCACCACCTTCAATACGCTGAATATCTATATCTTGAGGGGCGACGGCGCCGCCGGAATGGGGCTAGTTTTCGATTCGCTGATGAGCGGAAGCGGCGACGAGCCGGATTCGCTCTATGGGCTTGTCGCGCGGGCGGTGCGGATTTCGGCCGACAAGACAACCTACCGCTTTCTTCTGCGCAATGAGGCAAGGTTCCATGACGGCGCGCACTTGACCGCGCACGATGTCGCGTTTTCCTTGAATATTTTGAAAACCAAGGGCCATCCGTCGATCCGCCAATCGCTGCGCGATCTCGAAGCCGCCGAGGCCGAGGCCGACGATGTTGTCATGGTGCGCCTGAAGCCGAGGCACAGCCGGGAAGCGGCGTTGATCGTCGCCGGACAGCCGGTCTTTTCCGCTGCCTATTTCCC
>JBOHJT010000328.1:0-3117 GCA_050728715.1 Methylocella sp.
GCGATCGCCCTAGCAATTGCCGTTGGGTCGGCGGGTTTGCCGGTGATGTGGTGAACGATCGCCGCCGCCGCCTCGCTGGCGATTGCCTCGACGTTGCCCATGGCCTTGGCTTTCATTTCAAGAATTTGCATCTCCGAAGCCGCGAGCCTGGCGTTGAGTTCGGCTTCCAGCGCGAGGCGGTTTGCCTCGCACTCCGCGGTGAGCCTTGCACGGGTTTCCTGGGCGAGCGCCAGCGCCATGGCTTTCGCGTCGGCGATTGTCTTGTCGAGCGCCGCGGCGGCTTCGTCCGACTGGGCCCGGAAAGCATTCGCCTCGGCGATATCATTGGTGATCTTATGCGCGCGGGTGTGCAGAATGCTTTCCACGCGCGGCAAAGCGATTTTCGCCATCAATAGGTAGAGCAATCCAAAGCTCAGGGCGAGCCAGATCAGCATCGGCGTGAAATTGACCAGGTCGAACGGCGGGAAAGAGGTCTCGCCATGGCCGCCGGCGGCCGCCGTCCCGGTTCCGGCAATGTGGCCTTCTTGTTCGCTGCTGGCCATGAGTTACGTCCTGCGCGAATAAGCAACGGCGGCAACACTGTGCCCGGATGGCTTTCCAGGCGCAGTGGGGCGGCGTTCTACTTGACCACGAAGAGCAAAAGAATCGCTATGAGCAAGGCAAAAATGCCCAGGCCTTCGGCGAGCGCGACGCCGATGAAAACGCGTCCGAACTGGCCATCGGACGCGGTGGGATTGCGCAAGGCTCCCAAAAGGAATTGACCGAAGATTATACCGACGCCTATCGCGGCGGCGCCGGTGCCGATCGCGGCTAGACCTGCGCCTATATATCTGCCTGCTGCGGGATCCATCATGCTCTCCTTAAGCTTGCGACGAGGGGCGGCCGAGCTGTTGTTCGATATTTATTCAGTGGCCCGGATGAATTGCGTCGTTGAGGTAGACGCAAGTAAGAATGGCGAAGACATAGGCCTGGAGGACGGCGATGAGCAATTCGAATGCCGTCAACACGATGGCCACCGCGAATGGCAGTGGCGCGAAGACCGCGAGGGCGCCGGCGCCGAGCAAGGTCACGACGAAACCGCCCATCACCTTGAGCGTGATGTGTCCGGCGAGCATGTTTGCGAACAGACGAACCGAAAGGGTGACCGGCCGGGCAAGGAACGAAATGATTTCGACGGGGACCAAAAAAGGCAGCAGCACGATAGGCACCCCGGAAGGAACGAAAAGCCGGAGGAAACGCGTACCGTTGCGCAGGAAGCCATAAACAATGACGATGCTCATGACAAGCAGCGCAAGCGCGGCGGTGACCGCGATCTGACTCGTGACCGAGAATGTATAAGGAATGAGCCCCATGACGTTGCAAAACAACACGAAGAGGAACAGCGTGAAAACGAAGGGAAAGAAGCGCATGCAGTCGTGTCCGCCCCCCATATGCACGGTGGACACAACAAATTCGTACGCCATCTCCGCCATGGACTGGAGCCGGCCGGGAACGAGCGCGCGCGATCGCGTTCCAAGGAGCATCAGCGCGGCGATCGCCAGAACGACGATCACCATGAAAAGAGAGGCATTGGTGAAAGTGGCATCGATGCCGAAAGGACGCAGGCCGACGATCGGTTTGACAACGAACTGATGGATGGGATCCATGGTGTGCTCTTCGCCCTCGTCTCGTCTTCCCTGCCTCTAAAGCGGTTTCATGGAACTCGCTTTGGATTATTGCTGGTCTTAATATTTGCACATGCCGCTCAGCCCCCTCGATCAGAAGGCTTCATCGCGATGCGATAGACGTTCCAAAACCCCGCCGCCGCTCCCATCAGGAGGAAGACCACAAGAAACACCGGCGTTGTCCCGGCGGCGCGGTCGATCCACCATCCGATGACGGCGCCGACGAAAACCGCCGCTACGAACTCGCTCAGAACCCGGAAGGCGAGGGCCATCGCGTTCCCCACCGATCCCGGGGAGGGCCCCGCGCCGGCATGCCCCAAGTTGCTTGCGTCCAACGACTTACGCGCATTGCGTTGTTGGGCCTCGAGCGCCTTGGACAGCTTGTCGAGCCGCGCCCGTAAGGCTTCGTTCTCGCGCTCGCGGCTTTCATCTTCGCGCGGTCCACCGCCGCGCCGTTCGGCTTGTTCTCGTTGATCTTTGTCCTGCTGCCCGCCGAGCTCCGCCACCCGCCTGGCTCCTCCGCTTGGCTTTCCCGCCTCGCCCTCAATCTGCCTCGCAAAGGCGCCTAAGCAGAATTTATAAGCCGTTCCTGTGCAAAAAGCGAGGTAGGCGGCTTTTTTGTTTCGTGGCGAAACCGGATGGCTGGACTGTTAGGCGCGCGCGGAGGCGGTGCACCGTATGGCTGGCGGCGGCCTCTGTCAAGACTAAGGCATGAACGTACAGGGCGATTTGGTGAACGCGCATAACCTCTTGGATGAACCGGGATAATTTGATTCAAACGAGTCCCGCCGATTCAAGTACACCAGTGCCAAGAACATGGCCGTGGCCCGCCGCTTTGGCGCTCATCACCCGCGCGTCTGCAAGAACAAGCGCGGCATCAAGCGCGCGGGAAAGGACCTTGATTATCTCGCGACGCTGCTGGCGTCCCTATCGCGTTAACCCGGATCCGGAACCCCGCTCGATCAAGATGGATCGCGCGAAGCTTCGCAAACTTCGTGCAGACGCGACGATCAACGACGCCGTGGTTGCGATCCACGCGCCGAGCGCCACCCAGGCCATCGAATGCGACAGCACTTGGAGGGGTGGATAATCGTCGGCTAGCGAGAGGCGGCCGGTTGCGACGGCATACATCCCGAGCGGAAACACGATGCTCCACAACATCGGAGTGTAGCTCAGCGGAACGCGGCGTACACCATGTTTCCAAATGCCGAACATGACGAGGAGCGGTATCCACCATGTCCCCCATGCCCAAATGGTAAAGCTGGCGCTGTCAACGAACGGTCTCATGGTGTGGAGGAAATCCGGTCCCGGCCCGTTTTGGACCAGCATAGAACCGGCATTTGCGCTGATCGCGGCCGCGCCCATGACCACCCAAAGAAGCGGGGTCAAATCTTGGGGCTCGACACGCAAGTAAGAGATTCGATGGGCGAAATGAGTGACAAATATCCCATAA
>JBOHJT010000329.1:0-3115 GCA_050728715.1 Methylocella sp.
CCGACGGGCACCAAGTATAGACCAATGGCGAGGCTGAAGGCCTCGAAGGTCTCAAGCCCCGGCAGCACCGCAAATGCGATGATCGCCGTGAAAACGGTGGCAAGGACGTCGCCGATCATGGAACTTTTGGCGGTAGCGTAAGCTTGATCGGCTCGCGGCGCAAACAGGACAACCGTGATCGCGGCGAAGGTAATGGCGAAGGCACCATTCGGCCATTCGGTCATGATCCAAAAGATCGCGACGGCGCAGATGGTGACGAACGCGCGCCCCGCATTGACGAGAGAAGGCAGCCAATCGGGAACGCGGAGCCGGAAGCCACGGCCGCGAGGAACGGGACTAACAGGAGCGGCGACAAGCAGTGCCATCCCGTTGAGCGCATCCGAAATGCCGGACATCACCTTAGCCGTCTGGTCGGCGAGCAGCCGTACCGCCGGTATGTCGGCGGGCAGTGCGATCAGCGTCCGCACCGCCACTTCACAGGCCCGGCGCTGGCGGACGGGGTCGGCCATCCAGCCCCCCGGCACGCCGTGCTCCGCCGATCGCAGCTCCTGCGGAATGCTTTGCAGGAGGGCATTGGCCTCCTGCCGAGCCATTTCGTCCGGCAGCCGCGCCAGCAGCACCGCAACCGTGCGCCAGCCGGCCTGGGCGGCGAACAAACCATCCACAGCTCTCTGCAACACCGGCGAATGGTAACGGAGTTGAGAGGATTCTCCTTTCGCCTCGTCGATGACCGGGTCGAGCGCGATGACCCGCCGGACCAGCTCGCGCCGGGCAGGCTGTGTCTCCGGCATTTCCGGCCCGGCCAGCGCCAACATGCCGGTAAACCGGCCCGCGATTTCGGCCGACAGGGCCGCGAATAACGCGGCGAGCCGGCGGCGGGCGCCGCCGAAATCGGTCCCGGCGAGAACGATGCCGGCGCTTACAATACCGATGCAGATCTCGCTGGCGCGGGTGACTGCGAGCAGGAAGACCGCATCCGCGTTCGGGCCGCCCGTCGCGCCAAGCTCGTCGGCTGCGATAATCGCGGCCGTGTACCCGGCCAGCGCCGCCGCGTAGGACGCAAAATTGTGCAGAAGCGTCGCGACGAGAGCGCACGCAGCGGCCCACAGCGCCAGCGCGACGAGAAACAGGGCGCGGTCCTGCGGGAACCATGCCGTCAGAACCACGATCACCACGGCGCCGACCAAGGTGCCGATCATGCGGTACCACCCCTTGCGCAACGAAGCACCAAGCTGGGGCTGACAGACAATCGCGGCGGTGAGGCCGGCCCAGTACGCGTTGTCGAGCTCGAGCCAGAAGGCGACGTAAAGCGCGAGACAGACCGAAGCCCAAAGCCGCAGCCCAAAGAGCAGCGGCGGACCCGCGGCCCTTGCCGCATTTGTCAAAGCTGCGCTCCATCGAGCCAGCCCCTTCCTTGTCCGGATCCAATCCTGTTCGTCGAAGGCGCCCGTCATCGAATTTGTCCGCGATGATTCCTTTGGTGGAGCGCGGCATAGATGCCTAAAGCGGTCATTGACCAGCCAACCTTGCAAAAACCAGCCGGTCGGAATTCCTGAAAGCGACGCTTTGGCGGTTTTGTGCGCGGCATATTGCGCTGGCGGCCAAGCATCGCCCGATTCGCGGCTACACGCCCGCCGGATCGAGTTTCGCGCCACCTTGTCTTCAGCGTGCGATCGAGGCCGCTGCGGCAATCTCTGCACCATAAACGATGGCCGGGAGCGCGCGCTTGACAGCGCCAATCGCAACGGAAAGCGGACCGCGGCCGGGTAAGTGAACGCCCCCATCGGAACCTGCCCAGCCCCGCCCTCGCGTGGCCCGGCGTGATGAGGTGGTCTTGGCGACCCCGGCAGGGCTCGAACCTGCGACCTGCCGCTTAGAAGGCGGCTGCTCTCTCCGGCTGAGCTACGGGGCCCGCCGCGCCTTGCACCGAAGCGGTGCTTGCGATACTTTAGCTAATTTATAAAATACACGCTTGCAAAATTGTCAGTGCGTCCAAAGATCGCGACGGGTCGTTTTGAAATTATCGGAATAGCTTAGGATTTTCCGGGGCGCCGGCGTTGGGTCCTCGGCCCGGTAGCTCAAGCCGTTTTTCCGGGCATAAGCGATTGCTTCCTCCTTGGTCGCGAAATTCAATCGCACTTGGCTCTTCATATCGCCCGAGCTCGTCCAGCCCATCAGCGGGTCGATTTGACGCGGCGCCGCCGGTTCGAATTCCAAAACCCAAAGCTTGGCCCGGGCAATGCCAGATTGGGTTGTGGTCCGGGAGGGGCGGTAAATCCGTGCAGTCATTTCAATCGCTCTCGTCTTGACGCAGGTTGGCATTTACGTAGAATTAGAGCATGACCACAAAAAGCCGCTGGACGACTTTTTCGATTCTGACATACTCCAAGCCTTTGATATTTAGCTGCGCTCGGGACGCGCACTAGGCGGCGTTGGTCCCGCGCCGGTTCGGTGTCGCGAGCCAGGCCGCGGCAAAATTGGTCGGGGCAGCAGGACTCGAACCTGCGACCTGAAGTACCCAAAACTTCCGCGCTACCAGACTGCGCTATGCCCCGCATGGAAACCCCTGCCCTTTCGCCGTGCGTTCGCTATCATGCACGCGCGCCGCGAACAAGGGCGGCAACCCGATTAGCCCCGATCAGGCAGGGCAATCGCATACGGATTTCTTGCGCGGGGACGATTCCGATTCTACGGCAAGATTTGGAATGGAGCTTATGGGAGGCCTGGAACGGAACGGATTCTGGCCCATTTTTCGGGTTTTGATGATCCACGAGCAGCGATCCGTTCCGGCACGATCCGCATGAGCTGCCAGGTTCTATTTTCGCCAGATATTGCTGTGGATCGACGCCAGTCAGAGCCCGGCCGGACGGGCGGAGGGGCGCAGCGGTCCACGCTGGACCTCTCGACGTTTTCCCGCGCAGCATTTATTTTAAGGCCGAGCAGCCGCGGGGTCTCGTCCTCGCGGCGGCGTTTGACGAAAGGAACCACAGAATGAGTGAAAGGAACCAAACAACGAGCTTCTTTGGCGATCCCCCAGATTTCGATCTTAGCCTCAGCTCGACCCTTAAGCGCAACTGGACGGTTGTTGTGGCGCGGGGCGTTTTCGGGCTCATCA
>JBOHJT010000330.1:0-3097 GCA_050728715.1 Methylocella sp.
GAAGCTGTTGTGTTTCTAGGGGAGGCGGCCTGATTCGAGGAGGGGCCGCCGATATGGACGGCCGCAAACCGCCCGAAACACAATCGTGGCAAACTCGGCTATCCGAGCGACCGGACTGGCGAGGAATGGGCGCATATCGAACCACTGATTCCCGCAGCCAAACTTGGTGGCCGCAAGCGCAAGGCCGATGTGCGCGAAGTTGTGCATGGGATCATGTACATATTGAGCACGGGGTGCCAATGGCGCTATGTGCCCAGGGACCTTCCGCCGAAGAGTACGCTCTAGGTTTATTTCGATTTGTGGACCTCTCGGAACCCCTTCGAGCCTCCTCCCGCACATCGCCTGTGCTGGTGCATCGCATTAGGGTATATACGGGAAGGAACCCGTCCCGACTAGAGAGGATTTGCAATGCAACTGGGTGTGGTTGGCCTTGGCCGGATGGGAAGCAATATCGCGCGGCGGCTGCACCGCGCGGGACATCATTGCGTGGTCTACAACCGGACCGAAAAACCGGTCGCCGAGCTCGCGGCCGAGGGTCTGACGCCTGCATCGGATATTTCGGATCTGGTCAAAAGACTCGATCCTCCCCGCGCGGCGTGGATCATGCTTCCCGCGGGCGCCGTCACCGAAGGCATGGTCGATGCGATGAGCGATTTGTTGAGCGCCGGGGATATTTTGATCGACGGCGGCAATACGTTTTACAAGGACGACATTCGCCGCGCGAAAGCGCTTGAATCCAGACGTATCGCCTATGTCGATGTCGGCACTTCCGGCGGGATATGGGGCTTAGAGCGCGGCTATTGCATGATGATCGGCGGGTCAAAGTCGGCCGTCGATCACCTCGATCCGATTTTCAATGCCCTGGCGCCGGGCCTTGGCGGCATCGCGCGGACGCCCGGCAGGGACGCGCGGGATCCCCGCCCTGAACACGGCTACATTCACGCGGGACCGGCGGGCGCCGGGCATTTCGTAAAGATGATCCACAACGGCATCGAATATGGCCTGATGCAGGCCTATGCCGAGGGTTTCGACATCTTGCGAGGCAAGGCTGGTTCGGAGTTGCCCGCGACCGAGCGTTTCGCGTTGGATCTCGCCGATATCGCCGAAGTCTGGCGGCGCGGCAGTGTTATTTCGTCCTGGCTACTCGATCTTGGCGCGATGGCGCTCGCCGACAACTCCAGCCTTGCAAATTTCACCGGCGCGGTCGAGGATTCGGGCGAAGGCCGCTGGACCGTCGATGCTGCGGTCGAAGAGGCGGTGCCCGCCAACGTTCTCGCCGCGTCGCTGTTCGCGCGGTTTCGCTCGCGCGAGGAGCACACGTTCGGCGACAAGCTTTTGTCGGCTATGCGTTTCAAATTCGGTGGCCATGTCGAGCGTCCCGCCGGAGAACGTTCGTGACTCCCGCGCCCATCGTCGATGTCGCCGACGACTCGGAGGCCTTGGCCTCGCGGGTCGCGGGCTTTATCGCCGCGCGCGCGTTCAGTACGCCGGAACGTTTTAGCCTCAGCTTTTCCGGCGGCTCGACACCGAAGCGCGCTTACGAGCTGCTCGCGGATATCGGCGCGTCGCTCGATTGGCAAAAGGTTCATCTTTTTTGGGGCGACGAACGGTTTGTGCCGCCGGATCATCAAGACAGCAATTTTCGCATGGCCCGCGAGGCCTTGATCGACCATGTGCCCATCCCCGCCGCGCAGGTTCACCCCATTCCAACCAACTCCGCTTCGCCGGAAGAGGCCGCGGCCTTGTACGAGGCAACCCTGCAAGGCTTTTACGGGAGCAAGACGCTCGATCCAGAGCGGCCGTTGTTCGACTTAACCTTGCTTGGTCTCGGCGAGGACGGTCACACCGCTTCACTGTTTCCTGGAACCAAGGCGCTCGAAGAGCGCGCCGCCTGGGTGACATCGATCATTGGGGTAAAACCCGAGCCGCGCATCTCGCTCACCTATCCGGCGCTTCAATCGAGCGGCGTGATCCTGTTTGTCGTGTCGGGCGCAAAAAAGCAGGACATTCTCGCCAGCGTTCTCGCCACCGACATGACGCTACCCGCAGCCCGCCTCGCAACGCGCGGAACCATCCGCATCTTCGCCGACCGCGCGGCGATTGGGGGGTGAAAGCACTGCCTGGTCGCCGCTTCTTGCGCGGCCCTAGTAAATTCCGCGGCCGCATCGGCCAAGCGCTCCCCTCTTGGCGGGAACCACGTCTGATTGCCACGTCCCGGCGTCCGGCCTACCATGGTAGCCTATCGCTGGCCTGTCCTGCAACCATTCCTCCTTGGGGTTAGCTTTCGCCCACCGGCGGGGCCTTGTTTTTTTTGTTGCTTTGCTTATAAGGCGCGGTTCCGAACCGCCCGGCTGAAGGGCTGCCGTGGCGGTTCTTTTCGCCCGTTTCGACGTGCTCTCTCGTTATCGAAAAACGGGGGCGGGACCAAGTGTTCCGCTCAGCGGGCACATTTTGGGCGCTTGCCGCCCAGCGGAGGCTTAAGCAAAATGCCCAAACTTAAAACCAAATCCGCCGCCAAAAAGCGTTTCAAGATCACCGCGACAGGCAAGGTGCTCTATGCGCAGAGGGGCAAACGGCACGGCATGATCAAACGGACCAATAAGCAGATTCGGAATCTGCGCGGCACCGCCGTGCTATTCAAAAGCGATGGCGACAAGGTCATAAAATTCTTTCTGCCGAACGGCTGATGGTCCCCGCCGGCCGTTTGTTCTTTCATTGTCAATCCGGAGATCAGCCATGGCACGCGTAAAACGCGGGGTCACCTCGCACGCCAAGCACAAGAAAACATTGAAGGCCGCCAAGGGCTTTTATGGCCGCCGCAAGAACACGATCCGGGCGGCGAAGGCGGCGGTCGATCGCTCGATGCAATATGCGACGCGCGACCGGCGCGCCAAGAAGCGGGTTTTTCGCGCCTTGTGGATTCAACGCCTGAACGCCGCGGTGCGCGAGCAGGGCCTCACCTATTCGCGCTTCATCGATGGCCTCGCCAAGGCCGGTATCGAAATCGATCGCAAGGTCCTCGCCGAGCTCGCGATCAGTCAGCCGGAGGCATTTCGGACGGTCGTCGAGAAGGCAAAGTGCGCCCGGCCCGCGCCGG
>JBOHJT010000331.1:0-3089 GCA_050728715.1 Methylocella sp.
AACCCGATGGACCGCCAGCCGGAGCCGTGGTGTTTTTGCATGGGCTGACGGATTCTCCTTATAGTTTACGCCATATCGCCCGGCGCTATCGCGAACATGGCTATGTCTCGATCGCAATCCGGTTGCCAGCGCACGGCACCGTTCCGGGCGCTCTTACCGACGTCGAGTGGCAAGACTGGATGGCAGCAACGCGGCTCGCTGTCAGAGAAGCAACACGGCGCATCGGCCCATCACTCCCATTGCACATCATCGGCTTCTCCAACGGCGGCGCCCTCGCGTTGAAATATGCGCTCGATGCTCTTGAGGATCCGAAGCTGGCGCGGCCTGACCGGCTCGTGCTCATCTCGCCGATGATCGGAATCACGCGATTTGCACGCTTCGCCGGATTGGCTGGCTTACCGGCGATATTGCCTGCCTTTGCGAATGCTGCTTGGCTCAGCGTGATGCCGGAATTCAATCCGTTCAAATATAATTCGTTTCCGGTGAATGGCGCGCGGCAGTCCTATCTCTTGACCAACGCGCTGCAGCAGCAGATGACGCGCCTCGCCCGGGAAAGGCACTTGGATCGCCTGGCGCCGATCCTGACTTTCCAATCCGTCATCGACTTTACCGTTAGCACGCGCGCAATCGTGACGGCCCTGTATGCCCAGCTTCCGTCGAATGGCAGCGAACTCGTGCTGTTCGACCTGAACCGATTCGCCAAGTTCGGCCAACTTTTACGGACCGCTTCGGACACCGCCTTGACGCGTCTTCTGCCAGCGCCGCCACGGCTGTTCAGAACGGCGATCATCGCCAATGCAAACCCCGACAGCAGCGAGGTCGTCGAGCGGGTGACCGAGGCAGGCGCCGTCACGGAACAATCGCGCGCCTTGGGGCTATCCTTTCCGCCTGGCGTCTACTCGCTCTCGCATGTCGCCCTGCCATTTCCAATCAGTGATTCGCTTTATGGAATGCAGCCAGATCGAGCCGAGAACTTCGGCGTCAACCTCGGCGCCGTTGCCCCGCGCGGCGAGCGGAACACGCTTATCGTCAGCCTGGATGCGTTGCTTCGCATGTCCTCAAACCCCTTCTTCCCTTACATGATTGCAAGAATTGAAGACGGCATTCCCGCCAGCGCTGCCGAAACGCCAATCAAGGCGGCAACGCCGCCGCCTTGATGGTTTGACGCTCGGGCTTGGTCAGGACGAGGCGCCAGCCGCAGGTGGGGCCGCACTGGACTCCACGTGGCCCGCGAGAGCGTGGCGAAGCGCCTGTTCCTTGGCGTCATCGAGGGACGTCTGCAACACGACACCGCCATAGTGCTTGATCTGCTCGATCACCTTGTCCGCCGTCATTTCCTTGATGAGCACAAACAAGGCAGATTCACCGGGATGGATGCTTTCTGCGAGTTGCTTCATGAACGGGTCATTGATGCCGAAGTCCGTCAGCGCGCCACCCAGCGCGCCGCCCGCCGCGCCCAAAGCCGCTCCGAGAAGCGGATTGAGGAAAAGCACCCCGATCAGCAAACCCCAGAAGCTGCCCGAAACAGCACCCGACGCCGTTGTGTTGACGACCTGGTGCAAATGTATTTGGCCATCGGTGGATTTGGTGGCGATGACCGCATCCCCGAGTCTGATGATATATTCCTTCTGTAGTTCGAATAGGCACTTTCGCACCTCTTCGGCCTTTTCCAGGGACGGATAGACAATGACGACGAGATTGGACATCCGAAGTCTCCCTACCTTCATATGAGCCGGATCGAGGAAGCACTATGCGCCGCCATCCACGCCGTTTCAAGGCACGGGCCGCTCGCGTGCGACGATGCTCCAGTCGAGGTGGCGGCGATTAGGCGGTGTAGTTTTTGCTCCCGCGCGGCCAGAAGGTGATGCCAAGCCCGACGAGAAGCACCACAGCCAAGAGCAAAAAGAGGGCGGACTGTTTCAGCCATGCGATGGCCGGCACCGAAACTGCCAGGGCGACGCCAAGAAAGCAGATTTCCAAGGATAAAAGATTGATACCGGCGAGAAATGTGCCAAGCGCCAGCAACATCAAAAGCACCAGACTGGTCGCCGACACCGGCAGCAAACTCTGAAAACCGCGCAAAAGCACGAGGTTCATGGTAACCAAAATAGTCACCCAATGGGCGGCTTGCGTCCACATCAACCGGACGCGAGCTTGCCGGTCGGGAGCGCGCGGCCATCCCGTGGCGACGCAGACAAATCCCATGGCCACAGCCAAAAACTCCCAATAGCCATTGAGTGGCTGGTGCGACATATTGGTATAGGCCACGCCAAAAATTGCCAGCGCTAAAACGGCGACATAAGGCAACTTCCGCCGCAAAAAGCCCATTATCCCGGGCTGGTGCGGAGGATCAATTGTATCTTGTATCAATCTGGGTTCTCGCATCGACAATCCAATTCAGGACAACTACCCATCAACGGGCCCAAACCTCATCCTGTACCCTAGCGTGCGGTTGTCGCCTGAGTCAATCGCGGTCTCAATGAATAGCCGCAGTGCGACACGAGCGGCAATGGCCCCAGACTCAGCTGGTCTTTGCCAATTGTTTGTCGGAAGCAGCGCCAGATGTTGACATGAGGTTCGCGATCCAACGCGTCGACGGATTCTCGTCCCAGATCGTAAAAAGCGCAATGGTTACGGGGAGCCCGATAAAAGCCCCGGGCATGCCCCACAGAAAATCCCAAATTAAAAACGCGACCAGCATCACGAAGGGTGAAATGGCGAGAGCGTTGCCTGTCAGCAATGGCTCCAGGTAGTTGCCGATCACAAGTTGGATCAGGTACAAACTTCCGAAAATGAAAGCCGCCATCTGCCACGATTCGAATTGCGCGGTTGCGAAAATCACGGGAAGGATGACGGCCACAAATGGGCCGACATACGGAATGTAGTTCAACACAAACGAAATGACGCCCCATGCGATCGCGAGGTCGAGCCCTATCGCAAGGGTAAAGAGAAAGACTGCCAAGCCCGTCGCGACACTCGCCAGGGTGCGTATGAGCATGTATTTCCGGATTTTCTCGGCGATTTGGCCGCTCGTTTCCAACAAGCTCCAGCCGCTCAATTTCGTGTCGAGCGCTGCAAGCTTGAGTCTG
>JBOHJT010000332.1:0-3063 GCA_050728715.1 Methylocella sp.
GCCGGCCTACAGCCCGGACCTCGACCCTCCGCTAGCCACTCCACTAAGCTTTGCTTCGCGGAGCCTCTGGCTGGCTCCGCCCATCGCTCCTTCGGCCCGCTCAGGAGGTCTTCGCAAAGCTCAAGAATACACTCCGCAAAATGCCACGCCGAACCGTCGATGCACTCCGGGATGGGATAGGATTTGCCCTCGATGACTTTTCTCCCGAACAATGCCTCAACTGTTTTCGCAATGCCGGATATGGGTCCACCTAATCAGGATACGCACTAAGTTGCCGGTGGCGCGGGCTTGCGCGGCGATTTGAGAGACCGGGGGTTTTGCGGCCGCGGAGTCTCGCAATCTTCACCGGGTTCGCAGGCAACCTGGTTTTGTCCCAGCGAATAGATTTTCTCCCGCTCCATGCGTTTCGCCGGCGAAAACCGTGTTGGCGGCGCTATTTGCCGGTTTTTATCCGCGCCCATTCGCGGCTAATCGTTTTTCGCGCCGCTGGATCATGGTTTGCCACCGCGAAGAGCCGTTGCATTGTCGCGGCGTCTGGGTAAATCGACTTGTTCTCGACGATATCCTTGCCGATCGAGGATTTCGACGCGAGGACCCCGTTGGCGAGATGGGTGAAATTCGTGTTGCGGGCGGCGATCACCGGCCGCAAGAGGAAGTCGATAAAGGCATAGGCTTCCTCGACATGCGGCGCATCCTTGGGAATTGCGAGATTATCGAGCAACATCAAAGTGCCTTCCCTGGGAATAGTGTAATCGATTTCAATCCCGTTATCTGCCTCCCGCGCGCGGTCGCGCGCGCGAAAACTGTCCCCGGAATAGCCAACGCCAAGACAAATGTCGCCATTGGCCAGCGCATCCGCATAGTCGGCGGAGTCGAATTTTTTCACGTCGCGCCGCATGCCGCTTAACAGTTCCGCGGCACGCTTGAGATCGCTCGGGCGCATCGACGCCGGGTCGGCCCTAAGATAGTTAAGCGCGATCGCAAACAGATCTTCGCCGCTGTCGAGGACGGTAATCCCGCAGCCGGCGAATTTCTTCAAATTCCCTGGCTTGAAGAGGATGTCCCAAGAATTTAGCGAAGCATCGGCCGCGGCATCGCCCAAAAGCTCCTTGGCCTCTTCGACATTGTAGGCGATGCCCGCCGTATACCACAAATAGTTGACCGCATATTGGTTGCCCGGATCATGGACTGAAAGGCGCGCCATCACCTCCGGCCAAAGGTTCTTGCTGTTTGGAAGCTTGGTTTTGTCGAGTTTTTGGTAGAGCCCCGCCGCGATCTGCCTTTGCAGGACGGACCCCGAGACAATCACAACATCGAAGCCGGTCTTGCCGGTCAGGAGCCGCGCCTCGAAACCCTCGTTTGAATCGTAAGCGTCATAGGCGACCTTAAGCCCTGTCTCCTTGGTAAAGTCCTCGATGACCTTGGGATCGATATAGTCGCCCCACCCATAGACGCTGACAACCTTCTCTTGCGCGAACGCGGGAAGAAGCAGGCCGCACAAGCAAAGTCCAAAAAACCAAAGCGTCACGAAGGAATTTTTCATGCGAAGCTTGCAAACCGGCGGGCCGTAGCGAATTGATACCGCCCGCTCAAGAGATAGAGGAACTTGTGGCCGCCGGCAAATTGTTGAACTTTCGCAAAATCGCAGCCTCAGGCGAGTGCAAATCACGCATGTCACCATCGCCGGCGCTGAAGCCGGCCAAAGACCGGTCGCTGACGGGCCTGAAGGAGAAGCTGATCAAGATCGACGCGAAGGTCGTCAGCCACCGCCGCTATGTCTCATCCGGCGTTTGCGGACTAAAGCGTTCTCAGGTCTAATTTAGCTTGCGTCTTCCAGATTGCTTAGGCCACAAGCCGTAGTTCGCGGCCACTGCTCGCGCCGGAAAAAATCATGCCGGGCTCCAAGCGTTCGATCGGCAGCCTTCTCGTCCTCGGCGGCGCGCGGTCTGGCAAGAGCCGCTATGCGCAAAGACTCGCCGAAGCCTCACGCCTTCAGCCCGTCTTGATTGCAACGGCGGAAGCGCACGACGCCGAAATGGCCGCGCGAATCGCCCGCCACGCCGCCTTACGCGACGCGCGCTGGACTCTCGTGGAAGAGCCCGCCGCGCTTGCCGGAGCGCTCCGCCGCGAGGCCCGGAACGACCGGATCGTGGTGGTCGATTGCGCGACGCTTTGGCTCAGCAATCTTCTTTTGAACAATGATGATCTTTCCGCTGCGACGCAAGATTTGGCGCAAAGCGTCGCCGGGCTGGCCGGTCCGGTCGTTTTCGTCTCGAACGAGGTGGGGGCCGGAATCGTGCCGGAGAATGCGCTTGCACGCGCGTTCAGGGACGCCCAAGGTCTTCTCAACCAGGCTTTGGCGGAGGCCTGCGAAGCCGTCGTTCTGGTCGCCGCCGGCATCCCTCTTTGCCTCAAACCCGCGCGAGAGGCAAAGTTTCATTTTTGAGCCCGCCGCTAAGGCCAGGTCAAAGTTCGGAGGGCTTAAAGCTCCTGGCGCGTGGGCCGGAACAGAATTTCGTTCACGTCTACCTCCTCCGGCTGGCTGATGGCGAAGGCAACTGCCCGAGCGAACGATTCGGCAGGAATCGCGATCTCCGCATAGAACTTACGAATTCTCTCGGCGGCGCCCGGGTCGGTCACGCTATTGGGCAGCTCCGTGGCTACCGCGCCCGGTGAGATCACGGTCGTGCGGATGTTGTAGGGCTTCACTTCCTGGCGCAGCCCTTCGGATAGAGCACGCACGCATGCTTGGTCGCCGCATATACCGCGAAGCCCGGCCCGACCTTATGGCCAGCAACAGAGGAGACGTTGATGATATGCCCGGCGTTCTGCTGCTTCATTTACGGCAGCGCCGCGGCAATGCCGTAAAGCACCCCCTTGATGTTCACGTCGATCATCCGGTCCCATTCGTCGATCTTGAGGCGCTCAAGCGGCGCCTGCGGCATGAGGCCTGCGTTGTTGATAATAACATCAATGCGTCCGTGGGACTGCACGGCATGATCCACGAGGTGTTTGACCTGCGCAGGGTCGGTGACATCTGTCAGCACGGCTGCGTCTTTACCC
>JBOHJT010000333.1:0-3063 GCA_050728715.1 Methylocella sp.
TCTCGGCATAGCCGACCGCCTCGCGAAATCCGACCCCGGCAACGCGGGCTTGCAGCGCGATCTCTCGGTGAGCTACGAAAAGATCGGCGGCGTGCAAGAGGCGCAAGGCGATCTCGCGGGCGCGCTGAAATCCTATCAGGACGATCTCGGCATAGCCGAGCGCCTCGCGAAATCCGACCCCGGCAACGCGGGCTGGCAGCGCGATCTTTCGGTGAGCTATTCCAGGCTCGCGTCCGTCCACCGGCAGTCCGGCGACAATGGGAAGGCGCTCGAAGCCTTGCGGCAAGGCCAGGCGATCATGGCGCGCTTGACAAAACTCTCGCCGGACAATGCCATTTGGAAGCGGGACCTCGCCCGGTTTGACCGGCTGATCGCGGAGCTGGCGGCACGGTAAGAGTTGTTGCGGCTGCTGGCGCTAGCCCTCATGCTGAGGAGGCGCTGTAAGCGCCGTCTCGTCCTTCGATAAACTCAGGATGAGGGCACGAGGGCCCCCTTATCCTTCGAGACGCTTGCTTCGCAAGCTCACTCCCGTCGCCCGCTTCCATCGCGTCCGCTTCGCGGACCGCTGCGCTTGCAATGGAACCTCGGGCTTCCCTGCGCTCAGGATGAGGTGTTGGGGTGCGAATTGCGCGCTCACGACTCCTCATCCTGAGGAGGCCGCAAAGCGGCCGTCTCGAAGGACGAGGGATTGCGCTTCTGCTTTTGGGACTTTCGTTTCCGCTTGGCAAGCGAAGATAAAGCCGCGAAATCGCCTCGCATCATCGCTTCCTTCTTAGCCCGCGACCAGCCCTTGATGCGCCGCTCGGCCGCGACCGCCTCGTCAACGCGCTCGTAACATTCAGTGAAAACAAGCTCGACGGGCAAGCGGCTCCCCGTATAGCAACCTTCTATGAGACCCTGCGCGTGCTCGCTCACCCGTTCGTCCACGGACCGTCGGGTGATGCCAGTATAATAGCTGCCGTCGACGCAGCGCAGAATGTAGATAGCGGCGCTCTGCATCAAAGCCCTCGTCCCCCTCGTGTCGCTCGCTCCTCGTGCTTCGAGACAGCGCTTTCAGCGCCTCCTCAGCATGAGGGCGAGTCTTTTGACACAGGCGTTTACATCATTCCGTGTTGTCGATGAGACTAGCGTTCCAGCCCACCGCCGCGGTGTTGATCGAGACCGTTTGTTCGAGGCAAAAGCGGGTTAGGTAATGCGGCCCGCCGGCTTTCGGCCCCGTGCCCGACAGATTGAACCCGCCGAAGGGCTGAGTGCCGACGACGGCCCCGATCATATTGCGATTGACATAGCAATTGCCCGCCAGCCGCCGGCCCAAAATACGATCGATTGTGGCGTCAATGCGCGAATGCACGCCCAAGGTCAGCCCGAACCCGCTGGCTTCGATCGAATCGAGCAAGCCATCAAGTTCGGCTGCCTTGTAACGAACGACATGGAGAATTGGACCAAAAATCTCGCGTTTCAGATCGCCCACGGCGGCAATTTCGAAAATGTGAGGCGCGACGTAAAACCCGCCTGGCGGCGCGCTCGAAGATATCTCTCCCGCGAAGTGGACAATCGCCGAGCTTCGCATCAGGGCGATATGCGCATCAAGGCTTGCCTTGGCGGCGGCATCGATGACCGGGCCGAACTGGACTTGCATATCGCGCGGATCGTTGACGACGGCGAAACGAACGAAAAGCGCGCAGGCGCGGCTTCGCCTCGAAAACAACGAAGGCAAGGCTCATGACGGCGGCTCCCCAAGCAAACCGCCCTGCGGAACCACGAATATTGCAATCCATTAACTGTCTTTACCTGAGTTCGGAGCCTACGTTCAATTCGCCGCCGATTGACACGCCCGCCGATCGGGCTAGTGTGATACCTGTAACGGTCCCTCGCTTCGAGGGGTAAAAGGGAATGTGGTGCGGCGCCGGTTTCCTCCAAGCCAGCGCCTGAAGCCACAGCTGCCCCCGCAACTGTCAGCGGGTAGCCCCGCGCCGGTACGCCACTGGGATCCGGCGAGCCGCATCCTGGGAAGGCGGCGCGAGGCGATGATCCGCGAGCCAGGAAACCTGCCGTTCGATCGAGCAAGGGCCGGCGGGGTGTTTTGGCCTCTATCGATGCTGGTGCGCTTGCCGCTCCAGCGAAGGAGTTCCGGTTCGCCCGGCGCTCCACTTGAGCACCCGCCGACGCGCCAAGGGACCGGGTGCCGCGCATGGACAGTCTTTCCAATATTCCGGCCAAAATTCCGGCAACGATCGTCACCGGCTTTCTTGGCGCGGGGAAGACGACCCTCATTCGCCATCTTCTGGCAAGCGCGAAGGGGCGCCGCCTCGCCCTCGTCATCAACGAATTCGGCGACATCGGAGTCGACGCGGAAATTTTGGACGGTTGCGGCGATCTCGCCTGCGGCGCGGGAAATATCATCGAGCTTGCGAATGGCTGTATTTGCTGCACCGTCGCGGACGATTTTTTGCCCGCGATCGAGAAGCTTCTCGCGCTCGATCCTCTCCCCGATCATATCGTCATCGAAACCTCCGGCCTCGCCTTGCCAAAGCCCTTGGTGAAGGCCTTCGATTGGCCAATCATTCGCGCGCGCTTGACCGTCGATGGCGTGATCGCGGTTGTCGATGGCAAGGCGGTGGCGGACGGGCGCTTCGCCGACGATCCGGCTAGATTGGCGCGCCAGCGCGCCGCCGATCCTTCCATCGCCCACGATAATCCGCTCGAAGAGGTGTTCGAGGATCAACTGCTGTGCGCCGATCTCATCGTCCTCAACAAGGCCGATCTCATCGATTTGGGCGAACAGCGCCGCATCGCCGGAGACATCGCGGCGCGCGTCCCTCGCGCGGTAAAAATCGTGCCCGCCCGCGAGGGCAAAATCGACCCCGCGATCCTGCTCGGCCTCGACGCGGCGGCCGAAGACGATCTTGCGGCGCGGCCCTCGCGCCATGACGGGGGGATCGCGCACGATCACGACGATTTCGAAAGCGCCGTCTTTGAGACCGGTGCAATCAGCGATAGCGACGCATTTTTGTACCAACTGGCCGCAATCGCCACGCGCCACGATGTTTTGCGGATCAAGGG
>JBOHJT010000334.1:0-3055 GCA_050728715.1 Methylocella sp.
CGGCGCTGGCCGTTATGGTGGCCTGCGCCCCTTGTGGGACGCGTTGCATCCGGGTAGATCGTGGGCGGAAAAATGCCGCGCGCGGCCCGAGGCCCTGGACGAACTCTCCGAGAGAATGTGGAATTTTCTCAAAGAACGTCAACCGCCGGAAGACGTGCGCATAAGCTTTAAGCCGGACGAGTTTTCGTTCTCGCCAACTATCCAAATCACATCTTGATCCCTTACATTGAATGGGCAGTCAAAAGTGACGGAAGGATTGGCATGGCAGAGGATGCAAGACGGGCGGCGATCATCGGGGTCGTGACAGTGTCCGACCGCGCCAGCAGCGGGCTTTACCAGGATCAGAGTGGCCCCGCGATCGTCGCCTGTTTGACGAAAATCCTAAAAAGCCCTTTTCATATCGTGCGAAGAATCATTCCCGACGGATTTGAGTCTGTCCGCGATACGCTGATCGAGCTCGCCGACAAGGAGCATTGCGATTTGATCCTGACCACGGGGGGGACCGGGCCATCGCCGCGCGATCTCACGCCGGAGGCGACCAAGGCGGCGGCGCCCCGCGTGCTGCCTGGATTTGGCGAGCGCATGCGCCAGGAAAGCCTGAAGCAGGTGCCGACCGCGATATTGTCGCGCCAGATTGCCGCGCATCGCGGACCTTGTCTCGTCATCAATCTGCCGGGCAAGCCGGCGTCGATCGAAACCTGCCTCGACGCGGTCTTTCCGGCGGTGCCTTATTGTCTCGATCTTATCGGCGCCGCCTTTATTGAAACGGATGCGGCGATCTTGCAATCCTTCCGGCCCAAGCAATAATACAAGCAGTCATAGATGAGCCTAAGCGCACTGGACCAGGCCAAAGCAGATCGCGACGCGGCCGGGCGCGTGGCCGGGCTCGCGGCCGGTTACAAGCCGCTGCCGGGAGTCCCGGACGAGTTCGCCGGCGCCGACGGGCGCCCGCGCGCGCATTGGCTGCGGTTTCTCGCCGCGTTGATGGAACTTAGCGCCGATGACATCGGCCGCCGCTTTGCCACCGCCGACCGGCATATTCGCGACACGGGCGTCTCCTATCGCGCCTACGGGGACACGAGCGAGCGCGCCTGGCCTCTCTCGCATGTGCCGCTTCTCGTCGAAGCCGGCGAATGGCGCGAGATCGCGCAAGGCATCGAGCAGCGCGCGCGGCTCATGGAACTGGTTTTGGCCGATATTTACGGCGAGGGCCGGTTGATCGCCGCTGGCGACTTGCCAGCCGCCGCCGTCACCGGCAGCCCCGAGTTTCTGCACCCCTTGCATGGCGTGAAACCGCCGGGCGGCATATTCTTGCATTTTTACGCCGCCGACATCGGGCGCGGGCCGGATGGCCGCTGGTGGGTCCTTGGCGACCGTTCCCAGGCGCCGTCGGGCGCCGGCTACGCGCTCGCCAACCGGCTTGTCCTGGCACGCGCTTTCCCGGCCCTCTACCGCGATATGAATGTCGAGCGGCTCGCGCCGTTCTTCGAGGCGTTCCGCTTCGGCCTCACCTCGATGGCGCAGCGTTCGGACCCGCGCATCTGCCTGTTGACGCCGGGCCCTTTTAACGAAACTTATTTCGAGCATGCCTACCTTGCCCGCTATCTCGGCCTGCTGCTGGTCGAAGGCGGCGATTTGACGATGCGCGACGGCAAGGTGCATGTCCGCACCATCGCCGGGCTCAAGCGCGCCGACGTGATCTGGCGGCGCATCGACAGCGATTTCGCCGATCCGCTCGAGCTCAACGGCCGCTCGCGGCTCGGTGTGCCGGGTCTTGTCGATGCCCTGCGCGAGGGCGGCGTCGTCATCGCCAATGCGCTCGGGTCCGGCGTGCTCGAGGCACCCGCGATGATGAGTTTCATGCCAAAACTCTGCCGCACTTTGCTAGGCGAGGACCTCCGCCTGCCGAATATCGCGACCTGGTGGTGCGGCCAGGCCCGCGCGAGCCAATCGGTCATCGCGGACATGGACGCGCTTTCGATTGCCGGCGCCTTCGGCAATCAGGTCCTCGGGTTCGCCGGCAACCAGCCGCTCATCGGAGCGGCTCTCGACGCGGATGCGAAGAGCCGGCTCGCTGCCGCCATGGCCGAGCGCGGCGTGGATTTCGTCGGCCAGGAAGTCGTCAATCTTTCGACGACTCCCGTGTGGCACGATGGCCGGCTCGAGCCGCGACCCTTCGTTCTGCGCGTCTACGCGGCGCGCACGCCGAAGGGATGGAACATCATGCCGGGCGGGTTCTGCCGCATTTCCGGCCGCGCCGACGCGCGCGCCGTGGCGATGGGGGAGGGGGTCCAATCGGGCGATGTCTGGGTGCTTGCCGACAAGCCGGTCGCGATGGTCAGCTTGCTGCCCACCGGCGAGACCGTTCGCATCCGCCGCATCATGGGCACCTTGCCGAGCCGGGCCGCGGACAATCTGTTTTGGCTCGGGCGTTATATCGAGCGCTCGGAAGCGACCTTGCGTCTCATTCGCTGCCTCGCCGGCCGGATGATCGAGACCGATGCCGGGACCGCCAATCCGGGATCGGCGGTATCGAAGCTCACCAGCTTGCTCATTGCCTGGCACGCCGCGCCGATCGAGGCGGTCTCCAGCGCCATGGCGCTTGCCGCGATTGCCCTGCATGGCGGCGAGGACTATGGCTCGGCCCTATCGCTCGTGCGCGATGCGCGCCGCGCCGCGTCGTTCATTCGCGAACGGCTCTCGACGGATACCTGGCGGCTTATCGGCGATCTCAACCAAGACCTTTCCATCGATGTGCCCGGGCCGCTCGCCGAAGCCGAGACTTTCGAGCGTGCCGACGCGGCCTTGCGGACGATCGCGGCGATCTCCGGCTTGGCTCAGGAAAACATGAATCGCGGTGCCGGCTGGCGCGTATTCGATACCGGGCGGCGCATCGAGCGGGGCGTCAACACATGCCGCTTTGCCCGCCATTTCGCGACCGGCGATACGCCAGCCGACGATCTCGACGTCTTGCTCGATCTCGTCGACTCGCAGATCACCTATCGTTCGCGCTATCTAATGGGCGTCGCACTCAACCCGGTTCGCGACATGGTCG
>JBOHJT010000335.1:0-3051 GCA_050728715.1 Methylocella sp.
AAGGAAGCCCTGGCGCGGTCCCTGGGCGCGCACGACTACATCGACAGCGAAGTGGGCGATCCGGCCCAAGCGCTGCAGGCCATGGGCGGCGCCAAGGCCATCATCGCCACCGTCACAAGCGCCGATGCCATGCAAGCGATCTCGGGCGGCCTCGGCGTCAACGGAACCATGATGGTCATCGGCGCCGTCGGCGCGCTGACCGTCAATTCTCTTGACCTCCTCTGGAAAAGCGCTTCGGTGCGGGGCTGGTATTCGGGCACTGCGGTCGACTCGGAAGACACGCTTTTGTTCAGTCAGCTCAACGGCATCGCCTCGATGAACGAGATTTTTCCGCTCGAAGAAGCCCAGGCCGCCTACGACCGGATGATAAGCGGCAAGGCGCGCTTCCGTGTGGTTCTCAAGATCGACTCGTAGACATGTCT
Organism: Methylocella sp.; assembly: GCA_050728715.1. Classification (GTDB taxonomy): domain Bacteria; phylum Pseudomonadota; class Alphaproteobacteria; order Rhizobiales; family Beijerinckiaceae; genus Methylocapsa. The sequence continues at coordinate 423 of JBOHJT010000335.1, forward strand.
GATCGACTCGAGCCCCTTGGGAACGCCTCGGCGGAATTGCGTTCGTGCTAGCCCGCGGCGGACGGGTATAGACGGCTGCCTCGGTACAGTGCTGTTCATGCTCCTTGCTAAATGCGCTCCAGAAAAAGGGTTCATGCTGAGCGAATTCGACGATTCACGCATGATCCAGTAAATTGAGCTCTAATGGTCGAGGCGGCCATGGCGAACCCCGCGGGTGAACCGAGCGGTGGAGAGTGTCTCATTTTGAATTTCTGCTTCCGAAGCGAGCCTCCAATCGAAGCTTCTCCCGTGGCACGGAGGCCGTGAATGATCGACGCGGCTCGCATTCTCAAATGGGCTAGCGCGCGTCGCAATGGCATAATTTTCATTTGAATTATTGCCTTAGCGATTTCACTGGGCACTATATGGCTTATCGCAGAGACGGAGCACCCGTTTGAACAAATTGGCTTTGTGGCCGCCTGGAAGGCCGTTTCCGTCGCTTTGACAGGCGCCTTCGCCGCCTTGGGGCTTCTAACCGAGTACCCGGATAAAAAGACGGACCAAGTCACCAAATGGGGCGGGGTCGCTCTCGGTGGCATAGTGGTTTCGGCTGTTCTTGGGGTTCTAGCGCAGCTAGTTGAGAGCGCGACCGATCAAAAAAAGACGCAATAAGCCGTCGCAGACCTCAAGCGCGTGATGACTCCTTTGACCAATCCAACCATTGCCGTGAATGCTGACGCTCCTTGCGACGGCGCATTCTTAGAGTTCTGCAAGGAAATCCAAAAAGGAAATCCAGAAGCTTGGAGAAGTAGCCTTACCCGGTTCCGCCGCAGTTGCTCGTCCAACTTAAGCTGTTCAGAGATGCAATGCGGGCGGACGAGGCTGCTAAGAACCCCGACAGTAACGACTCAGGCTACAGCCTTCTCTTTTTAATTCCGCACAATGTTCCCGGTGCCCCACCCGGCCTTCCAAATTTACTGAACGCCGTCGCCGATCCGAGGCGAAACGGCCAAGTGATTTGCGTTTCAGCCTATGCCTCGCCGATAAACGTTAGGAACAGTGCGGACCTTTAAAGTACGCTGCATCTTCCTCAGGCCTTGATGAATATCTTTGTTCAGCCGGTAGGCGCCGTCGGAACTCCCGCGGTTCCGGGAATTCGTCCGAGAGCCGTTTCCCTTCAGTTTGGGACCGGCAGAGCTATTTACATTTCCCCAGCTGACATTAGCGAGCTTAGGATCTCGCCGTTAAAGATGTACAGAGCGATCCTGCCGTTACAGCCCGATAATATAAAAAAATGATGCCAAACAAGATTGAAGTTAAACGTTTTCCTGGCTATCGAGTTTCGCCTTGAAGCTCACATTGAAGAAGCGTTCGCGTCATTAGCACGCTTACTGTACCTCCATTGGGTCACTGCGTCAGATCAACACCTGTGCCACCCAAACGTCATCTCCGCCCCCCATGGAGGTTCAGAGTACAGGGCACAAGAAGAGCTCTCTGGTTAGCGTTGCCCAATATCCGCTCATGGCGCATAGGCGTCATTCAGGCGGTTTCGGCGAATGACCGCTTCCCACCCATTGCAGAAATTCAAACTGAGACATTACCAAAAATTCCCTCGATTTGACCGCATCCGGGGCAACTATCGTCTCCCCCGCCCGGCAAATCAAGGCAAACAACCAAACTAACAACCGGCCCGTGGCTCAATCCTGGACCGGATCATTGGCATTCGCCGCTTCGCCGCCGTGCGGCGCGGCTACCCCCGCTTCCGCCGTGCCGCCGCGTCTGCGGCGGGGACGCGGATGAAACCCGTTGGCCGCATCGTCCGTCTCCGGCGAACCGCCGAGCAAGGGGGAAAGCGCCTCAACGGGCAGCGCGGCGTCGTGGGCTTCGGCTGGGACGCGAACCGGGGCAGTGATGAACGCCGGAAGACCGTTGCCTTCGATTCCGGCCTCGGCCATTTGGGGTTCGGCGCGCGGATCGACCCGGATCGAGCCTTCATTGCGATAATCGCGCGGAACCCGTCCCCTGTTGCCGCGATTCTCTTGATCGCGGCCGCGGCCATTGCGTTCTTGATAGGGTCGCTGCTCCGGATAAGGTTTTTCCGGGTAGGCTTGATATTTCCTATCCCGGTAATTCCTGTCTTGAAAAGGGCGCTCCGGCCGGGGAGAGCGCTCCGGCCGCGTGAAATCCTGGCTGTCCCCATTGTCATGGAAAGACCGCTCCGGACCGGGCTGCGCGGGGCCTGGTTGAGGTTGCGGCAGGAGGCTTGGCTGCGGCGGTGGGGCAAAACGCTCGACGGGGGAAGCGAATCTGTCAGGCACGCCGCCGAAATCGCTGTCGTCCTCGGCCTCTTCCAAATTGGCTTCGCCGGGCTGACCCTGATAGGCACCGGGTCCCTGTTGTTGGGCTTGCTGTGCCGCCGCGATCAGCCGGAAATAATGCTCGGCATGCTGAAGATAGCTCTCCGCCATGACCGGATCGCCAGAAGTTTGCGCGTCGCGCGCCAACTGGAGGTATTTTTCGCCGACGTGGTGGGCCGTTCCACGAATTTTCACATCGGGACCGCTCGATTCATAGGACCTCGTCAGAGGATTCGGACCCTTGCGATTGTTGGGGCGGCCGCGCATACGCTTGTTATTCTGTCCTGGTCTCA
>JBOHJT010000336.1:0-3017 GCA_050728715.1 Methylocella sp.
GCCGCCTGGCGCCGCGCGCGCCCCGCGCTGGCCGCGGCCGCGAGACCGCCGCCGCGCCAAACGCCGCATCGGCTTTCTCCACGGATGACCAGCAGGTTCAAGCGCAGGCGGTTGCGCCACAAGGAGGAGATGATGTTGAGGCTTCGCCCGCGAGTGCGAACGCCGATGCGCGAGAGGCGCTCCAATCCGCGCCATCGGACGTGGATACCGCGCCAGGACAGGACGAAATTCCGTCGCGATTGGAGGAGTCCATGCAGACGGATGCCGCAGATCCGGCCCGCCCAAAACGCTCCGGCTGGTGGCAACGCGCGCGAGCGAGCTCGCGCGGTTGAGGCCTCGCCGTTTCGCGAATTCCGGCGGGCGACGACATATAGTGAAATGGGCTTGCCCGCCGCCCTGGCCCGTCGTCCACGACTATTCGCGCTCCCCAGCAGTGTGGAGCGCAGACGCTCTCCAGCACCACAATAGAGCGGCTTATTACGCAGTCGATATGTTAAAGCCTATGTCAAATCACTACGGGGCAAGCTGCGTCTGTACTTTCTGCCGACGTATGCCCCGGAACTTAATTCCGACGAGCTGGTCTGGAATAACGTCAAGTACATTGGTGTAGGACGGACTCTGGTACACGGCCCGAAAGACTAGGTGCGTGCCGTCATCGGCAAACTGCGATATCCGCACTTGTCTCCCGACATAGTCTACTCGCTCTTTCAAGCTCCTGAAACCAGCTACGCTGCACTTCCATGGTTTCTAACCTAGATGCCGGTATGAGCGGGCGAGATCCTGACATCCACTATCGAACGGTCACCCGAGAGATATTAACTGACTTGACAACGTTTTCTGGTTGCCACGGAAAGTTTGAATACTGTTCCTGCATGCGCTGGCGGATGCGGAGCACCGAATATCAGAAATCAACAAAAGAGAGTCGAGCGCAGAGGCTCAGGCAAATGGTAAGCGAGGGCCTTCCGGTTGGCATTCTCGCCTACGCACGAAATGACCCCATCGGGTGGTGTTCAATTGCACCTCGAGAAAGTTACGAGGCTCTTGAGTGCTACAAGGCGCTCCCGAGGATCGACAACGCCAGAGTGTGGTCAGTTGTTTGCTTCTTTGTCGATCGCCGCTTTCGCCGCAGGCAAGTCACGCTTGGACTTCTCGAAGCTGGACTCGATTATGCCCGTTCTCAACGTGCGAGGATTGTCGAGGGGTATCCGGTTGAACCCGGATCTCGCCTTTACACCTACATGGAATCGCCAGCGACATTTCACAAAGCTGGCTTTCAGGACGTCACTCCCAAGGGGCAACAAAGGAAAGTCGTAAGGTGCAATTTCCCATGAAAGTTGGGCATAGTCGCCAACTTATGAACTAAGTAAGCGCTAACATGACCAACACTCCGATGACCGGGCAAGCCGGCGCCGAAGCCCTTCGCCACCGGCAAAAAATGGAAAAGCGCAAAGCCGCGCAGGACGCCGAGGTAGCCGCCAAGACGATAACCCAAAAGGGCCTCCTCATCGTCCATACCGGAAAGGGCAAGGGCAAATCGACGGCGGCTTTCGGGCTTTTGCTGCGCGCGCTCGGCCATGATTGGCCTTGCGGCGTCGTGCAATTCATCAAGGGCGCCTGGGACACCGGGGAGCGCCGGGCGCTCGTCCGCTTCGAAGATCTGCTCGCTTGGCACACGATGGGCGAGGGCTTTACCTGGGAGACGCAGGACCGCGCGCGAGACATGTCGGCGGCGGCGGAAGCTTGGGCCAAAGCCCGCGAGCTCATGACCGATCCCAAGCTAAAACTTCTCGTCCTCGACGAATTGAATATCGCCTTGCGCTACGATTATCTTTCCTTGGGAGACGTCGTCGCCACGCTGCGAGCCCGCAGGCCGGATCTCCATATTGTTGTCACCGGCCGCAATGCGAAGCCCGAAATGCTGGAAGCCGCCGATCTCGTGACCGAGATGAGCCTTGTGAAGCATCACTTCGCGGCCGGTGTGAAGGCACAGGAAGGAATCGAGTTCTGAGCATGGCGCGGCGGGCCAATACCTTGATGTTGCAAGGCACCGGCTCCGGCGTTGGCAAGTCGCTGATTGTCGCTGGACTTTGCCGCGCCTACAGTAATCGAGGGCTAAAGGTGCGCCCGTTCAAGCCGCAGAACATGTCGAACAACGCCGCGGTGACACCGGATGGCGGAGAAATCGGCCGCGCCCAGGCGACCCAGGCAAGAGCTTGCGGCGTAGCGCCAAGCGTCGACATGAACCCTGTCCTCTTGAAGCCGCAAAGCGAGCATGGCGCGCAGATCGTTCTGCGCGGCCGTGTGATCGGCCAAATTTATGCGCGAGAGTACCAAGACCTGAAACCAAAACTTCTGGCAGCCGTGCTCGACAGTTTCGCGGCACTCTGCGAAGACGCGGATCTAGTCCTCGTCGAAGGCGCGGGGAGTGCTTCGGAAATCAATCTGCGCAAAAACGATATCGCCAATATGGGTTTTGCCCGCGCCGCCAGTGTTCCTGTGGTTTTGGCCGGCGACATCGATCGCGGCGGTGTCATCGCTCAGATCGTTGGCACCAAGACCGTGCTCGATCCGGCCGACGCCAAAATGATCGTGGGGTTTCTCGTCAACAAGTTTCGCGGCGATCCGGCCCTTTTTGCGAATGGCATGCGAAGCATCGAGGATTTGACCGGCTGGCCGGGCCTTGGGCTTATTCCTTTTTGCGCGGAAGCGGCGCGGTTGCCCGAGGAGGATTCGCTGGCACTTTCCACCCCGAGGCCGCCGGACGGGGGGCCAATCATTATCGCCGTCCCGGTTTTGCCTGGCATCGCCAATTTCGACGATTTCGATCCTTTTCATTTGGAGAGCGAGGTCCGTGTCGTCATGATCAAAAGCGGCGAGACCCTGCCCGCCGAGGCGTCGCTCGTCATTCTGCCCGGCTCGAAAACGACGATCGCCGGTCTCGCGGCTTTCCGGCGCGAGGGCTGGGATATCGATCTCTTCGCGCATCGCCGGCGCGGCGGCCATGTGTTCGGTCTTTG
>JBOHJT010000337.1:0-3015 GCA_050728715.1 Methylocella sp.
GCGCCGAGGCGCGGGGCCGCGCCATGGTTGAAAAGCTCAAGGAACTCATCCCGCCGCATATGTTTCAAATTCCGATCCAGGCGGCGATCGGCGGAAAGATCATCGCGCGGGAGACGGTCAGGGCGCTACGCAAGGATGTGACCGCGAAATGCTATGGCGGCGACGTCACCCGCAAGCGCAAGCTGTTGGAAAAGCAAAAGGCGGGCAAGAAGAAGATGCGGCAATTCGGCAAGGTCGAGATTCCGCAGGAAGCTTTTATCGCGGCGTTGAAGATGGATGGGTGAGGCCACCGGAGAGGCGCAGCCCGGCCCCCAGGTCAAGCAGCTGGTTTTCTAGCTTGGGAGCTACGAAAAGATCTCGAAGAAAAAGCCGAATTCTATACTGTTCCGGTCCTGACGAGACAGGGTTTGATGACTTAGTGAATTGGACGGTTTCCAAATGCGGCCGATGGCCAAAGGAACGCCGATCATTCTTGGCCCTTTCCTACGCAACAGAGATCGAAGGATGGTTTTGGACTTACGAAACTCTCTGTGCCTTCCACGCCGCACAAAAGAAGCGAGCCGTGGTGCGGGAAAGCGCAAGAGCTACGCTTGGGCAGACATAGCCTCAGAGAAGATTCTTGGGCCAGATTATCGCGCGCCACATAGGCGCACGGGCGAATTATCGAACCCCCGGCCTTCCTCCGGCTGGCGGAAATGGCGGCCCGCGATATCCGTGAACATTTCCAGGCGCGCAAACATGCCTTTTCCGGCCACCCTCGCCTTGGGCGCGAGACTGTCCGTCCGCGCGAGAGGGCGTCACTTTGGATAGTTTCACTTGCGGCATACGCTCCCCTAAAAAACCGGCACGCCGCGCGCGTTGAGGGCGTGCGCCAAACTTGCCAAGGCCTTGGCCCGCTTGCGAAAGAAAGTATGCGGCGCCCATTGCTTCTCGGCGCAGAGCTTCTTGATCGATCTTCCGCGCGCGGCGCGCAACGCCCAAAGGGTCGTGACAAGCGCCATGCCGGAATCCTCGACGCGCAATTCGCTCAGCCACTCGAACGCCGTTTCCATGTGCGTGATTTCGGCGGCGCTCGGGCGGATCACGGTGCGATTGGCGGCTTGCTGGCGCGTTTGGCGCTCGCTCTCTTCGAGCTCCGCTTGGGCAAGTTGATCGGCCCATTCGGTGACCGTGCGCGGCCAATGCCCGCCGGGCTTGCGGGGTCCCCGCACAAGCGGCATGCGGTCGAGGGTGACGAAGGCTTGCACAAGCCTTTTGCCGACGAGGTCCGCGTCCCAAAAGGGCGGCAGGGTCACGCGCCCGGCGAAGAGCGGCGCCTCGCAGCGGCTGGCCATTGCTTCTTCGTCCATGCTCAAACCCCATCGTCGAGGATATTGTCGAGGAGGTTGGGGTCGGCGGCGACTTCGAGAAGCAAGGTGCGAATCATCGCTTCACGCGTGAGGCCACGCCTGAGAGCGGCCTCCTCGAAATAGCTAACGGCATCGGGCGGCAGGTTCGACGATATCGCGGCCGACGCGGCGCGAAACGCGAGACCGAACCTTTGCGCCTGCCTGTGCACATTGTTTTGGGTCGAGGCGATGATGGGGTCATGGGCGACGCGTTTGGCGTCCCAGCCAAGGCCAAGAAGGAACCCCAGGCGGGCGATTCGCTCGGCGGTCCAGCGCGCTTTGTGAATTTCCGTGGCGACCGTCACTGTAAAATCTCCTTGCTTTATCGAGCGGGGCAACCGAAGCGTTGCGCCGCCCGACTCGTATACGGTAGTATTACCGTAGATGTCAAGGTGAATTTACCGAATGCATTCCCGCCAGCGTGCGGTTACTCTACCGCTATGAAACTTGATGAAATTCTCGCCCGAATCGAAAGCCGCCTAAAGGCCCTGGGCCTTTCCGCCCACGCTGCTTCCCTGGCCGCCAAACGGCCCGACGCAATTCGCAATTTGAAACGAGCGGTCAAGAACAATGACCGGCGCGGGATCACGACCGAAACCCTGGAGGCGCTTGCCAAGGTGTTGAAAACAACCGCGGCCTGGCTGCTTACGGGCGTTGGGGACCCGGCTTCCGGCAATCTCGTGCGCGTCGCTGGGCGCATTGGCGCCGGCGCCGAAATCCAGCCGGATGCCGAACAAATCTCTCCCGAAAGCTTGTATGAAATCGAGGTTCCGTTTCCGGTCTCGACGGATGAGATCGCGTTCCAGGTCGAGGGCGACAACATGTGGCCGCGCTACGACCCCGGCGACGTGATCATTTGCTGGCGGCAGGGCACCAATGTCGAGGAAATCGTCGGTTGGGAAGCCGCGGTCCGGACCGCGGACGGCAAACGCTATCTAAAACGTATCCAGCGGGGCGCGGCAAGCGGAACCTTCGATCTCGAGAGTCATAACGCCGCGCCGATCCGCAGCGTGCGAATCGAATGGGCCGCTGTAATCAAAGGGGTCGTCAAATCCGGTCAGTGGCACCGGAAATAGGTTTCGGAAGTAGGTAATAATACCTTGATATAGGTATAAATACCTGTCAAAGGTGTCCGCCTTTTCTGGAGCCTGGCAATGCCGAACCGCCCGCCTGCCCGCGCGAATGTCGAAGCCGCGCTTCGCGCGCAAGCAACTCGCACCGCCGTCGATCTGATCAAGAATCGGGCCCGCGCCTATGCGAAGCGCCCGATGACGTTGGAAAATGTCTTTCCAGGTCTTTCGGCCGCCGCGCCCGAGACAATGATTGCCGTGGCGAAGCATCTGATCGCGGCGGAGAGAAATACGCCGCGCCGGTGGTTTGGTTTTGGCGGGGAAGTCCCAATCCTTAACTCCAAGGCGGTTTTGCTTTCCGCGCGTGCCCTTCGCCGGGACGAAGGACGACGAGCCCGAGAGCGGGCGCACGATTTTTGAACCCGATGTGCGGCAGCGTCCCGTGTGTGGATGGCCCCCCGGCTTGCCAGGATTTTTGGCGCGCGGCTTGGCTGCTTGCGGTCATGCGTCCGGCCCATGAATGCGGTCGCACATGCGGTCGCACATGCGGTCGCACA
>JBOHJT010000338.1:0-3010 GCA_050728715.1 Methylocella sp.
CCATGATAGCGGCGACGCTGGAGCCCGCGCAGGCCAACACCATCCTAGCGGCGGAGCGGGCCTATCTCGAAGCCGTCGCCGACCGCGAATGGCCGATTATGGCCCGGCACCGCACGCGGGACGTCGAAACCAGTCACAGGTTCGAGGTCCTGTTCCAGGATTCGGCTAATCTGCGACTGACTAGTCCCGATCAGCTAGACAAGAAGGCCGAGATTTTGTCGCTTCTGGCGCAGGCACATGCGCATCGAGAGACGCGGATCTTTCAGGCCAGTAGTGGCATCCCGGTCCCGCTTTGGTGCGTGCTGATCGCCTTCACAATCATGCTGGCGCTGTTCGTGTCGCTCTCCGAGATCCAATACAGGACGACAGCGGTCATCATAGCTGCGTGCTTCACGGTGGGCATCGTCAGTATCCTGGTCATCGCCCGGCTTCTCGATTACCCCTTCGAGGGCGCCCTGGCCTTGCCTCCGACGGACTTCATCGCAGTCACGGGCAAGGTCTCAGACCTCCTCAGCCGTGTGAACGCGTCCGGCGACTAGCTAGCCAGAATTATGCACCACGGGTCGGCGGATGTGGCGTAAATAGCTGATTTACCGTAGGATTTTGTTGTCGACTCCAATCCGCGCCTATCTGGCGAGGCCACATCCGCCAGGCGCGATATTATGCCGCCGCCGCCCGGCCTATCACCTGTCGCCGGCAATCCCGTCGTCGCCAAATTCGACGGTGGCCGGTTGTTTTAGTCGGACGGCGGCATTCTGGTCTTGCGCGAGGTGGATCAACGCTAAGGCAATTTCCCCACGAAAACCAGTTTTCCCCAAAACTTTCGATCGTCTCGGCCAATTCCAGCCGAAAATCCGCCAAACTGCGAAGAAGTGGCCTAAGTTGCCGGGCGAATCAGAAATTGGTGGAGTTCTCGAACCGGTCCCGCCGCATTTTTCAGGCAAGCCCAATCCCGGCGGGTTTGGCGGCAAGGCCGGACCAATCGCGAGCCCGCTTCGATAAAGATTGCGTGGGCCGCTTGACGGAGCGCGATGGTTGGGGTTCCGTCGTGGCAAGCTCGCTTAAGTAATGCGAGCCGGAGGCAGTTTCGCGCCGGCATGCGCTCGCGCTAAAATCAATGGAGGCAAAGCGGATGACGAACACAGGTAAGAAAGCCACGCCCGGCAAGGGCGCACCCGACAAGGGCAAGACTTCGAAAGCGCCCGAGGCAGAAACGGCCAAGCCCGTGCCAAGTGCCTTCGCCAAGCCTTTGCAGCCTTCGAAGGAACTCGCGGCCGTGGTCGGGCCGGACCCTTTGCCACGTACCGAGGTCGTGAGCAAAATGTGGGAGTACATCAAGAAGCACAAGCTACAGAATGAAGCAAACAAGCGGGAAATTCTCGCCGATGAAAAGTTGGCTGCGGTGTTCGGCAAGAACAAAGTGACAATGTTCGAGATGAACAAGTTTCTCGCCCAGCATCTCAAGTAAGATGTTGGTTGCCGCGCGGCCTTGGAGCACTTGCAATGTCCAAATTGCCTGGACCTTCGGGAGCAATTGCAAGCGATCCGGGGATTCTGGCGGGCGAAGGCCGCGTGACTGAGCGGCGGGCTTGCATCTAGGCGTATCCGGCGCTGCCGCGCGCGCGATGAACGCTCGCCGGGACAAAGCTCGCGGCATCGATACCATGACGTAATCGCGTGCGGACAGCGCGTCTTGCCCGCAGCCGGACGGGTGTCCGGTCGAGGCCGGTGACGTAGCATGCGCGGACTTTGCCTTCGCCTTAATTGCTTGATCTTGGGAGCTTCGCCTTGAAATACCGCCAGCTTGGCGCCAGCGACCTGCGGGTTTCGATCATTTCGCTCGGCTCGTGGCTGACTTTTTCGGGCGGCGCCGAAAAGCGCCAGGCGATCGCCTGCGTCCGTAAGGCGCTCGACCTTGGGATCAATTTCATCGACACCGCGAATGTTTATGGCCGCGGCGCTGCGGAGAGCGTGCTTGGCGAGGCGCTGCACGGCGTCGACCGCGGATCATATATCTTGGCGACCAAGGTTTTTTTCGCGACGAGCGACACGGACCGAGGGCTTTCCCGCGCGCAGATCGTCAAGCAGCTCGACGCTTCCCTGAAGCGGCTCGGGACAGACTATATCGATCTCTATCAATGCCACCGCTATGACGACGAAACTCCGCTCGACGAAACGATGGAGGCTTTGACTGCGGCCGTCCGTCAGGGCAAGGCGCGTTACATCGGTTTTAGCGAGTGGCCGCTCGACAAGATCGAGGCGGCGGCGAAACTGCCCGGCGTCGCGCGTTTCGTGTCGAGTCAGCCGCAATATTCGATGCTTTGGCCGTTTCCACAAGAGAGGATTTTTCCTCGTTGCGCCGAGCTCGGCATCGGCCAGATCGTGTGGTCGCCGCTCGCCCAGGGCGTGCTGACCGGCAAATACACGCCGGATGCACCGCCGCCGGCGGGGTCCAGGGCCGTTCAAGAGTCAGGTGGCGCGTGGCTGCCGAAACGGTGGCTGCGGACTCCCGTGTTGACGGCCGTGCAACAGGTGAAGCTCATCGTTGAAAGAGAAGCCGACTTGAGTTTGGCACAATTCGCGCTTGCCTGGGTGTTGCGCAGGCAAGAGGTGTCCTCGGCGATCACCGGTGCAAGCCGGCCCGAACAAGTGACGGAGAATGCCGCGGCGGCGGATTGCGAGGTGGCGCCAGAGCTTTTCGCGCGGGCCGAGGAAATTCTGGCGCCGTTCCAGCGCCTTCCCTCCGTGGTCTATTCGCGTCTTCGAGCGCATGTTCCAGAACCAGCCGTCCGGGCATTACGGTTGTTGCTGAGGGCCCTTTTCCCTGCAAAGTTCAAATGGCTTTGACGTCCAACAACGAAAATACGAAGCTTATCCGCTGGCGTCCTCACCGTTCTGTCGACGAACGGAGCCGCTCGCGGGGGAGGCTGGTGCCCGCCCGGCGGCCGGGCAGCCAAGCGGCCTGATTTCTTCGAAGAACAGCTTAGAATTCAATTAATCTAAGCTGGTC
>JBOHJT010000339.1:0-2997 GCA_050728715.1 Methylocella sp.
GAGTCGCCAAGATCGCTCGCCGCGATAAAGGCCGCCGACCTTTGCGTTGTTCCGGCGAGGCCAGCCACGTTCGACATTTGGGCGGCCGAGGTGACCGGCCGCAAACTAAGACTCATGGGCAAGGAGTTTATTTTCCTGCTCAATCAATGCCCGCGGGCCAACCACCGTGTGCAAGAAGGCGTCGCCGCGCTTGAAGCCGTTGGCGCCCTTTTGCGTCCTTACATCCGCGCGCGGGCCGACTTTCTCGAAGCCGCGCGCACCGGCAAGGGCGTGACCGAGGTCGATCGGAAAGGCACCGCGGCCCAGGAAATACGCGACCTTTGGCTGGCCCTCAAGCGCCGGCTCCGGCCAATTCAAACTTGCGGATGAGCGGAGCCCTTCACCCGCCGGCCTCGCCGCCGCGCGCGATTGTTAATTTCCGGTAATTATCCTACAATGGCCAAGTACGACGAACTCGTAAAGGAAGTAGCGGTGGCAAATACCACTGCGCTGTTTCAGAACCTGGCACTCATAGGTGCACTCGTTGAGCGTCATCTTGTCGATCCGGCCAAGGTAGTAGACTGGGCCGAATTCTTGGCCAATGGAATGGAAAATAGCGCGAAGGATGGCCGTGCCAATCGGGAGCACCTGCAGAAAGTAGCGGTCCGGTTGCGCGACTATGCCAGGCAGCTGACGAACATCGTGAAACCGCCAGTGAATCCGGAGTAACGCGGCCTTTCAAAATCGCCGGATATCGTTTTTAAGGTGGCCGCGCTCGCCGGAGCGTCGAGTTCCCGCCAGCAGGGGGATTTGGGGGGTGTCCCCGGGGTGTCCCGTTGTCCGCCGTCGCGCTGGTGAACGGATCGCCAATCCCGAGCTTTGACGGCTGCAGGGCGCGGCTCCGCAATTCGTCGAGGACGAGCCACAGCCTTGCGAGCGAATGGACCCGCGCGAGGAGCGCCATCTCGTCGATCGGCTTGGAGAGAAAATCATCGGCGCCGGCAACGAGCCCGCGCATCCGGTCGGAGGGTTGATCGAGCGCCGCCACCAGCACGACGGGAATATGCGCCGTTGCCTTGTCTCCCTTCAAACGGCGGCAGACTTCCAAGCCGTCCATTCCCGGCATCATCTCATCGAGAAGAACAATGTCGCAATCGCCGTTGGGCAGATTTTCAAGGCATCGACGCCGTTCGTAGCGGTCAAAACCTCGAAATATTCGGCGCTCAGCCGCGCTTCGAGCAGCTTGATATTCGGAAGCGGATCGTCGGCATCCAGCACCCGGGCGGTCATGCCATGGGTGTTATTGTCTTGGCACGCTGGGGTCCCCGGCAAATCAATCTCGCGACTAATCTTCATGGAGATAATCGCGCACGGTTTCGAGGAACTTCCCGATGGAGATCGGTTTCGACAAATAGGCCTCGCATCCGCCCTGCCTGATTTTTTCCTCGTCGCCCTTCATGGCGAAAGCGGTAATGGCGACCACCGGAATATGGCGCAGATCTTCGGCGTCCTTGATGCATTGCGTGACCTGAAGTCCGGAGACCTCGGGCAGTTGAATATCCATCAAGATGAGATCGGGTTTGTGCCGGCGCGCGAGTTCCACCGCTTCGACGCCGCTGCGGGTCTGCACGGTCTTATAGCCATGCGCCTCCAGAAGATCGTTGAACAACTTCATGTTCAACTCATTGTCTTCCACGATTAGAATGCACTTTTGCATCGGAAATACCAGGCTCGGGGCAGCGGACGATCCACGCCCGGAAAGTTCAGCCGCACTCGTCAATAACGGATCGAACGTGACGAAAGGGAAACCGGTATAAGGGATAGACATTGACGAAAGGGAAATCGGTACTATGCAAAACTTCCATTTTACGCCCTCGCCGGCTAAACCGCCACAACTCACCAAAATCGCCGCCGAATCCATGGCGATCGAGGTTTTAACCTTTCTCGCCGGAAATCCGCCGCGGCTCGACCGTTTCTTGGCTCTGTCCGGCCTTGGCCGGGATAATCTGCGGGCGGCGGCCGGAGAGCCTGGATTTTTGGCCGCGATCCTCGATCATCTCGCCAACGACGAGAGGCTGCTGCTCGCCTTCGCGACCAACACCGGGCATGCCCCGGCAACGATCGCCAAGGCGCGGGACATATTGTCGCCTCCGGCGGAGATGCCATGAGGCGGCAGGCTGGAAACGTCACGAACCGGCTCCGCGAGGCTTGAAAGTTCGCTCCCGGCCCGTGCTAGGAAGCATAACCCTCAAACCGGAACTTTTCATGGTCTCGCCTCTACCGCAAAACCCAACACGCAAACCGGCGCCGGAGCAAGGCGCCCCCGCCGCCGCCACGAAAAAACTCGATCTTGCCCAGCGTTTGCGGCGCAACCGCAAGGCGGAATGGACACGCAGGCTCGTCCGCGAAAACACGCTGAACGTGGACGATCTCATCTGGCCGGTTTTTCTTTGCGAAGGCGAATCCGCGCGGGCACCAGTCGCGTCGATGGCGGGCGTCGAGCGCCTCTCGATCGACGAGGCCACGCGCGCGGCCGCCCACGCCGCGAAACTCGGCATTCTGGCGCTCGCGCTGTTTCCCTTTACCGAGCCCAGCCTGCGCAATGAGCAGGCGAGCGAGGCGCTCAATCCCAAGAATCTCGTCTGCCGTGCTTGCCGCGCGATCAAACGCGAAGTGCCGAACCTCGGCCTCATAACCGATGTCGCGCTCGATCCCTACACCAGCCATGGCCATGATGGGATTTTGCGCGGCGAGCGGATTTTAAACGACGAGACGGTTTTCGTTCTCGTCGAACAGGCGCTAAACCAGGCGCGCGCGGGCGCCGATGTCATCGCGCCTTCCGACATGATGGATGGGCGCGTCGGCGCGATTCGCGCCGGGCTCGACGCGGAGAATTTCGAGGACGTGCAGATTTTATCCTACGCCGCCAAATATGCCTCGGCCTTTTATGGGCCCTTTCGCGATGCCGTCGGCACCAATGCGACGCTGATCGGCGACAAGCGCACCTATCAGATGGAC
>JBOHJT010000340.1:0-2968 GCA_050728715.1 Methylocella sp.
GCTGGAACAATTTTTGGTCCCGGCACATGGCGCTGCCTTTGCGATTATGGTATGGGTGCCCGCGCGGATTTGGTCATCGACGAGACTTCTATTTTGCAGTTCCGCTATCGGAACAATCCTCTGATCGCTCTCGACACTTGCGCCCGCGGCCGCCTTCACGAATATGAGACTTTTGTCGCCTTCCGTGACAGTGGCGACGACATGCTCAATCTTCCCCCCGCCGCAAGTCGGCAACGTTCTTTCCGGAAGCAAAAACGGAGCAGCATTGCTATTCGTTATTAGGAGAAATGCCGCGATCAGAGCACCAAACAAAACGCGAATCATGACGTCCTCCTCTTCCGCGCCTTAAGTGACTCGAGAACCGACTTTCATCCCACGCCTTCGCGGCCCTGTCATCAAAGGTTCCTTTGAGGCCCGAAAAAAAACGCGTTTATTTTTGCTGAAAATTTAAGCAACGAGCACGCCGGGGACGGGATTCTCGAAAAACCGGCGGATCAGCTCCGTCTGGCGCGTGGTTCCGGTCTTCGCCAGAATGCGGTTTAAATGGCTGCGTGCCGTCGCCTCGGTGATTTTGAGTTTTGCGGCGGCGGCGAGAAGCCCATTGCCGCCGACGATTTCCGTAAGAACCCGTGTCTCGGCAATGGTCAGCGCGAATCTTGCGGCAAAACGCTCAAACTGGGCGCTTAGGCCGGCGGCGGGATCGATTACGAAAACCGCCGCAGCCGGCCGGTCGATATCAAAAACCGCTGCCGCGCGGGCGGCGAGCGGGATGACATAGGCGAGAAGCGGCGGGCGGTTTTCGCCGCAACAAAGCTCAATTGTGCCCCCCATGTCACCTTCGCCAAGCTTTGGCCATGACCCGGCGCGCGCCAGCGCCCGCAGGCGATGGGTGAGGGCAGGGGTTGCGGCCGCAAGCTGCCCGCGTTCATAGCGCAAGCCCATTTGATGCCGCACGAGGTCCTCGGCCTTGGGGTTGGCAAAGAGGACCCGGCAAGTTCCGGTCAGGAGAAAGACGGCGAAACCGGCGGCCGCAACGAGCGAATTCGCCGTGGCGCGCGCCCGGGCAAGCAGGGCATGAACCGCGGCCGCGCGCTGCAAATGCGGCGCCAGCGATTCGAGGAGGTGCCATTCCGCCGGTTCCACAAAAGCCGCGCCGGGCGATCTGGTGAGCGCCAAAAGGGCGAAGGCGTCCGGTGTGCGCATCAGCCCGGTGGCGACGAGATTGACCCAGCCCTGCGGGCGGACAAATTCATCGTAATAGGCCGAAGCTTTGAAACGATCGGTTTCGGTGTAAGAGCAATGCCGCACCTCGCCCGGAGCGATGCTCCATTGCGGCGTCCTGAGGGGATCGTGCTTGTGATGCGTTTGGGCGTATGACTCGGCAATCACGGGATCGACATTATAAAGTGCGGTCAACCTGCCCGAGCCTGGCTGTTGAAGCACCAGATTGCCGCTGAAGGATTTTGTATCTTCGACGATGCGCTTGACGACCTCGTCCCAGCGGGAAGGGTCGATAATGGCGTCGTAGACCGCCGCGATGAGATTTGTCTCGTCCGCCATGGCACCCACCGCCAAGACCGCGCCATGCAATCACAGTTTTCTAACAAATGCCCCGCAAAGCGTAGTTCTAGCCCATTGGGCCGCCTGCCGCAAAAGACAATTTTTTCGCTCGATCATACGCAATGCAGGGCGAACGTTGTTTTTGGGTTGTAAGATTTTTGGCTCCAATCGTACCAAATTGTTTCACGTGAAACATTTTGGTACGATTGGTCCCCTCGATCGGTCATCTTCATCTGGATGGCCGGGGCCGATTGCGTTGACTTCCGGGCGTGGGGCCTGTACCTGACCGCGGCGCGCCAGGTCTGCCCGCCGGTTAGAGTTTTGCCGATGAAAATTCTCGTGCCCGTGAAACGAGCGGCCGATTTCAATGTCAAGATCAGGGTGAAACCCGACGGTTCCGGCGTCGATCTCGCCAACGTCCAAATGTCGATGAACCCTTTCGACGAAATCGCCATCGAGGAAGCATTGCGCCTAAAAGAGTCCGGCAACGCGGCCGAAGTGATCGTGGTGTCGATCGGGCCAGCGCAGGCCGCCGAGACGATCAGGAGGGGGCTCTCGATGGGCGCGGATCGGGGCATTCTCATCAAGGTGGAGCAGCCTGTCGAGCCGCTCGCCGTCGCCAAGCTCTTGCAAGCGGTCGCGCTCACTGAGGAGCCGTCGCTCATTATCCTTGGCAAGCAGGCGATCGACGACGATTGCAACCAGACCGGACAGATGCTGGCCGCGCTCTTGGGCTGGGGCCAGGGCACGTTTGCCTCGAAAGTGGCGGTTGGCGAAGGACACGTGGACGTTACCCGCGAGGTCGACGGCGGATTGCAAACCGTCAGCCTCAAACTCCCCGCCGTCGTCACAACCGATCTCCGCCTCAACGAACCACGTTACGCATCGCTGCCAAACATCATGAAAGCCAAGAAGAAGACGATCGAGGCGAAGACGCCCGCCGATTTTGGCGTCGATATCGCGCCGCGCCTCAAGATTTTGAAGACCGTTGCGCCGCCCACCCGCAAGGCTGGGATCAAACTCGAATCCGCCGCCGAACTTGTCGCAAAACTCAAGGACGAAGCCGGGGTGATCTGATGGCGGTGCTGCTTCTCGCCGAGGTGTCGAACGGCAAGCTCAACGAGGCGACCGCCAAGGCGCTGACGGCCGCCAAGGCGCTTAACGAGCCCGTTCATGTCGTCGTCGCCGGAGAGCGGGTGGAAGCCGCGGCGCGGGCCGCCGCTAGCCTGGACGGCCTGGAAAAAGTGTTGGTCGCGGACGATCCGGTTTATGCGCATCAATTGGCCGAACCGCTGGCGGCGCTTCTGGTCCAGTTGGCGGCCAATTATTCGGCGATCCTGGCCGCCGCGACCTCGACCGGCAAGAACGTCATGCCGAGGGTCGCGGCACTCCTCGACGTGATGCAGAT
>JBOHJT010000341.1:0-2917 GCA_050728715.1 Methylocella sp.
AGCTTACGTCGGAACGCAATCTCTCTGAAGACATCGTTCGGCCGCTCCGCGCGCGTCACCGCGACCGGCTCAAGCACATCGAGCAAGGAAGCGACAGGAATGACGGCCACAGAAAGCTCACCGAGCTGCATGACGAGATCGAGCTCTTGCTGATCGCCGCCGAGCGGCAGCACATTAATGAGCTCTATCGCAGCGGCATGCTAAAGGACGAGGCGCGGCGTCAAATCGAGCGGGAGCTCGATCTGCGGGAAGTGGGTCTTGCCAATCAACGGAGCGAGGAGTGAGCGTGGTGCCAAACCTCTGGCGTCCTGGCGCTCACGAAATCCAACCTGACGATCGGCCCCGGAGAAAAATTCGCCCTGCCGGGTCCGGCGCCGCCCCTTGCCGCCCAGCCTCCGTGTTGCTACATAGCAGCCCTTAGCCTTGCTACTTTCCGCCGTCCCCGCGCCGGGCCGCCTTCGCGGGGTTCGCCGCAGTGCGGATGAACGCGGCGGAACGGAGCACAACCAACCCAAAACCCCGGCGCCGTCGGCATTCGGGCAAGCAGGAGAACGAATGGTATCCACAGACACCTACGCGCCGTCGCGCGAGGATTTCGCGGCGCTGCTTGATGAGAGCTATGGCCAGAACGAGGCCTTTGAAGGCTCCGTCGTCAAGGGGCTTGTCGTCGCGATCGAAAAAGACGTCGCCGTCATCGATCTCGGTCTGAAGACCGAAGGCCGTGTTGCCCTCAAGGAATTTCAAGGGCCCGGGCGCGAAGGCAAGCTCACCGTCGGCGACGAGGTCGAGGTTTATCTTGAGCGGATCGAGAACGCGCTCGGCGAGGCGGTCATCTCGCGCGACAAGGCGCGGCGCGAGGAAAGCTGGGTCAAGCTCGAAAAGGCTTTCGAGAAACAAGAAAAGGTCGAAGGCATCATCTTCAACCAGGTGAAAGGCGGCTTCACCGTCGATCTCGATGGTGCCGTCGCGTTCCTGCCGCGCAGCCAAGTCGATATCCGCCCGATCCGCGACGTGACGCCTTTAATGCAGACGCCGCAGCCTTTCCAAATCCTGAAAATGGACCGCCGCCGGGGCAATATCGTCGTCTCGCGGCGCACCGTGCTCGAGGAATCCCGCGCCGAGCAACGCAATGAGATCGTCGCCAACCTCGCGGAAGGACAGGTGATCGACGGCGTGGTGAAGAACATCACCGATTACGGCGCATTCGTCGATCTCGGCGGAATCGACGGGCTCCTCCACGTGACGGATGTCGCCTGGCGGCGAGTCAATCATCCGACCGAGGTTTTGGCGATCGGCCAGACGGTGCGTGTGAAAATCATCAAGGTCAATCACGAGACCCACCGCATCTCGCTCGGCATGAAGCAATTGCTCGAGGACCCGTGGCTTGGCATCGAGGCGAAATATCCGGCCACCGCGCGATTCCAGGGCCGGGTGACGAACATCACCGACTATGGCGCCTTCGTCGAGCTCGAACCGGGGATCGAAGGCCTGATCCATGTGTCGGAGATGTCCTGGACCAAGAAGAACGTGCATCCGGGCAAGATCGTCGCGACGAGCCAGGAGGTCGAGGTTCAGGTTCTCGAAGTCGATCCGGTCAAGCGCCGGATCTCGCTTGGCCTCAAGCAGACGCTCGTCAATCCTTGGCAAGCTTTTGCCGCGAAATATCCACCGGGCTCCGAAGCAGAGGGCGAGGTCAAGAACAAGACCGAATTCGGTCTTTTCATTGGCCTCGACGGGGATGTCGACGGCATGGTCCATCTCTCCGATCTCGATTGGAACAAGCCCGG
This sequence comes from Methylocella sp., assembly GCA_050728715.1. Taxonomy (GTDB): domain Bacteria; phylum Pseudomonadota; class Alphaproteobacteria; order Rhizobiales; family Beijerinckiaceae; genus Methylocapsa. Next base: position 1,788 of record JBOHJT010000341.1, read on the forward strand.
CGAACAAATCATCGAGGAATTCAAGAAGGGCGATACTGTCAAGGTCAAAGTGCTCGATGTCGACATCGAAAAAGAGCGCATCTCGCTCGGCATCAAGCAGCTCGGCCCCGATCCCTTCGCGTTGAAGCCGCAAGGCGAGGCCGGCGCCACGCCAGGCGAAGCGGACGCCGCCGGCATCAAGAAGGGCTCGGTCGTCACTTGCGAGGTGCTCGCGGTGAAGGATGGCGGCCTCGACGTGAAGATCGCCGGCACCGATTTCACTGCCTTCATCAAACGCACCGAGCTCGCGAGGGACCGGGCCGCTCAAAGGGCGGAGCGCTTCGCCGTCGGCGAGAAGGTCGATGCGCGGGTCACCGTGTTCGACCGCCGCGCCCGCAAGGTTTCCGTCTCGATCAAGGCGCTTGAAGTCGCCGAGGAGAAACAAGCGATCGCCCAATATGGCTCGGCCGATTCCGGTGCTTCGCTTGGCGACATTCTCGGCGCCGCGTTAAAGGCGCGCGAGGACACGCCCAATAAGCGGGCCAAGGGCACGACGGACGAATTGGAATAAATTTTAAGGCGAGGCGGCGGGGCTGCCGGTCGAGCTTCAAGCCCGCGCGGAAAATTTGGCGCCGACTTTTTTTTAGCGCGATTGACCCCGTAGGGAGCGGGGATCGCGCGGGTGGGCACAAGGGGAGCTTCGCCGGTATGGCGGCGATCTTTCTTACCGGCGGCGATTTTTTCGCGCGGGCGGTCCGGGCACTTTTGGGAGCGTTTCGGCAAGCTCCGAGGTCGGTCAAGCGAGACCCTTCAGTCGGTGGCCTCTCTTGCTCAACTCAAAATTGTAAAGCGACAGATAAACGATAATATCAAAATTCAGAATGACGTACTTTTCAAAAAGATAAAGTCTCTCGGAGTATGTTCCGAAACAGTTGACCGGCTTTTTCGACTCCGGCGTGCTCCAACTCTTTGAAACTGAGCGATTCCTTTTCGATCAGATGATTCCCTCTGATCGGTATGCGCTCTAGAGCGAGATGAGTTTTGTCTGAATCAGTGGGGGATTCCCAGATTGCCAGGTTTCTGATTCAAGGATGGTGTTTGAGTCGGAGGCCGGTGGAAAATGGCAAGACCCTATTCGATTGATTTGCGCG
>JBOHJT010000342.1:0-2887 GCA_050728715.1 Methylocella sp.
CTCTTGGGCTTCCTCGATGAGGATGCGGGGCTCATTGCGACCGCGCGCTGGGTGCGGGATTTGCTTGCGCGAGGCTAGTCGCTCGCTTCAATCCATTTGAATTGGTTTTGATTTTGTGATTCGCTTGTCCGGCAACCAGCTGCGCCGGGGGTGATCATGTCGACGAAAGAGAATGCAGTAAAGAAGTACGTTGTGAGGTTGAGCGGCGCGGAACGCGAGCAGCTTGAGACGCTCATCCGGAAGGGAAAAAGCCCGGCGCGGCGGCTCCTGAAAGCGCGGATATTGTTGAAGGCCGATGTCTCGGAAGGCCGCGCGGGCTGGAGCGACAGCCGGATCATACGGGCCTTGGATACCAGTCCATCCATGGTTTACCGGGTGCGCCAGCAGTTGGTGGAAGAAGGTCTCGAGGCCGTCTTGAGCCGCAAGCAGCGCGCGACGCCGGCGGTTCCCCGGATTTTTGACGGCGAGAAGGAAGCCAAATTGATTGCGTTGGCGTGTTCCAAGCCGCCCCAGGGCCGCGCGCGCTGGACCCTGCGTTTGCTGGAGAACAAAGTCGTGGAGCTCGAAATCGTCGATCGCGCCAGCGACAGCACGATCGGCCGGGTGCTAAAAAAAACGTTCTCAAGCCCCATCGCCGGCAGTGCTGGGTCATCCCGCCGACGGCCAACAGCGCGTTCGTAGCCGCCATGGAAGACGTGTTGGCCGTCTATACGCGGCCACGCGATCCGGATTGCCCGCTGGTCTGCCTGGACGAAACCTCAAAGCAACTGATCGCCGAGACGCGCGTGCCGATCGCGATGAAACCGGGGCGCCCGGCGCGTTGCGACTACGAGTACGAACGCAACGGCACCGCCAATCTGTTCATGATGTTCGCTCCGCTCGAAGGCTGGCGCCACGTCAAAGTCACCGACCGCCGCACCGCCGTGGACTACGCTCACGTCCTGAAGGACCTGGCCGATATCCACTTCGCAGATGCCAGAACCATCGTTCTGGTCCAGGACAATCTCAACATCCACTGCAAGGCCTCGCTCTACGAGGCCTTTCCGGCCGCCGAAGCCAGGCAGCTGGTCGAGCGCTTCGAATGGCACTTCACGCCAAAGCACGGCAGTTGGCTCGACCTGGCGGAATCCGAACTCGGCGTTCTATCGTCCCAGTGCCTCGACCGGCGCATCCCTGACAAGCAGACACTCACCGACGAGGTCGATGCTTGGGTGCGCGACCGCAATACTAATCACGCCACCGCCAACTGGCACTTCACAACCCCAAACGCCCGGAGCAAACTCAGGCACCTATACCCTGCAATCTGAATGAATCGGGCGACTAGCCGGCCTCGCGACTCAGGCGACGCCGGCGATCTCCGCATGGAGGCGGAGCGTGTCGATCACCCGATCCTTTGGAACATGGCTCAGTCCGCATTCGGTGCCGATCGCGAACGCATCGAGATATGTCCGGGCGGCGGCAATCCGCCGTCTCGCTCCTGCGACGCCGTCCTTCATATGAACGAGCCCGAGCGCGATGCGCGTCGTTCGCGGGACGGCGAGCCCCGCCAAGGGCTTGAAATAATCCTCATCGTCGCGGGCGATGGGCACGGGCAGGTGGATGAGATCAATCGACCGGCCGGGGCCGAGCTTGGCGGCGACGCGATTGGCCATGATGACGGCGTCGCGCGTGCTCGATGGCTCGACTGAGTGGCGCCCGTTTGAATTGCCGTAGCAAAAGTGAAACAGCAGCTCGATGCCGGGCGGGATCGCACGGCCAAACCGGGCGATGCGCTCGGCGAGCGGGTCATACATCTCCTCGCGCGTACGGCCGAAGCGCGCGGGTTCGCCGAGCTCGAGCGTCGCGAAGACCGCCGAGGCGCAATCCCACTGGACCGCGAGCTCGGCCGGCGGGATCGCCGCGACGATCGTCTTTACCTCGCCGAGCAGCGCGCGCTCGAAAGCGGGCTCGATCGCGTTTTGCAAATCCTCGGGAAAATAGCGCCGGATGACGGGGATGGGATGCGTCAGCGTGCATTGCAACCGTGCCTCCCGCGCGATCACGCCGTTCTCCTTCAGCCGCTTGAAAATCCCATAGCTTTCGATCGCCACGGCCGCGTGCCGCAACCCGGTGAAGGTGACGTCTTCCGGTGCGACGCCGCGGCGAAGCCGATAGCGGAAGCTCGCTTGGCCTTGCGGGTGCGGGCGAAACTCCTCATCGGTCCGCTCGAGCTGCTCGTTCTCGGTGATAATCGGCGCGAACCATGCCATCCATGGCCGCCCGACCTCGCCGTCGGGAATCCGCGGCAGCACCGGCCCCAGAATCCGGCTGGCGGTGGCGAAGACTTCCTCGGCATTGGCGAGCGGAACCCCGCCGACGAGATGAACGTCGAATTCGGCCATGGCTTGTCGCCCCCTCACCGATCGGGCCTTGCTTGCGCTTGCTGATTTCCTTCGCGACGTCGATGAAGCGGCGCAGCACCGGCGAGTCGTTGCCCCGCGCAGGCCGAATGGGGTGGCGATCTCGATATCAGCGACGGGCTTCTCGCGGCGCCCGCCGTGTTCAGCGCATCTTCAGGATAATGACCCGGTCGCTGCTCGGGTCGGTGACCGGGCGCAACGTCTTCACGCGATCGCTCGTCACCGGGCTCGCGCCATTGCCCCAGGCGCTGCGCACGAAGCTCAAGACGCTGGCGATCTCGTCATCGGTGAGCTGAACGCGGTATTGCGGCATGCGGTAGGAATCGGGCGTGCCTTTGACGATGAGCGGCTCCGCGCCGTTCAAGACGAGATTGATGAGCGAAGAGGGGTCGTTGTCGAGAACGACCGGATTGCCGGCGAGCGGGGGCATAAAGGGCGTCTGTCCTTTGCCGTCGATGCCATGGCACGAGACACAGGAACCGAGATAG
>JBOHJT010000343.1:0-2868 GCA_050728715.1 Methylocella sp.
CGTTCGAACGTCCGATCTATGCCGGAAACGCGATAGAGACAGTCCAGTCAACGGACGTTAAGAAAGTCATCACGGTCCGGACGGCGGCGTTTCAGCCAGCCGGCGGAGGCGGCTCCGCTCCAGTCGAAAAGATCGCCGCCGCCCCCGCGCCCGAGGTTTCGCATTTTAAGGATGAGACGCTCGCCAAATCCGAGCGCCCCGAGCTTACCTCGGCTAGGGTCGTCATATCCGGCGGCCGCGGCATGCGAAACGCGGACAATTTCAAGACCCTGATCGAGCCCATCGCGGACAAGCTCGGGGCGGCGATGGGCGCGTCGCGAGCCGCCGTCGACGCGGGTTACGCGCCAAACGATTGGCAGGTCGGCCAGACCGGCAAGGCCGTCGCGCCCGATCTCTATATCGCCGTCGGCATCTCCGGCGCCATCCAGCACCTCGCCGGAATGAAGGATTCGAAGGTCATCGTCGCCATCAACAAGGACGAGGAGGCGCCGATCTTCCAGATCGCGGATTACGGGCTCGTCGGCGATCTCTTCGAAATCCTGCCGGCGCTGAACGAGGAGCTTGCCAAGCTCGGCCGTTAGAGCATGTCCCGGAAAAGTCGATCGACTTTTTCGATAAGGACAAGCTCCAGCTCCTTGAATTTGAGCGATTCCTTTTCGATCACGCAATTCCACGTGTAGGGCAAGCGCTCCAGAGCCGCTGCATTGACAGGCGAGACAGCTCTGGGCTTTTGCTATAACGCGCGTACTTAACGCGAACCTTTCGCGAAACTGGATTCCGTCTTGGCCCATTCGTGCGCTGGAGCTTGCCCGGTTTAGTGGATTTAGTTTCGCCTTCGGTTTAGAAATCGGTGGAATCCATATGGCCAGAGTCTTCCTGCTTGAGTTCCGTTGTGGGCGAATAAAATGGACATAAACAAAATCGGGGTGATCGGAGCCGGCCAAATGGGCACGGGGATCGCCCAGGTCTGCGCGCTCGCCGGCATCGAAGTCGCTCTCAACGATATCTCGGAAGCCCGCATCAACGCCGGGCTCGCCACGATCGCTGGCAACCTCGCGCGCCAGGTTGAGCGACGCCAAGTCGATCCGCCGGCGCGCGACGCGGCATTGAGCCGGATCAAGCCCGCGCCCGGCTTTGACGCCTTCGCCGACAGCGACCTCGTCATCGAGGCAGCCACCGAGAACGAGGAGGTCAAACGCAAGATTTTTTCCAAGCTTTGCCCTTCGTTGAAGCCAACGGCAATGTTGGCAACGAATACGTCGTCGATTTCGATCACGAGGCTTGCCTCGATCACCGACCGGCCGGAACGGTTCATCGGAATTCATTTCATGAATCCGGTCCCGCGCATGCAGCTCGTCGAATTGATCCGTGGCATCGTGACCGAAAACGCGACGTTCGATGCGGCCAAGGAGCTGATCGCCCGGCTCGGCAAGACCTTTACCGTGTCCGAGGACTTTCCCGCCTTCATTGTCAATCGCATTCTGCTGCCCATGATCAACGAAGCGATCTATACGCTCTACGAGGGCGTGGGCTCGGTCGAATCGATCGACACCGCGATGCGGCTCGGCGCGAACCATCCAATGGGACCCTTGCAGCTCGCCGATTTCATCGGGCTCGACACTGTGTTGTCCGTCATGCAGCTCCTGCATGAGGGCATGGCCGATCCGAAATATCGTCCCTGTCCCTTGCTCGTGAAATATGTCGAAGCGGGTTGGCTCGGGCGCAAAACCCAGCGCGGGTTTTACGATTATCGCAGCGGCACGCCGATTCCGACGCGATAATCCGTTGCCGCGCGGACCGCTGTTTCGAGACGCGCTTCACAAAGATGTCATCGAGCCTGTAAAATGTAACGCAAGGGGCTAGCCTTGGCTTCGAGGCGGATATAATCATGAGGCTGCGGCGTTGGCGCTCGGCGGCGACGCGCTAGGCGAGGACCCGACGTGACGGTTCATTCCCAACCCAGGGTATCCCCCGAGGCCTGTCCGGCGCTCGTGCTCAATGCCGACTTCCGGCCATTGAGCTACTACCCTCTCTCGCTTTGGGCGTGGCAGGATTCGATCAAGGCGGTGTTCCTCGACCGGGTGAATATCGTTTCCAATTACGACAAAACGGTCCGAAGTCCGAGCTTCGAGATGCGGCTCCCCTCGGTGGTTTCGCTCAGGAACTATGTAAGACCCTCCCGCCATCCTGCCTTCACCCGTTTCAATGTCTTTCTCCGCGACCGTTTTAGTTGCCAGTATTGCGGGTCCCGCGAGGATCTGACCTTCGACCATCTCGTCCCCCGCTCGAAGGGCGGCACCACGACCTGGAAAAATGTCGTCGCCGCCTGCTCCAACTGCAATCTGCGCAAGGGCGATCTGCGTCCCGGCGAGGCGCGCATGTGGCCGGCGCGGATGCCCTATCAGCCAACAGTCAACGATCTGCACCAGAACGGCCGCCGGTTTCCGCCCAATTATCTGCACGAAAGCTGGATGGATTATCTTTATTGGGATTCTGTCCTGGAGCCGTGACCGCGACGCGAGCTGCGCAAAAAATCAGTAGCGGGTCAGGTTGAATTTCCACTTGCCACCGTCTTTCGGCGCCAAGCTGCCGTTGCCACAACGACCGCTCCGCGCCAAGAGCTGCCGTTGCGCAGGGCTAATACGGATAACTGGTTGCGACCTTATAATCCGATAAACAGTCTTCTATCCGCGCCCTCGTGGTGGACATGCTAGGCAGCGCGGCTACATTTTGACATGAAGGGCATGGATCTTTAAGGGCGCGAGAGACCGCGATCACGCTTCATCATGGCAGGGATGGCGAGCCAGCGATTCGTCTGATGCAAAAGGGCGCGAAAGGAGTTCTGAATGACTAAAGGCCGGAAGTTCA
>JBOHJT010000344.1:0-2865 GCA_050728715.1 Methylocella sp.
AACCCGATGGACCGCCAGCCGGAGCCGTGGTGTTTTTGCATGGGCTGACGGATTCTCCTTATAGTTTACGCCATATCGCCCGGCGCTATCGCGAACATGGCTATGTCTCGATCGCAATCCGGTTGCCCGCGCACGGCACCGTTCCGGGCGCTTTGACCGGCGTCGCGTGGCAAGACTGGATGGCGGCGACGCGGCTCTCTGTCAGAGAGGCGCGACGGCGCATCGGCCCATCGCTCCCATTGCACATCATCGGCTTCTCCAACGGCGGCGCCCTCGCGTTGAAATATGCGCTAGATGCCCTTGAGGATCAAAAGCTGGCGCGGCCTGACCGGCTCGTGCTCATCTCGCCGATGATCGGAATCACGCGATTTGCGCGCTTCGCCGGATTGGCTGGCTTACCGGCGATATTGCCCGCCTTTGCGAATGCTGCTTGGCTCAGCGTGATGCCGGAATTCAATCCGTTCAAATATAATTCGTTTCCGGTGAATGGCGCGCGCCAATCCTATCTCCTGACCGACGCGCTGCAGCAGCAGATCACACGCCTTGCTCGGGAAAAACGCTTGGATCGCCTGGCACCGCTGCTGACTTTCCAATCCGTCATCGACTTTACCGTCAGCACGCGCGCAATCGTTACGGCCCTGTATACCCAGCTGCCATCGAATGGCAGCGAGCTCGTGCTGTTCGACCTGAACCGGTACGCCAAATTCGGCCAACTTTTACGGACCGCCTCGGACACCGCGTTGACGCGTCTTCTGCCAGCGCCGCCACGGCTGTTCAGAACGGCGATCATCGCCAATGCAAACCCAGACAGCAGCGAGGTCGTCGAGCGGGTGACCGAGGCCGGCGCCGTCACGGAACAATCGCGCGCCTTGGGGCTATCCTTTCCGCCCGGCGTCTACTCTCTCTCGCATGTTGCCCTGCCGTTTCCAATCAGCGATTCGCTTTATGGAATGCAGCCAGATCCGGCCGAGAACTTCGGCGTCAACCTCGGCGCCGTTGCCCCGCGTGGGGAGCGAGGCACGCTTATCGTCAGCCTGGATGCCTTGCTTCGCATGTCCTCGAACCCCTTCTTCCCTTACATGATCGAGAGAATAGAAGAGGGCATACCCGCCAGCGCGGCCGAAGCGCCAATCAAGGCGGCAACGCCGCCGCCTTGATGTCTCGACGCTCGGGCTCGGTCAGGACGAGGCGCCAGCCGCAGGCACGGCCGCGTCGGACTCCACGTGGCCCGCGAGAGCGTGGCGAAGCGCCTGTTCCTTGGCGTCATCGAGGGACGTCTGCAACACGACGCCGCCATAGTGCTTGATCTGCTCGATCACCTTATCCGCCGTCATTTCCTTGATTAGCACAAACAAGGCAGATTCACCGGGATGGATGCTTTCCGCGAGTTGCTTCATGAACGGGTCATTGATGCCGAAGTCTGTCAGCGCGCCGCCCAGCGCGCCGCCCGCCGCGCCCAAAGCCGCTCCGAGAAGCGGATTGAGGAAAAGCACCCCGATCAGCAAACCCCAGAAGCTTCCCGAAACAGCACCCGACGCCGTTGTGTTGACGACCTGGTGCAACTGGATTTGGCCATCGGTGGATTTGGTGGCGATGACCGCATCCCCGAGTCTGATGATATATTCCTTTTGCAGTTCGAATAGGCGCTTTCGCACCTCTTCGGCCTTTTCCAAGGACGGATAGACAATGACGACGAGATTGGACATCGGAAGTCTCCCTACCTTCACATGAGCCGGGTCACGGAGCACTATGCGCCGCCATCCATGCAGTTGCAAGCCTCCGGCCGCTCGCGCGCGAGAGTCGCATGATGCTCCAGTCCAGATGGTTTACAAAAATCGGGAGGGATGGGGCTTAATGCTGCGCTTGTCCGGAAACGCGGTTCATGATCGCCAGCAGGACTCCCGTAAGGACGAGGGTAATTTGAATTCCTATGCTCCATTCGAGCTCGCGATCGCTAGTCTGATCGATATTCATAAAACTCTCCAGCAAGTGGACGGCCGAAATGGCGATGATCGAAGTCAAGAGCTTAATCTTGAGATCCCCAAAGCCGACATGACCCATCCAGGCCGGCTTGTATTTTTGATCGTCGAGTTCGAAGCGCGATACGAAGTTCTCGTAGCCGCTGAACATCACGATCAGCATTAGGTTGGCTACTAAGGAGAGATCAATCAGAGACAAAACGACTGGAATAACGTCATTGCCGCCGGAAACGAGAGAGTATGTAACAAGCTTGACCATCTTCTGGCCAAACTTAATCAGCAGCACGACCAGGCTGATGGAGAGGCCGAGATAGAATGGCGCCAGCAGCCAGCGGCTGGCAAAGATCGTCCGCTCCACCAAGCGCTCGGCGCGGCCGTGGAGTTCGCTGGATACCGGACTGTTGTCCATCGCATGCTCGTGGGGGAGTGTGGCGTATCACGCTCACAGGCACTTACGCGGTGTTGTTTTTGCTCCCGCGCGGCCAGAAGGTGATGCCAAGCCCGATGAGAAGCACCGCGGCCAAGAGCAAAAAGAGGGCGGACTGTTTCAGCCATGCGATCGCCGGCACCGAAAGCGCTAGGGCGAGACCAAGAAAGCAGATTTGGAAGGATAAAAGATTGATACCGGCGAGAAAAGTGCCGAGCGCTAGCAACATCAATAGCACGAGACTGGTCGCCGGCACCGGCAGCAATTTCTGAAAACCTGGCAAAAGCAAGAGGTTCATCGTAACCAAGAAAGTCACCCAATGGGCGGCTTGCGTCCACATCAACCGGATGCGAGCTTGCCTCTCGGGAGCGTGCGGCCATCCCGTGGCGACGCACAAAAATCCCATGGCCACAGCCAAAAACTCCCAATAGCCATTGAGTGGCTGGTGCGAAATATTGG
>JBOHJT010000345.1:0-2857 GCA_050728715.1 Methylocella sp.
GTTCGGCATGGGATTCAACATCATGACGCTGGGAGGAATGGCGGCGGCGGTAGGACTGATCATCGACGATGCCGTGGTCATGATTGAACATATTATGCGCCGCCTTCGAGGCGCACCCAAGCAGCACCACGGCCGAGTGATGATGGCCGCCGCCGAATTTTCTCGACCGCTGTTCGGATCCTCGGCGGCAACGATCATCATCTTCTTTCCGCTTGCGTTCCTGACCGGCGTGACGGGTGCGTTCTTCAAGGCGCTGTCGCTGACGATGGCGAGCGCGCTCATCATCTCGTTTATCGTCACCCTGCTGGCTGTTCCCGTACTCGCCGACCACTGGCTGGACGAGAAGGATGCGGAGCACGAGGACGTCGGCACCGTGACGCGGGCGTTCCATCGCTATTACGAATGGATCATGCGCCGGATGTTGCGCAGGCCCGTACTGGTGTTGATCGGAATCGTCCCGCTGATTGCCGTCGGCCTGTTCGCCTACCAGGCAGTGGGTTCCGGCTTCATGCCGCACGAGGACGAGGGCGGGTTCGTGCTCGATTACATTGCGCCGCCCGGAACGTCGCTCAGCGAGACGGACCGGCTGCTGCGGATCGTCGAGAAGATTATCCGCGCCAACCCCAACGTCAGCACCTACTCCCGGCGCACGGGGGCGCAACTCGGGGGCGGCGTGACGGAGGCCTATACGGGTGATTTCTTCATACGCCTCAAGCCGTTCCCGCGCGAGCCGATCGACGACGTGATGCAGGAGATCTCGAGCAAGGTCAAGGCGGACGTTCCCTCCCTGGATATAGACACGGCGCAACTGATGGAGGATCTGATCGGCGACCTGACCGAGGTGCCGCAGCCGATCCAGGTCAGGATTTTCGACGACGACGTGAGCGAGCTGACCGCATTGGCGAACAAGGCGGCCGATGCGATCGGCAAGATCAAGGGTGTGGTGGGTGTACGGAGCGGGGTCACCCCGGCCGGCAACGCGCTCAACATTGAAATCGACCGGGTCAAGGCGGCGGCGCTGGGATTCAACGTGTCCGATCTTACGGCGCTGCTCAACGGCTATCTCGAAGGGAACGTCTCGACCCAGATCCAGAAGGGACCGAAGACGATCGGCGTGCGCGTCTGGACGGCGCACGATCTCCGCGCCAACATCACCAAGCTCAAGAGTCTTCTGCTGCGGGCGCCGTCGGGACGGCTGTTCCCATTAAGCGACGTCGGCAAGGTGGTGGTCGAGTACGGGCAACCCGAAATTACGCGCGACAACCTGAAGCGCATGGCTTCGGTAACCGGTCGCATACAAGGTCGCGACCTGGGTTCGACATCGCGCGACGTGAAGGCGGTGATGGACCGGGACGGAATGCTGCCACCCGGGGCCTACTACACGATGGGCGGGCTGTACGAACAGCAGCAGCTGGCATTCAAGGGCCTTGCCTTCGTGTTCGCAGGCGCCGTCGCGCTCGTCTTCCTGTTGCTTCTGTACATGTACGAACGGTTTCAGATCGCGATCTCGATCATGCTGATTCCGCTCATCGCGATGTCGGCGGTTTTCGTCGGTCTCTATGTTACGCACACGGAACTGAACATTACGGCGATCATGGGAATGACGATGATCATCGGTATGGTCACTGAAATCGCCATATTCTATTTTTCCGAGTACAGAGAGCTCGAGCAGGAAATGGATCATTTGGAAGCCATAATTGCGGCGGGCAAGAATCGGATGCGGCCGATTACGATGACCACACTGGCCGCGATTCTGACGCTGTTTCCGCTGGCGTTCGCAATCGGACGGGGATCACAGATGCAGCAGCCGCTCGCGATTGCGATCATCTCCGGCCTCATCGTCGCATTGCCACTGGTGCTGCTTGTGATGCCCGTTCTCTTCAACTTGTTCGCCGGGCGGCGCGCGGCGGCCGGTTCGACCAAGGCGGCGTCAAAATAGGCTCAGGTCTAGGTGGCAAACGGTAGACCCTTTCATCCATATGGTGGACAATGCACCTCCCGGTCAACAGGATTTCCTCATGAGACCCCTATCCATAGCGATCGCGACCTCTTTGTTGATGTTGGTCGCTTCCTGCGCGACCGAGAGCGGCCCTGCCCAAGGTACGCCGCAGACGCAATGGAAGGAAGTAACCCGGATGGTGAACGGAACCTTCGTCACTTACCAGGTACCGGTCGGCCAAGCTGTCCCTGGCAGCGCGATTGTCCGAAAGCTGGGGCCCGAGGCGAAAGTCGCTTCGGCACCAGTCCCGGAAGCCGGCAAGTCAGCGCAGCGAGCTCAGTCCCAGCAGGTGGCGGGCGACGCGGGGTCGCCGCCGGCAGACCATCCGAGCGCAGCCGACGCGTCGTCCACGGCGATCAGCCAAGAGGCGGAAGTGGAGATGGCGCAAGCCGAAATTACGGTGCGGGACTTGCGCACCAGGTACGAAGATGCGCAGACTGCATTGCATCTCGCCCGATCGGCGGCACAGCGGGGCGACAGCGCTTCGGTTTCCAAGTATGCGAAGATCGTGAGAGATTTGGGTCGATCGACGGACAAGAACATCCTCGATCTTTCGAGATAGACTCGACGGGCGCATTGGGGAGACCGCCGCCGCCGCGGTGAACCCCACTCCGGGTCACGCCTTCCTGACCCGCACAGTCCCCATGGCCTTGGCCACCAAGGAACCGTTCGCATTGCGGGCCTCGCCCTCGACGAAGATGATGCTGCGCCCGTTCCTGAGCACCCGTGCTTCGGCCAGCAGGCGCGGCCCGCTGCCAGCGCCGATAAAGCTGGTACTCAGGTCGATGGTCACGACGCCGGTCGAGTCGGGGTGGAGGGTGCGCGCCGCGGTGCAAAGCGCCACGTCTAGCAGCGTCA
>JBOHJT010000346.1:0-2843 GCA_050728715.1 Methylocella sp.
GGCGGGTGTAACACCAAGTCCCTGAAGGCGTGCCTCGTTGGCGGGATTTTCGCATCGGCCGCGGTCTGATTAAAGATGGCAAGCACGGGGAGGATTGCCATGACGGCGGCGATCTTGTCGCGGGATTGCAAACTTTCCTTGACGCCATCCCCATTGCGAGGCAACAAATGATCGCTGCCCGAACACAATCAGACTGCAAACTGGCCACTCCAAGGCACAGTCCGTCAGGTCAAATACAAGCTACTACACGCGACGCGGTCCGGAAAACACCGGACTTGCCCGGATCCGTTATTCCAACGGTGAAGCATCGGCGCCCTCGCCGGGCTCCGGCTCCTGGCTGGTATCTTGATTTTGTCCGTCTTTCGCGGCCGCCACGAGCGGCGCGCCGCGTCCCCAACCGCGCTTCGGCGAGGGCGACCAGGGACGGTCCTCGTCCGCCGCGCGGGCAGCGCGCATTTGCACGGCACCGTCTTTTGCAAAGCTAACGGTGACCGCGCCGGTTTGCTTGAGTTTATCGCGGTCGATGACGATGTTCGCGGCGCAGCCCAAGGGCGCGAAACGCGGAGTGACGATAATATCGGCGCGGGTGCAATCCTCGGCGAAGGCCGGCGTTTCGAAAACGAGGGCGACCGTCCGCCCGGAGGCGAGATAGCCGACGCAACCGAGCTTGTCGCAATTTGTCTTGGTCAAAGCCGCGGAGGCCTGGCGTCCGTCGGCGTCGGCGCGCAGCCATTGCTCGGTCGAAAACACATTCCGGCCGCGCCCAATGACCACGAGCCTATCATCCGCCGCGCGGAACGCCACGGCGTCCCCCGAAGGCGCCACCGCCATGTCGAACGAAGGCCCGGCCGCCGCGCCGAGGAGACCGAGCGCGGCAAGCGGAAGCGCCGTCGCGCGCAAAATCGCGGTCCGCCATAGCACGGAAGAGAGCACCGCGAGGCTTAAGAATACAATCGCCCAAGGCGCGAAAGCCGGAAGGTGGACGGTCGATCCTGGCCAGCTTCCGATCATTCGCGCCGCCCACATGACGCCGTCGATGCCAAGACCGACATAATGCCAGACCCAAGCATCGAGGCCAAGCGGATAAAGCAAAGTCCCGGCGAGCGCGCCCGGCACCGCGAAAATCTCGATCACGGTTAGGGTCAGCGGATTGCCGATCAGCACATAGGGGCTGAGCTCATGGAAATTATAGGCCATGAAGGAGGCCGTGGCCGAGGTCGCGCAGAACGTCGCGAACAACAGTCCTAAAGGTCCCCGCCGCAGATGCGGCGTCAGCATTTCGAGCGCCATGCGCTTGCGCTCGCCCTCGACCGGGCGTGCGCCCAAGCGATAGGTTTCCTCGCGGCCTCGCTCGGCCGCCGTCGTGCGCGCTTCATAGACGGCAACCAGCGCCGCCACCGCCGCGAACGACAGTTCGAAGCTCGCGCCCATGATCGCTTCCGGCTGGATGACAATGACAAGCGCCGCGGCGATCGCGAGATTGCGCATGGTCAACGCCTGCCGGTCGAGCAGAACCGAAGTCAGCATGATCAGGGTCATGAACAAGGCGCGTTCGGTGCCAACCCGCGAGCCCGTGGCAACGTCGTAGAATATTGCTCCCGCGATGGCGAAGAGAGCCGCCCATTTCTTGATCGGATAGGAAAGCGCGAGGGTCTGGCTCAAAGCCAAAAGACGGCGCAGGCCGACGAAGAAGATCGCCGCGACAAGCGTCATCTGGATGCCGGAAATCGTGATGATGTGAAAGATTCCGGCCTCGCGGATGGTCTCCTTGGCCTCATTGGACAACAGATCGCGCTTGCCCGTGACCATCGCCGCCGCGATCGCGCCCGAATCTCCGCCAACGATTTTGTCGATGCGGCGCGCCAGCGCATTGCGGCCGCGATCGATCGCCATCATGGCCGAGGCCGCGAGCCCGGGCGATTCGGGAGAAGGCACGACCTCGATGCGCCCCAACACATTGCCGACCGCGCCGAGCCGCGCGAACCAAGCGTCGCGAGCAAAATCATAGCCTCCGGGAAGGCTCGCGCGCGCGGGCGGCAGCAGCCGCGCCTTGAGGCTCACATAGGTGCCGGCCTCGAAAGGCGGCGCCCGGCGCATGGACAGGCGGACCCGGAACGGCGTCTCGTCAGGCGCAAGCCCTTCGGCGGAATGAACCCGCAAAAGGAAGCGCGCGCCATTCCGGCGGAAATCCATCTCCTCGATAAAACCTTGGAGCGTTGCGACCCTGATCTTGTCGAGGACCGGCGCCGCGACCCGGGCGGTCCGCAAGGCCGCCGACAGTTCTCCCGCAAAAACCGCGCAAAAACCGCAAAGGAAGAAAAAGGCGAGACGGGTCGCGCGTGCAAAATAAGCGAGGAGGCCGAAAGCCACGGCCGCGGGCGCGATCAGCGAAAGCGAAGGTTCGCGATCGGCGTAAAGATAAAGGACGACCCCCGTGCCGGCCGCGACCGGCAGCCAAAGAAACGGCCGGCGAAGCGCCACCTCCGTCTCGAAGGCCCGCCCGAAAACCTCCCATAGCGGGGCAAGCTTGACAGCAAAGCCGCCAGCTCTGCCCAGGCGCCCAGTGACGATTGCAGTTTGAGATACGCCGGCCATGGGTGCATGTTAAAGTACTTTTATTATTTATGGAATTGGAAAAGTACTCACTCATCACCTGTTGGCTCCGCGACCGCCCCGCCTGCCCGCGCCCGGCACCCCCGGGCGGTGCGCCTGCTGCTCTTGATCGCTTGCGAACGGGTGATTGCTAGATATGATCCAATCTAGTTGTTGCATACGCCGTAATCGGGACAAGCGAACCATGGACCCGGAACTCGTTGATCGAATCTACGAAAGTTCCTTCGTGC
>JBOHJT010000347.1:0-2811 GCA_050728715.1 Methylocella sp.
AGAAACGCAGCAAAAAGAACCCGTCATCCGCAACCGGCAAGGCCGGAAACCGCGAAATCTCCAGCCAACGCGTGCCTTGCGCGGATGTCATCGCCACGCTCAAACGCTTCAAGATCATCGCCGACCGCAACCGCCGCCGCCGCCGCTTCGGCCCGCGCTTCTTTCTCATCGCCGCCACCTACAACAAGGAACTCCAGGCCGCATGACGGTTATGCAAGAGGTCTATTAGTAGAAATGCGGGCCGTACCAAAACTTTGCCGCACACAAAGAGAGGTGTCCGTTTCTGAAATCTGGGCTGTCGTATCATTCTGGCTGAAGTTGTTTGCTTGCAGCGGGGTGTTGATGGTCCAATTTGCCGAATTGATGAGGGGCAGAACATTTCAGGAGCGTTTAGTATATCGGCGGTATCAGGCGCGACTTGGCCGCCGCCTACTCGACCCGGGCACGGCCGGAGGCTGGTACATCGATGCCCGTGGAATGGAGCAAACTCCACGCCATCGGCAGCGGCGATCATTTCAATCTGGTCAATTCGAGCCGGCGGCTCGATGGCTTCCGCCCCGATCCATGAGAGGGAATGGACACGTAAAAGCCGCAGCTGCCTAGAAAAAAGAGCCGAGCTCCGCGCATCTTAAAGTGACTCTTCACGGCGGCAACTTCTTTTCTGACAAAGCGGTCGGGGCGACCGACATTTTTGCGCCGGAGCGTTTCGCTCGCGTCGATCCAAAGACCGCCGCGCTGCTCTAAGACAAGCCTAGCACATTTAGCTATTCGGCCGATATAACCGAGGCAATTAAGTTTTTCAGATCATCCCGGCGATATGGTTTAGATAGCTGACGCAAGTGCAAATTGGTTCCCTCTGGCAACCCTGTATATCCAGTGCCAAGAACGATGGGCAAATTCGGCTTAATTTTGCGGATCGAGCTGGCAAGCTCGACCCCAGTCATTCCAGGCATGGCGTGATCAGTCAACACCAATTCGATTTCCGTATGCGCGTGTACGAACTCCAAAGCGAGCGCGCCCGAGTAGGCAACATGAACGGTATGACCAAGATCGGATAGCATTTCAGAGATGCTTTCCGCAACTAACACGTCATCGTCGACGACCAATATACATTTAGGCGTGTCAGCCGTTGTCACAGGTTGCTTTTCTGATGCGGGTTCAGCCGACGGGCTGGATTTAGAAAGCGGAAAAAAGAGCTCAACCGTCGTTCCGTGCCCTGGCCTACTTGACATGCGGATTGAACCGCCCGACTGAGCGGCAAGGCCGTAAACCATGGAAAGGCCCAAGCCGGTACCTTTGCCAACCCCCTTTGTTGTGAAAAATGGCTCAGCGGCTCGCTTGAGGGTAACCTCATCCATGCCGGTGCCCGTATCGATGATCGAAAGGCAGACGTATTCGCCGGCGCTGAGAGGCTGAGCCGGCGCCTCCATTTTTTCGAGCCGCAATTTGATCGCGAGAACCCCGCCTTGCGGCATAGCGTCACTTGCGTTCAAGGCGAGATTGAGGATAGCGAGTTCGAGCTGATTGGGGTCGGCACGAATGAGATAAGGCATCGGCCCAAGATCAAAAGTGATCTGGACGCTCGGACCAAGCGAAGATTTTAGCATATCCTCCATACCCGCAATCAGCTTCGCCGGATCAAAAACCGCCGGACGAAGTTCTTGTTTGCGGGCGAAGGCGAGCATCCGCTTTGTCAAACTAGCACCGCGCTCCGCGCTGCGAATGGCGCCGTCGATGAGACGTCCGGATGTGCGGTCATTTCCATGTTTCTTTGAAAGTAACTCTAGATTGCTAAGAATTGTCGTAAGCAGATTGTTGAAATCATGGGCGACGCCTCCCGTGAGCTGGCCAAGGCTCTCCAGCTTCTGCATCTCGTGAACCTGAGCCAAAGCCTTCTCGCGCTCGCGCGTGCGTTCTTCGACGCGCTGCTCCAGTTCAGCATTGGCGCGCGCCAATTCCGCGGTACGTTCTTCAACGCGGTGCTCCAGCTCGGCATTGAGAAGTTCGAGCTGACGGGTCTTTCTGTGAAGCTCCGCGAAGACTCGCACTTTCGCCCGCAGGAGTTCCGGCACGACAGGCACGGGCACATAGTCCACGGCTCCTTGCTCATAGCCTCGCACGCGGTCCAATTCACTCTGCGCCAAGGCGGAGACGAAGATCATTGCGATATTTTGGAAGCGAGGATGCGCCCGAACCATTGCGGCGAGTTCAAACCCGTCCAGTTCGGGCATGATCACATCAATGAGGATGACCGCAATGTCATACTTGAGCAGACGTTCCAGAGCCTCCCGCGCCGATCCCGCCTTAATCAGGTTTTCGCCGAGCTCGCTGAGAATTGTCTCGTAGCCGAGGAGTTTCGATGGCTGGTCATCGACGAGCAGGATGTTTACCGGGCCGATATCGTGCATAATTGCCACTGATCCTAATGATGCAGCCACATCCGAAGCGCCGCGAGAAGTTGTTCGGTGTTGACCGGCTTCGCCAAATAGTCCGAAGCGCCGGCTTCAAGACATTTCTCTCGATCACCTTTCATCGCCTTGGCGGTTAGCGCCAAAATCGGCAAGCGTCGCAACGCCGGGTTCTTACGGATGGCCTCCATCGTCCCATACCCATCCATTCCCGGCATCATGATGTCCATAAGTACGATCGCGACGTCTGCGGTGGAGTGGAGGATAGCGATCGCCTCACCTCCGGTCGTTGCGGTGAGCACGTTCATGCCGCGGCGTTCGAGAATGGTGCTCAAAGCGAAGACGTTTCGCGCGTCGTCATCCACCAGCAGCACCGTTTTTCCCACAAGATCCTCGTCGGAAT
>JBOHJT010000348.1:0-2802 GCA_050728715.1 Methylocella sp.
TGGAACCAACCGTTGAAGCCGCCCAAGACGGGCTCGCCAGCGTCCTCGCCACCATCCCGCCGAACGAATGCGCAAACTACTTCAGCGGGGCAGGATATGCGGAAACCTAAATGCGACGTGCTCTAAAATCAGGAAAGCGATCGAGGTCAAGAGCGCCGCGCTGCGTTTCCTGCCGCGCTGCTCGCCTGACTTCAACCCGGTCGATCCTTCGGCGAGCTCAGGAGGTGTTCTTGAAACCGAAGACGCTTCCGCGAAGGGCTTCCGGACGATCCATCGAGGCCCTCTGGAACCGCATCGGCGAACTCCCCGATCACTTTCCCCCGGATGCCTGCGAAAACCACTTCAAGGCCGCCGGGTGCAAACCAGCTTTACCGGATAATGCTCTAGGAGGAGCGGGAGTCCTCAACGAGATCGTCCATGGCGGCGGCTTCGGCGCTTATTACGCCACGCAACAGCCCGAGCCCGAGGGCAACGTCACGTATGCGTGGACTACTCCAGTTCAAGTGTGTTCGTTTCGCTTGCTTATTCGTCGCGGCGTGCGACGCAGAGCGCTGGCACGGAGCCCAACACCGGCCTCGTAGCTAACTTTGAAGAGGCATGGTTACGGCTAGGGCCGATCGAGCGACTATACCGCCGTGGCGCCAGGCGGCCCAGTGTCGGGCGGAGGCACGGTCTCCCTCCCGGTGATGTGGTTCGCCGAAATGTTTGCCCGTAGCGATGGCACCTGGCAAACGGCAATAGGCAAGAACTCCTTCAACGGCATCAACTAACTGTGGCTCGGTCAAGCCGAAGTCTTGGCGCGACCGCACCGCGCTGTAGTTTTTCCTTACGTTGGTCGTGACCGGCTGCGAGATGGGGTGATGGTCCGCCGTCAGCATCGCCCGATGTGACCTCCCTTGTGAATGGAACTATACAATCGGCCCAAGATCAAAGTTTTACAACAATAGTTCGGTGACGCGCCATTTTGGTGCCGATTACGGCGTGTCACGCGATGTAGAGAGTGGGTGGCTTCAAAC
The DNA here is from genome assembly GCA_050728715.1 of Methylocella sp. GTDB lineage: Bacteria > Pseudomonadota > Alphaproteobacteria > Rhizobiales > Beijerinckiaceae > Methylocapsa. The sequence continues at coordinate 1,017 of JBOHJT010000348.1, forward strand.
ACTCGCACGATATGGCACCCTCGGGAATGGAAGGCAAATGTCACCAGATGACATATGGGTGTCGATCGTTGAAAACACCGTTGATGATCATCTCCACAAGACTGATTTTCTAATCCGGACCTTGGATCGACATGTGAGCACTCGGCGGGCCAAGTAATTGTCCACTATGCAAATCGGCTTCCTTCGGCAACGGTCGCGACATTCGCTCGAATGAGCTGCAAGAGAAGAAAGATCTGGCCAATTTTGGACGGAAGATATTGTAACAAGCTGTGACAACTTTCCTTTGTCGATGAGTTCGGCCTGAGCGAACCCGCCGGGTCGCTGCTTCTGGACGTCCACTACACAGTCACGGCCCCCTCGTGATTGATTTTGGACATGCGAAAGACGATGCTCACAAACTGAATCACAAGACTTTGGAAGCCATTCGCGAACGCGCTCCTGAACTCGTCGAAGGGCCGGCGGGTGCAGGAATGCGAATGCCCAACCGCCACCGTGCGAGCTTTGCGGATCACCTGTCGGCTGTGTATGGCTCGCCGGCGCGCTACCGGCGCGGTGGCCGGGATGGTTTGAGGGCGAAGCCTTTGTTCGGGCGTCCGCCGAAACTGGATGGGCGGGCACTGAAGTGGAAGTTTGATACTGTGCCGCAAAGGAACCCGCTGCAGATGAAGTTCGCCTTCGCATTGTGGACCAGCGAGATGGTGCCCAACCTTCAGCAGGCTCGGGAGATCAAGGACAAATTCAAGGTCACGGTGAGCCGTGTCTCGGTTGGGCGGCTTCTGGCGCGGCTCGGCATCACCTGGCGAGACACCCCTGCATCGCGCATTGGAGCGCGACAAGGCGATGGTCCAGCACTGGTTGCGGAAGGAAAACGCCGAAATCCATTGCGGCGACGCGGCGCCTAGGCGCTCGGATTATCACGTCGGCAGAACCTGGGGCAAAAAAGGGGCAACGCCGGTCATGCAAGCAACCAGAGCAAGGTATGGCATGAGGTTGATGGCGGCGGTCATGGCACGCGGTCGCATATGCTTCATGATCAAGGGAATAGCCGGGCTCAACGCCTCTATCTTCATCGAATTCCAGAACCGTCTTGTCGCCGACGCCAAGCAGACGATCTCGCCGATCGCGGCCCGGCACATCGCGCGACGAAGACCAGGGCGTTCGTCGCAAGCCTCGGCAATGCGCTGCGGCTGTTTTATCTTCCTCCCAATTCGCCGGACAGAAATCCCGACGAATTGGTCTGGAAGCATTGCAAGGCCGATACGGTTGGACGCAGCGCCATCCAGAGCTTCGCGGACTTCAAGGCGAAGGTGAAATTAGGCTCGCGGCGCATGACGGGCTCCAGCGGCTTGGACGGTTGGCGTTTCTCCTTGCTTGCCCGCGTGCGCCATGCGGGATCGAACATCCACCACGCGTTGCCCGGCTTGCAAGGTTGCGCGCTCCAACTTGCCGGCGTCATCTTTTCTCGTGCCATGAGAGAATCGCTACGCCGGCCGTAATGTGAATGCGGCGTTCCAAAGTCTTGCCGTTTGCCCGCGGATGCGCGCTCGCCTTTGCGCTCCGGTCCGGGCGTGCTATGAGCCGCCGGCGGCTTTCGGCCGGCGCTATTTTACAAGACTCCGTTTCCCGCCCGAGCTCTTGCGGCGGCGCCGCGAGGCCAGCCGCCGCCGCGAGGCAAATTACGGAGTTGGCATTGGCTTTGATCACGCGACCCGCGCTCGACGAAGCGCTCACTTTTGACGATGTGCTGCTTCTGCCGGGTCATTCGGCGGTCCTGCCGGGCGCGGCC
>JBOHJT010000349.1:0-2782 GCA_050728715.1 Methylocella sp.
CCACGGCGTCTGGGACAGCCATGAGGCCATCCTCGACGCGTGTCGCGGCGCCTGGAATGCCCCGATGGCCAGATCCGAGGTCATCGCCTCAATTGGAACCAGAGATTGAGCACAGGTCAAAACTTAGGGCGGTTGGTATGAGAGGCGGACGAGGCCGGCAAGGCCGCGACGCTTCTTTCCAACCCGCCCGGCATCTCGAAAAGGACGGGGAGGGCGTTGCCGCCGCGACCCTGGAAGGGCGCGACGGGATGCGCGCCGTAACAAAGCTCGGACCGCCGCCGGAACGGCGGCGTTCGCTCGCCCGCGCGAACATCATCGAAAACGAACATTATCGAGAATGGCATGGCCACGGCGCGGCGCGTCAGCCGGAACGTAACATACGGGCGCTCGCCTTCGACGGCCCGGCGTTGGGCCGGCGCAGCCATCGAGGCAAGCCGCCAAGCGCTTTCGGCGGCGCAAGGCTTCGAAGCAGCTTCCACTTCTCCAGGCGGCGCGCGCCGGCGCCGAGGCAAGAGCCGCTTCCACGAGCCACTTCATCGAACGAGCCGCTTGCCCAAACCGCCAAGGCTGCGTAGGTTCGTAACCAGCGCCATTCGCGCTTTTCAATATCAAGCCGGACATCGCCCGGCCGGCCCGAGGACGAGGAAACCATAAAGGTGCAAACAAACCCTGGGGGGTTCGAGTTTTTCAGGGTACAGTGTGATTGATCTGAATGATTGCCGGCGTCAAGATGACCGCGAAAAGCACGGGAAGAAAAAACAATATCATCGGTACTGTCAATTTGGGCGGCAATGCCGCGGCCTTTTTTTCGGCGAGGATCATACGATGGTCGCGGCTTTCCTGGGCAACAATCCGCAAGGCGGTGCCAAGAGGGGTGCCGTAACGCTCGGCCTGAATGAGAACGGTCGTGATCTGTTTTACCGAGTCTAACCCGGTCCTAAGGCCGAGGTTTTCATAGGCCGAGCGCCGGTCTGGAAGAAACGACAGTTCCGCCGTCACTAGCGTCAATTCCTCGGCAAGCGCTATCGACTGGACGCCGATCTCCTGCGCGACCTTGCGAAAGGCATGTTCGATCGACATGCCGGACTCGACGCAGATGAGCAACAGATCCATGGCGTCGGGAAAGGCGCGGCCCATCGATTGCTGGCGTTTGCCGATCGTATTCTTGAGGTAGAGTTCGGGCATTTTCAGGCCGAGATAGGTGGCCAAGACGATGATGCCGGCCTTGAGGGTGAAAGCCAGCGCGAAGCGGGTCACGACAAGAGTATAGAAGGCGGAAATCGCAAGGCTTAGGACCGGTGTAACCAGCCGAAAGAATAGAAACGCCACTTCCGCCTGGGGGCCGCGAAAGCCGGCCATCGCCATCTGCGTTTTTGCTTGATCGGTGTTTAGCCATTTCGACAAGCTGAAGCGCTCAACGGTTTGTTTCATATAGGCTTTCGTCTCCTGGCGGAGGCTAAGCTTGCTCTTATCCGCGATCAGCCGCTCGCGCGCTCGGGCGCGAATACGCTCCCGTTCTGTCGCAACGGATTTCATGCGCTGGCTCAGAGTGTCGGACTCGATCAGCGGCATGGCAACAGTCAGAATCGTGAGCATCGTTGCAATCGCGACAAGCGTGCTCAGCAGAAATTGCGGATCGGTCAGCTTGAAGTAAATCAGGTCGAGCATTTTGCGCCACGCGTGTGGGAGGGTCTCATTCTTGGCAAATCTGGGACAGATATATTGAAGCAAATTGGGCAATGGCTGGGTGCCAACGCCGCCAATCTAAATGTCGAAATTGATCATTTTTTTCATGACGAATATTCCGATGCCCATCCACACGGCGCAACCGCCCAGGACGAGTTCGCCGGTCTGCGTTGTCCACAACAGTTCTATATATTTCGGGCTCGTGACATAGGTCATCGCGGCCACAACGAAAGGCATGCTGCCAATAATGTAGGCGGAGGCTTTCGCTTCACCCGACATTGCTTGGATTTTGCCCTTCATTTTTTTTCGCTCCCGCAGCACGGCCGATAGATTGGCTAGGGCTTCGGCAAGATTGCCGCCAGCTTTTTGCTGAATATTTATGACGATCGCAAAGAAGTTGGCCTCCGCGATTGGGACGCGCTCCACTATTCGCTCGACTGCTTCGCCGGTTGAAAGGCCCATGGCCTGTGCCTCTATGATCTGGCGGAATTCGCTGCGGACCGGCTCCGCCGATTCCGTCGCGATTACCCGCAGACAATCGCCGAGCGGCAGTCCAGCCTTGACGCCCCGGATAATAATGTCGACCGAATTGGGAAATTCATTAACGAATTTCTTCAAACGGCGCTTGCGCAAGAAATTAAGAATCCATGCCGGAAAACCGAACCCCCCGACGCCCATCGCAGCCACGATCACGATCGGGTGGGCTCTCAAAATCCAAATTAGCCCGCCAAAAATTGCCGTCGACGCGAGCGAAGCGCCGATATATTTGTTGCGGCTCCACGAGAGCCCGGCCTGAGCGATTCGCGCCTCCAGGGATAGCTTCTTCCGTTTGCCACGTAGTTCGAGCTCCTTGATGCTTTCGGTTATTTGTTTGCGGCGGCTTGCGGCGTCGGCCTGGCGCTCGGCACCTCGCTTCGCCGCCAACGGCCGCAATGCGGCCTGACGCTTTTCGGCCTTTATGTCCCCAGACAGGTAAGGATAGATGAAAACGTGGACGACGCCCCCGGCCGCGACCATCGCAAGAACCATGATCATCCACAGGTGCATGTTCATGTCAGAGCCTCCTGTTCTTGCTGGCTACCGGACCGCATCGTTA
>JBOHJT010000350.1:0-2778 GCA_050728715.1 Methylocella sp.
AACCGGCCCGGCGCGGCTCGCCGAAAATGTAGCGGCGTCCCCGCCGGCCGCGCGGCGAGGAACAGTCAGGGCCGGAACCGCCTGACCGCCAGCACGCAAGCGGCCAGCAAGGCCAGCAGCAGCACGCCCTGTGCCGCGGCGAAGGGCGGCTCGTTGCCGGTGGGCGCCAGCGCGTGCAGCGCCGGCACTTTCGCGAACAGCTGCGCCACCAGCACGAAGCAGTTGAAATATTGCAGCAGCACCGCGCCCACCACCCACACCGTGCGCCACGCGCCGCGCATGTCGAAGGCGTAGCGCGCCGCCAGCGTCGGCACGGCGACGGCGAGCGAGATCAGCCCCAGCGTGATCGCAGGCGTCACGCCGTGATGCGGGAACAGGAAGCCGGTGAGCGTGGTCGCCAGCGTGAAGGCGAGGAACAGGATGGTCCAGCGCGGCGTGCGCCGCCCCGCGATCATCCCCTGGATCGCCACGAACCCCGCCACGATCCCCACCAGGCTGATGACGATATGGCTGGCCGTGAACAGCGAAAGCCCCAGCATCGCAATGCCCCCTTGCCGGATTCGGCCCGAATGTTAGGCGCATCGCGGCGGTGTCGCCATCCGGATTTCGTTCAATGTGTTTTCGCCGTTATTTTCGTCATGGCCGGCGTTGTGCCGGCCATCCATACCCACGATCTCGACTGGCAATGATGGACGGAGGTTGTGGATGGCCGGGACAAGCCCACTGCTGTCCGGTTTAATTTTCAGGTCCATTGTATGGCCAATTGGTCTGAGTGGGAGTTATGCGGCGTGTCGGGGCCTAGAAGGCGCTGGATCGGTCTTCGATGCATGAGGTTGGCTCTGACGAGGCGGGCGAAGGCGAGCGGGGATTGGACGGCGGTCTGAGCGGCCTGGGCCAGGCGCAGGAGCAGGAAGGCGATCAGAGCGACGGCGATCTGGATGCGGATGGCGTTCTGTGATGTGCCGAGGAAGTGCTTGATCCTGAGGGTCTGCTTGACCCAGCGGAAGAACAACTCGATGGCCCAGCGGCGTTTGTAGAGATCGGCGATCTGCTGGGCGGTCGCATCCAGGTCGTTGGACAGGATGCGCAGGACCTTGCCGGTCTCGGTTTTGACGCGCACTTCGCGCACGGCGTCGGCCATGGGATTGCGCCGGGTTTTGGCCTGGCGCAGGGGCAAAAAGCCGATGCGGTCGGACAGGATAGGGCTGTCCTTGGGCAGGCGAAGTTCGCACCGCACATCCAGCGGCGTGTTCTTGCGCAAGCGCGTGACGATGCGGCAGCCGGCCGCGTCGAGCTTGGCCCACCAGCGATAATCGTAATAGCCCAGATCGAAAACATAGGTCGCTCCCGCCTCGATCGGCATCTCCTTGGCGGCGGTGATGTCGTTGAGCTTGGCGGCGCTGAGCGCGGCATAGATCGGCTGATCGGCATCGGGATCGTAGATCACATGCAACTTGGCACCGCAGACGCCGGCCGAGAAGCGCGCCCACTCGGCACTGCGCGCATCCAGCCTCAGCCCAGTGGAATCGATCAGATAGGTCGTATCGGCCAAGGCGCGGCGCAGACCCCGATGCGCCCTGGCCATCAGATCCGCGAACAGCGCGGCAAAGACTTCGCAAGGACGCAGCGAATTGGCGTCAGCCAGCGTCGAGCGGCGCACCGTCGAGGCTCCCAGGTGATAAAGCCGCGCCTGATGGCTGCGAAGGCTCGTCTCGATCTCCCGCAGGCTCGCCGCACCGGACAATTGGCCATAAAGCAGCGCCGTCAGCTGAGTCTTGGTCGACAGACGGCGGATATGCTTGTCGGACCCGTGTTCTTCCACAAGCTGCTCAAACCGCGACCACGGAACCTGCTGCAGCAACTGGTGCAGAACGCTATTGTCATGCCGCATGGTGTTGTCCTCTTCCCGTGTCCAAAACGTCGCCAAACGCTTGGAAACAAGAAGAATCAACGCCATGCGCCTTGTCCAGATATTTAAACCGGACAGCAGTGGGTCGAGCCCGCCCATGACGAAGTTTTTTCCATTCAGTTTTCTCCTTCGGCGTCATACAGTCGCTCGACAATCGGAGACAAAGATGCCCGGAAAGATCGACGGCCGCCTGAAGGAACTGGGGATCGCATTGCCGCAGCCGCCCGCGCCGGTGGCGAGCTATGTGCCGTATGTCGTGACCGGAAAGCTGGTGTTCGTTTCCGGCCAGGTGACGATGGAGGCGGGTGCACTGAAATATGTCGGCACCGTCGGCAAGGACGTGACGCTGGAGGACGGCAAGGCCGCGGCGCGGCTATGCGCGATCAACGTGCTGGCGCAGGCCAAGGCGGCATGCGGCGGCGATCTGGACCGCGTCGCGCGCTGCGTGAAGGTGACGGTGTTCGTCAACGCGGTGCCGGGCTTCACCCAGCATCCGGAAATCGCCAACGGCGCGTCGGACCTCTTCGTTGAGGTTCTGGGCGACGCCGGCAAGCACGCGCGCGCCGCGGTGGGCGCGGGTTCGCTGCCGCGCAACGTCGCCTGCGAAGTCGAGGCCGTGTTCGAACTGGCGTGAGCAGGATCCGCGCGCGCGTGGCCAATTCGGCCGCCGAGATCGGCGCCGCGGCGTGGAACGCCTGCTCCGGCACGGAGCATCCGTTCACCCGTTACGAATTCTTCGCGGCCTGCGAGGAATCCGGCTCCGCCACCGAGGAAACCGGCTGGCGGCCCTGCCATCTGGCGATCGAGGACGACGGCGCGGTCACCGGACTGATGCCGCTCTATCTGAAGAACCATTCCCAGGGCGAATA
>JBOHJT010000351.1:0-2758 GCA_050728715.1 Methylocella sp.
GGGTATGGCCATGTCCGGCCGCCTCGGCCTGACCGTGGGGGAGGCATCACGTCAATGGATCATCGTTTACATCCTTTCCGGCCTTATAGTAGTGGTTAAAATCTGACACTTGGTACCCACTACAAAGGTGGGCCTCAGATGGAAAGGAGCCGTCTCGATGTCGAAAGTCAGCACTTGCCTCTGGTTTGGGAAAGATGCGGAGATGGCCGTCCGCTTCTATGTCTCTCTCGTGTCCGACTCCAGCATCAACCACATCCAGCGCTCGCCCGGGATTTGGCCCGGTGGCGAAGCGGGTGACGTGATCCTGGTGACCTTCACACTCGGCGGTCAGAGCTTCCAAGCGTTGAACGGTGGTGCACCGGCCAGTTACGGCACCGCCGCCTCGATCTCAGTAGAGTGTGCCGATCAAGCGGAGGTAGATCGGCTGTGGACGGCGCTTATCGCCGATGGAGGCTCGGAAATTATGTGCGGCTGGCTACGCGACAAGTGGGGCGTGCCTTGGCAAATCGTGCCCGAGATTCTGCCGCGGTTCCTGGCCGACCCTGACCCAAGCGTCTCGGGTCGTGTCTTCGCTGCCATGAACGGGATGGTTAAGCTGGACATTGCCGCCCTGGAGCGTGCGGCCGCCGGATAAGGTAGGTGCATCTGCATAGCTGGCTTGGCACGAAACATTTGGACTGGCTGCAGCCTTTCGTCGTAAGCGCTCACGCAGCCGACGGTACCAAGTGTCAGATTTTGACCAGTAGCAGCCGCGTTTGGCTATTATTTTTGGGAGCAACGCCGCAAGAAAAAGCTTTACGCCTCCAGCGGTTGAGGCGTCTGTCCAGCGCGCGCCCATCTCTCTTTCTCTCTTTGAGCTCAAGCGCCGTGCGAGCCCGGCGCCTTGTTGTCGGCGAGCCAAGCTTGCCAATCCTTGATCGAACCGTTGAAGGCATTGCGATCGACATAGCCGCGAATCCCGGCGATACGGCCCTCGGCGGTATGCTGCCAGAAATGCCAGCGGCGATCGCCATATTTGACCGCCGGATAGCATTTCACGCTGCGGACCCAGATCGGGTAATCGGAAAATTCCCCTTGCATCACGTCGCGATGGAAATCGATCGAGGTGTAGATCACCGGCTTTTTCCCGTAGGCGCGTTCCATCGCGGCAAGGATGATTTTCATCTGCGCGATCGCGACATCGCGCGGAAGGCGTTTTGGGCAGGTCTTCGAATGCCCGTTCCATTCGACATCGAGCACCGGCGGCAACGCGTCCGGATCGTTGGGGACATGCGCCGTAAACCAGGCCGCTTGTTCCTCCATGGGTCTGCACCAATAGGCGAAATGATAGGCGCCGCGCGGCACGCCCGCGGCCTTCGCCCCGGCCCAATTTTGGGCGAATTTCTCGTCGACGCGGTCGCCGCCCTCGGTCGCTTTGATCCAGGCGAAGCGAACACCCGAGGCGCGCACTTTATTCCAATCGATATCGCCCTGATATTTGGAGACGTCGATGCCGCCAACCTCGAAAGCCGACGGGCTCGGGAAGAGATCATCGCCGGTGACGCCGCCCGTGCAGCCGCCGGCGAGCAGCGCGAGTCCGAGCCCAAAAAATGAGCCGAGCGGGAAAAAGCGACGAGGAAAATATCGCATCGACGTAAGAGCCACATACCGGCATGCTCGAATTATCCCTTAATCCGTAATATGTCGTTAAAAAGTCAAAAAAACGGCCGGCCCGCAAGCATACGTTCGTTTTGGTTGACTTGGACCCAATCCCTGGAAATTTTGCATAAGACCACGAAGACTCTTCGAACCGGCGGTGCGGCACGCCGTTCGCCGTTTTTGCCGTCATCCATTTTTCATGGGTCTCGACGAACGTAAAAGGCAGCGGCGGCTTCCGCCCGGCCCCGGCATGGAGTCCGCCTTTCCGGAGTTTCGCCATCGCCAAACTCACCCGCAAGACTCGCGTGAAAGGCCACCATGCTTTCCCGATTCGTCGCCTTCACCTCGCTCGGCCGCAAGGCGATTCCCAACCAATACGATCTTTTTGCATTTGCCCTGATCCTGGCCACCTTCATCGCGATCACCCATGTTTCGCACGGGTTGACCCTGCCGCGGACGGCGCCCGAATCGACGGTCGTTTCGCTCGACTACACGCTCTTGCCCTATTACGCCTTGCGGACGACCTTGCGCATGTTTGCCGCCATTGTCGCGTCGCTCGTTTTCACTTTCGTCTACGCGACGCTTGCCGCCAAGAGCCGGCGCGCCGCGCTCGTCCTCATTCCATTGCTCGACGTCCTCCAATCGGTCCCGATCCTTGGCTTTCTGTCATTCACGGTGACCTTTTTTCTTGGGCTTTTTCCCGGCTCGATCCTGGGCGCCGAATGCGCTGCTGTCTTCGCGATTTTCACCTCGCAGGCCTGGAACATGGCCTTTTCCTTTTACCAGTCGCTCCGCGGCGTCCCGCGCGACCTGATCGAGGTTGCGCGCGGTTTCGGGCTTTCGGGGTGGCAGCGGTTCTGGCAGCTTGAGACGCCCTTCGCGATGCCCGGGCTCATCTGGAACATGATGATGTCAATGTCGGGAGGCTGGTTTTTCGTCGTCGCGTCCGAAGCGATTTCGGTTGGCGACACCACCATCAAATTGCCCGGCATCGGCTCCTATCTCGCCCTCGCCATCGAGGAAAAGCGCATCGATGCGGTGTTCGCGGCCGTCGTCGCCATGCTGGCCGTGATCCTTGCCTATGACCAATTGCTGTTCCGGCCGCTGGTCGCCTTCGCGG
>JBOHJT010000352.1:0-2732 GCA_050728715.1 Methylocella sp.
GTGATCCTCGACGCGGGCCCGCACTGGGATCCGGTGCACGACTTCGTCTCCGACGAAACCGCGTCCCATAAGCTGTTCTGGACCGATGAACGTGTAACCGGCGGCAACCATCCGGTCGAGCTCGGATGCAACAATTCTGGCCAGGGCGTCGGTGGCGGCACCGTGCATTACTCGATGATCGCAATGCGCTTGCACGCCGACGATTTTCGCCGCCGCACGCTCGAGGGCGCGATCGCCGGAGCCGATCTGCAGGATTGGCCATTCACATACGAAGACCTCGAGCCCTATTACGAAGAGGTCGAGCAGGCGCTGCAGATTGCGGGCCCAGTTCATTATCCTTGGCAGCAACGGCGGCGACGATTTCCGCAGCGGGAACATCAGCTCAACGCATCGGCCAATATGCTGGTGCGCGGTTGCGCGGCCCTCGGAATCCCGGTTGCCGCGGCGCCGGTCGCCACCCTGAGCGCGCCCCACCGCGATCGGCCCCCTTGCGTATACCGCGGATTCTGCAATTACGGCTGCTCGACAAACGCAAAGAGCTCAATCCTCGTAACTTACATCCCGCGCGCCATCCGCGCCGGCGCGGAGGTCCGCCCGAACGCAATGGTGGCCAAGATCGAGCACGATCCCACAGGCCGAGCGACTGGCGTGCTGCATTTTCGAACCCGGCACGGTAGCGGGAATAATGGTTCGGAACTCTTTCGGCAGCGTGCCAAGGTTGTTATCGTCGCCGGCTATGCCATCGAAACGCCACGCCTGCTGTTGAACTCGGCAAGCCCGCTCTTTCCCGATGGCCTCGCCAATTCGGCTGGGATGGTCGGCAGATGCTTCATGATCCATGCCGGACATCAGACATTCGCGAAATTTCCGGAACGGATCGGCCAGTACAAGGCGCCGCCGGGACTGGCGATCACAGAGCACTTCAATCGCACCATGCCGGACGCGGATTTTTCTTGCGGCTATACCATCGAGGTCGTCGGACCGCACATTGTCGATTTTGCCGGGCGGATCAGCGCCGCACGGAACCTTTGGGGTGCGGCGCTCCGTCGCACGATGTTCGACTACAATTACTATTCGGGCCTCGGCATCGTCGGCGAAACCCTTCCGCAGCTCGATAACATGGTCAAGCTTCACGATACCGAGCGGGATAGCTATGGGCTGCCCGTGGCCCACGTGCTCTTCGGTCATCACGAGAACGACCAGCGGCTGATCGACCACTCGACCGGAAAGATGAGGGAGATTCTTCGGGCGGCCCGCGGCGAGGATATCTGGGACGTGAACCGGACCGCTCACCTCATGGGCACGTGCCGGATGGGCAGCGACCCCAACGCGTCGGTCGTCGACGGGGACGGGCGCGCGCACGACGTGCCGAATCTCTTCATCTGCGACGCCTCGGTCTTTCCAACCTCGGGAGCCGTGAATCCGTCGCTCACCATCCAGGCGATCGCCGCGCGGACGGCGGATCGCATCCAAGCCTTGGCCGCTACAGGCGAGCTTTGATCGCCAATGGTTTCGCGAGTTCCCCCTGATCTTCAAGAAAAAAGCAGGGTTGAGAGTTTTCGCCGCGCACTAATCGTCGCCGGATCGACCGCCCCCCAGGCGTCGAAAAATTGCAGCAATTGCTTGCGCGCGCCATCGTCGTTCCAGGCCCGGTCGCGTTTGATGATTTCAATGAGCTCGGCGGCCGCCTCCTCGCGCCGGCCCTGGGCATTGAGGAGAATGGCGAAATCGAAACGGGCCTGATGGTCGCCGGGATTGGCCGCGATCTTGCCCATAAGCTCGGAAGCATCGCCGAGGGCGGCGGCTTGTCCGGCAAGCGCCAGCGCCGCTCTCGCGGCAACGACCGCATTGTCGCGCTCGCCGCTCGCGGCAACCGAGGCGAGAACGGTGCTGGCGCTTTCGAGCTCGCCGGCGGCGATAAGCTGCTTCGCCAATCCAGCCACGGCGGCGGGGTCGCCGGGGTTTTCGGCCATGATCGCTGCGTAAAGTTCCGCCGCTCCCTCGGCGTCTCCAGCAGCAAGCAAGGCCTCGGCTTCGGCCAGGCGGTCGGCCCCCTCGTCGAGCGGGCCGGCAAGCCGCTCGACGAAACCCTTGAGATCTCGTTCCGGCAAGGCGCCCATGAAACCGTCGACCGGCTGGCCGCGCTGAAAGGCGATGATGGCGGGGATCGAACGAACCCCCAGCCGGCCGGGAATTTCCGGATGCTCGTCAATATTCATCTTGACCAGCTTGACCTTGCCGCCCGCCGCCTTGACTATTTTTTCGAGAACCGGCGCGAGCTGCTTGCAGGGCTCGCACCAAGGCGCCCAAAAGTCCACCAGAACTGGCTGACGCGCCGATTCCGCGATAACGTCGGCGCCAAAGCTCGCGGTAGTGGCATCCTTCACGAGCGTCCCCGCCGCATCTTGCGGCTTGGCTTTGTTTGCAGCTTCGCCGGCGCCCTGCCCGCTCGCTTGCCCACTCCCTTGGCCACGCGAGCGGCCAAAAATCCCCGCCATGGTCCGGCTCTCCCTTGATGCCTTCGCGAGGGCGAATCGGCGCGACCGTCCAAATGCCCCGGCACCAAAATGCGTCTTTCGCGGCAAAACCGCAACCGTCCGCCGCAGTCCCGGCAAACAAGACGAAATCCTTCAACGTGCCGCTCCCCGGAGCCTTTCGGCAAGGGCTTTTCCTTTGCAACCCATGCGAATGTCTCGGCTTTAAGAATTCATGAGCAATTTTGGATTCTGCCG
>JBOHJT010000353.1:0-2731 GCA_050728715.1 Methylocella sp.
GGTTGGTAACCCTCTGGTTGCTAGATACCAATCTAAATTACGTTACGCAAAAATACTTTGGGCCCTACTATGGCTGGGAAGCGGAATCACTTAGTCCAGACACCAACGGCAACAGCTGGATCCGCGTGATCTGGAGGGAAACCAAGGGGATAGTAGCCGTCTGGTTCGTAGATCAAAATCTCACTCTCCAATTTGACCCCGGTTTCGGACCCTTCTTCGGGTATGATCCCGGAACCGCCAGCGCTGCTGTTAAATCGCCTGCTTCCGGAAAGGCCGCCGCCGGTATGGTCACCAATGCGGTTTCACCACAGCCATTCCCGGTGAAGGCGAAATAATGGGGCTTTACCTCGTAAAGTAGAAAAAAACGGAAGTTAATCTATCTCGGGCCCAGCGGGGCAAAACACGCCAGGGGGTAGGAGTTGTAAGCTCCCACCCCCTAAACTCGCTTCTTATTGCGATTTCGGCCTATTCGTTCCCTATGGCACTCTTTGGTACTCTTTAATCAGGCGCGGGACGTCAGACGGCTTAAAGTCTTTAGGAAAATGCGGCAAAGCGAAACTCAAGAGCCTTTACATGCCTCGACAGGAACTTAAGAATGTTCCAGGCGCGCACGGCTTTATTATCGTCGCGGTTCTCTGGATTCTCGCCGCCCTGGCGGCGCTCGCCGGCGTCTACGCGGTATATGTCGCCAACACGGCGGTTGCCGCGCGCGTGTACGACTCCAGGCTCGAGACCGAAGCTCTGATTGGAGCTTCGCTCGAACTCACCGCCTACCGGTTGATTGGGTTCGAGGAGGCTTCGCGCCCGACTTCGGGGGCCTTCGACTTCCAACTGGGACACTCCCATGTTGGCGTGGCGTTTCGTTCCGAGGGGGCGCGAATCGACCTCAACCTCGCGCCCAAGGCATTGCTTTCCGGCTTGTGCGTGGTGCTGGGGGCAAAGCCCGACGACGCGGATGCCTATGCGGATCACATCATCGCCTGGCGGACAAAACCGGGGCCGGGCAATCAAAACCAGGAAGCCGAGGCGTATAAATCCGCGGGCTTAGATTACGGGCCGCGGCAGGCCCCCTTTCAAAATGTCGCGGAATTGCGGCTTGTACGGGGATTGCCGGAGGTGCTCGTGGACAACGCTCTTCCCTTCGTGACGGTTTTCAACGGCCGGGCGGAGATCGATGTCAACGAGGCCGCGCCAGAGGTGGTCGCTGCCTTGCCCGGCATGAACCCGAAAGTGGTCGAAGCTATTCTCCTGCGACGCGACCCACAAAATCCGCAAGCGGTTTTGAGTCTGCTTGGCGCGGCGGGTTCCAGCGTCGCGGTTGGCGGGCGCAAGGCGACGCGGGCCACCGTTCACATCACCCTTGACACTGGCCGCAAGGTGAACGCCGATGCCGTCCTCCTCATTACCGAGAATAAAAGCCCAGAGCCCTATCGCATCCTGGCCTGGCGCGACGATTTCGATGGCCCCAACTGAGTTAGGACAAAGAACGGAGATCGAATGAACTCCTACCGCGCTATTGTCGAAGCGTCGTCCCGCTGGATCGACCGTGTCGCGACGACGATCGTCGAGGGCCGTGAATCATTGCGCTCAAGGCGTCTCTACCGGCTCGTCGAGCAGCGGGACGGCGCATTCTTGCTGCAAGGGACCTCGCAAAAGGAAGCTTTGGACTGGGCCCTGGAGCCCGTTCGCATCGTCGGCGGGCATATCGATGCCTCCGTTTCGGCCAATCTGGCGGAAATATTGCGCGGCGCCCAAGTCGAACTCGTGCTGCAACCCGATCGTTTCATGTTCCGGCTGCTCGAATTACCGCGCCGTGCCTCGGATTTCCTCGAAGGAATTATCCGCGCCCAGATCGACCGCCTGACGCCATGGAGCGCCGCCGATGCGGCCTTTGGCTGGTATCCTTCGACCGAAACCGCCAACGACCGGCTGACCGTCACAATCGCGGCGACGGCGCGGACGCTGATCGCGCCGTTCATAAGCGCGATCGCTAGTCTCGGCGCCGACACGATCGTTATATCGGCGGCATTGCAGCAACCCCGGCCGGATATCGCGGCCATTAAGATATGCGAACAGAAGACCGCGCAAGCGGCCGGCCAGCGCCGTGTCCGACGTATTCTGATCGGGCTACTTGTTGGCGCTGGCGCCCTTGGCGCCGTGTCGGTCGCGGCGAGTTCCGTCATCGGCGGCATGATCGAGGCGCAACGAGACGATTTGACGCGGCGCCTCGCGGAGCGCCACGCCGCGATCCAACCGGGTCACGACGGGACGAGCGAGAAGACGCTCGAATTGCAACGGCACAAGCATGAAACGCCATCGAGCGTCATTGTCATCGAAGCCTTATCGCGGGTGCTGCCGGACGATACTTATCTGACCGAGCTCAGAATACTTGGTGACAAGATGCAGATCGTCGGGGTGACGCGAGATGCCCCATCCTTGATCCGCCTCATCGAACAGACCTCGCATTTTAGCCACGCGACCTTTTTTGCCCCGACAACGCGATCGCCATCGGAGTCGGGCGAGCGTTTCTCAATCGAGGCTCACATCGAGCCGGTTTACACCCCAGGGCTATGATCAGCGCCATGCTCCGCACACATCCGGTCCGCCAACTTTTTACCCGTGCGCACGCCCTGCCGCTTTTGGGTTATGCCGCGCTCATCACGGGTTTGGCCGTTATTACTTGGCTCGCGCTTGCAAGCCTTGCCGGCGATTACGCGGATTACACGGCCGC
>JBOHJT010000354.1:0-2723 GCA_050728715.1 Methylocella sp.
CGATGTAGTCGTGCGCGCCCAGGGACCGCGCCAGGGCTTCCTTGTCGCGCCCCCGATTTACCGCCACGGTCCGGAACCCCTGCCGGGCGGCGAATTGTATGCCGAGGTGGCCAAGTCCGCCGACCCCGTGGATCGCCACCAGATCGCCCGGCTTCGCGCCGCAGTTCCGAAGCGCGTTGAAGGTGGTGATGCCGGCGCAGAGGAGCGGCGCGGACTCCACCGGGTCCAGGGCCTCCGGCACGTGCGCCAGGGCCGAGGCGAGCGCCAGCATGTGGGTGGCATAGCCGCCGTCGCGGGTGACGCCGGTGGCGCCGTGAATGTTTTCGCAGGCGAAGGCGTCGCCCCGCCGGCAATGGCCGCAATAGCCGCACGAACCGCCGAACCAGCCGACCCCAACCCGCGTGCCCACGTCCCAACCTTCCACGTCCGGACCCAGGGCGTCGATCACGCCGATCACTTCATGGCCGGGAATGCGCGGATAGCTCAGCCCCGGCAATAGGCCCTCGACGGTGACGGAGTCGCTATGACAGACGCCGCAGGCGTGTACGCGGATGCGGACCTCGTGACGGCCGGGCTCGGGCAGGTCGCGCTCCTCCATGCGGAAGCGTCCGCCAAGTTCCGGAACGATCATTGCGCGCATCTTCAACATGGCCGGCTCCGCTGTGGGTAGGACCAGTTATACAGGACCAGTTATACAGGTGTCGAGGGCGTGCAGACCTATAGCGACCGACCGCCCAATGTCGCCTATGGGCCCGGAAGCG
Source organism: Methylocella sp. (assembly GCA_050728715.1). Lineage (GTDB taxonomy): Bacteria > Pseudomonadota > Alphaproteobacteria > Rhizobiales > Beijerinckiaceae > Methylocapsa. Next base: position 762 of record JBOHJT010000354.1, read on the forward strand.
GAAATTCACTGAGACATTAGCCAAAAACCCGCATTGAAGGAGTTCATGTTTGGCGGATCTATCGCCCGCGGAATGGACGGCGATCTGGCTGTCCTTGAAGGTTGCCGTCACAGCGACAATCGCCAGCCTTCCGTTCGGCATCCTGGTCGCCTATGCGCTCGCGCGCTGGCGTTTCCCAGGCAAGATCATCCTGAACGCCGCCGTCCATTTGCCCCTTGTGATGCCTCCGGTCGTCACCGGGTTTGTCCTGCTCATTCTTTTTGGCCGGAAAGGCGTTTTCGGCGCCTTCCTCGCTGGAATAGGGATCGTATTGTCGTTTCGCTGGACCGGCGCGGCGGTGGCTTGCGCGGTCATGGGATTTCCGCTCATGGTCCGCGCCATCCGGCTTTCTTTCGAGTCCATCGACCAGCGTTTGGAACAGGCCGCCGGAACGCTCGGCGCAAATCGCATGTGGACGTTTTTTCTCGTCAGCCTGCCGCTTGCGCTCCCCGGCATCACAGCCGGCGCCATTCTTGGCTTTGCCAGGGCGCTCGGCGAGTTCGGCGCGACGATCACCTTCGTCTCGAATATTCCGGGCGAGACCCAGACAATCGCGTCGGCGATCTATAGCTACACGCAAGTTCCCGGCGGCGACGCGAACGCCCTGCGCTTGACCGCCGTATCGATCGCAATTTCGTTTGCCGCGCTGGTTGCCTCGGAAATCGTCCAGCGGCAGGCCGGGAAAATTCTGGCAAACCACGAATGATCGAGCTCGATGTCGCACTCAAGATCAAAGGCTTCGACCTCGACGTGGCTTTCCAGAATGGCGACGGCATTACCGCGCTGTTTGGCCCTTCCGGTTCGGGCAAAACGCTGACGCTCAATCTTATCGCAGGGTTGATGCGCCCGGATCGCGGCACCATCACGCTCGACGGCCGTGTTCTCGTCGATAGGAAACGCGGCGTTTTTGTCGCCCCGCACCGGCGTCGTATCGGCGTTGTTTTTCAGGATTCGCATCTCTTTCCTCATCTGAGCGTGCGGCAGAATCTGCAGTTTGGACGCTGGTTCGCGCCGCGCGGCGAGCGGGCGATCGATTTCGATTCCGTGGTGGAGATTTTGGCAATCGGCAAGCTTCTGTCGCGCCATCCGGCAAGACTGTCGGGCGGCGAAAGACAGCGGGTGGCGATCGGGCGGGCGCTTCTTTGCGGCCCAAAACTTCTTCTCTTCGATGAGCCCCTTGCCGCGCTCGACATAGAGCGCAAGCTCGAAATTCTGCCGCTCATCGAAAGGGTACGAGATGAATTCGCCGTGCCAATCGTGTATGTTTCGCACGCTGTAGAGGAAGTGGCGCGGCTTGCGAATTTGATCGTTGTTCTCGACGCGGGCCGGGTTAAGGCAACCGGCCGCCCCGGCGAGGTTTTTGGCGCGCTAGGCCGCGCCAGCCCCTGGCCGAGGTTCAATCGCATCTCGGTCCTATCGATGAAAGTTTGCGGCGAGAATGCCGCCTATGGCCTCACCGAGCTGAAGCATCCCGCCGGCACGGTTTGGCTCGCCGGTCCGGCCGGGCCTTTGGGAGGGCAGGTCCGGATTATCGTTAAAGCGACCGACGTCGTGCTTGCCGCCCGCTCGCCGGAGGATCTCAGCGTGCGCAGTTCTCTTCGTGGACAAATCGGGGCAATCGAAAAAAACGGTCCGTTGGCCGGCGTGGAGATCGTGCTCGAAGGGGAGGGGCGCCTTTATGCCGTCACCACGCGCCACGCGCTCGACGAACTGGGCTTCGATCGCGGTGCGCGGGTGTTTGCTTTGATCAAGACCAGCGCGCTCGACGAACGGCAGGTCGCTGCGATGCCGCGTGGCTCCTAGAGCACGTCGCATTTAGGTTTCCGCATATCCTGCCCCGCTGAAGTAGTTTGCGCATTCGTTCGGCGGGATGGTGGCGAGGACGCTGGCGAGCCTGTCTTGGGCGGCTTCAACGGTTGGTTC
>JBOHJT010000355.1:0-2718 GCA_050728715.1 Methylocella sp.
ACCAACCGTTGAAGCCGCCCAAGACGGGCTCGCCAGCGTCCTCGCCACCATCCCGCCGAACGAATGCGCAAACTACTTCAGCGGGGCAGGATATGCGGAAACCTAAATGCGACGTGCTCTAGAGCGCGGGGAAATGGTCCGATATAGGTTTCAGCACGTCGCGCTTGCAGGCGATGTCGAGATTGTCGATCTGGTTGCCCTTGGTTTCCGGCACCTTAATGCGCCGCCGTAGTTGCCAAGAATCTACAAGGGTGTTGGATTCCGCGACCGCTTCGACGTCGAGCCCGAAGCCAGATTCGCCGCTTGATTCACGCCGTCACCCAAGATCAGCCATAGCTCAATTCAAAAGCCCAAGACATGCTCACTTTCATTGGTTTTGGACACAGCCACATCGTCGCCATCGCCAAAGGATGTTATGAACTCCAGCATATAGGGCGGACTTTTGCCGGCTCGCCCTTCGTGGGCCACTTCTATTATCTTCACGATCCCGAAGCGGCACGAGTCTGAACCATCAAGGCCCGAAAGTTTTCCGATCGGCAAACAATGGACCAATCCGTCACGATTTGCCGGATATCGTCCCTGCCGGGAAAAAGCAGGCGGCGAAGGTCTTGCGGAATTTCGTCTTCACCCCCTCGCTCGAATACGCCGCCTGAATGTTCTCGTGTTTATGAACGGATTGATAGAGGCGACGAACGGACGACGTGTCGCGTTCAGAGCCCATGAGCCGGCCGAGGGCGTTTGATGTCCCGATGGGTCGAAACCGCGAGCCGAGACCGCAACTCCTCTAATTGGTAATTGGCGCATAACACCGTCTTGACCGGCGCCGGGCTCGATGTAACCCGCGGTCACCATTCCGGCGTAACGAGCGAGGAGCGAAATCGACCACGAAGCCTCGAAGGCAAAGCCTGGCGTTGCAAGGCCCGGCACGTGGCACAATCGGCGAGCGGGCCTGGTGTTGCCATGCCACGCGGTCGGCGTTTGTCTTATTATAGCCGCATTGCGGAAGCCAGCGGTTTCGCCAGCCCCGGAACACGCTGGCGGCGTATCGTTCCACATGTCGCCTTGCCGCACCCCAACCGAGCGGATTTCGTGCGAAAGGTGAACCAATTCGCGAAAAAGCACTTCCGCCGGAATCTGCCTTTTTGTTTTCGCATTGACAAAATACGACGATGGTCCAGCTTGATCATGCGTGTCGCGCGGTTCTGAGCTCGCGCCGCGCCGACTCGACAGGAGAAAACGAGATGTTTCAAAAGGGTGGAATGCACGCCGTCGCCATTTGCATCTTCCTTTTTGGAATTTCCGTTCAAGCTTCCGCTGTTCCGTTCTTTTCTCATATGCTGCCGGAGGCCACGCCGCTCAAAGCCGTGCCGGTTGTCGTCTTCGGCAAGAACAGCCGGCGCACCCTGGAGGAATTCGCGGTCGAGCAGAAGCTCGACGCCGCCGAGCTTCGCGCCCGTTTTGCGGGCTCCGGCCTCATAGAATGCGGCGACGCGCATGGCGCGGGCCAGCTCACGCTCGCCAGCGACCTCGTAACAACCGCGGCCCACGTATTTTTCGACGAAAAGGGCGCTCCGCGAGCCAAGACTTGCTTTTTTTCCATCGAGATTCGCGGCAAGGAGAGGAGGGTGCCGGTCGACCTACACTCGATCGTTGCCGGCAGCACCGATCCTTACGCGGTCGCGGCGGTTCATGATTGGGCCGTTGCGCGTTTGACGCATCCAATCGAAGGAGTAACACCCCTTGGCCTTGCCGCTGCGACGCGCCCCAACACGCCGGTCGAGTTCGTCGCGCGCGGGCACATCGACTGGGGCGATGGGCGCAGGCTGTCGATCGAAAAATGCCTCCTGCACGACCAATTGGCGGCCGGCGCGGAAGGAACAAGAGAGTTTTCGTTCGATTGCGAAACCGGGGACGGAGCCTCCGGCGGCGCGCTCGTCATGGGAACGAATAAACCAGCGCTCGGCGCGATCCTGGTCGGCTGGCGCAGCAATAAGCCGTTTCGCTCGGCGCCGTTTTCGCGATCCCACTATAATTTCGCGGTGACCGTCGAGGGTGCTTTCAGGAAAGCCGTGGTTGCCGCCGCGAGCAAGGTCGTCGTCGCGAAATAACACCCCGCACGGGGTGAAAAGTTGGCCGCCATTTTATGTGGCCTGGCGCAAGGGCATCTCGAAAAATACCGCTTCCGCGTGGCCGGCAAATCAGATTCAAGGGTTCCCTTTGAATTTGACCAGCGGGAGCGGGTGCGATGGGGCAATTGGGTTTGTCTGATCCGAACCGGCGAGCAAGAGGCCGGCGGCGCGCAAACCATGGGACGAAGCGGCGATCTTCAAGGCGCGGGCGCGGCAGGCGCTCCACCATCTTTCCGGCGATCCGGCGGAAAATCGGCTTCGCGACCGGCTCTCGTTTGGGCGCTTTCTTGGCATCGGTTTCGAAGACGCGGTCCCCGGCGCCAAGACTTGGTAGCTCTATCGCGAGGCGCTGGCGAAGGCGGATGCGGTGGAAGAGCTGTTTGATTTGTTCGATGGATTCCTGAAAGATAAGGGCTATTTCGCCATGGCGAGCGGCGCGAGCGGATACGACAGTCAGAAGCTCGAGGATGTTCTCGATACGGGCAACTGTGCTTCGGATGGATGGGCGAAGCGAGCCAAAGGCTCCATCAAGCCGCGCTTGATGGCGGAGCAATCGCTTCCCAAGCGATTGCGGAGGTATGGCGAGCGG
>JBOHJT010000356.1:0-2702 GCA_050728715.1 Methylocella sp.
GCTATGATCGCCGTTTGATGCTGCGGCTCGTAAAAGGCGCTTATTGGGACACGGAGATCAAGCGGGCGCAGGAGCGGGGTCTTCCCGATTACCCGGTTTTTTCGCGCAAGGCGATGACCGATCTCAATTATCTCGCGTGCGCCAAAAAGCTCCTCGGCATGCGAGACATCGTCTATCCGCAATTTGCAACCCATAACGCGCTTACCATCGCGGCAATCATCGAACTTGCCGGAGATAATGAGGGCTTCGAATTCCAGCGCCTCCACGGCATGGGCGAAGACCTTTTCGCCGCCTTGCGGTCCGAGATTCCCAAGCTTGCGTGCCGGATCTACGCGCCGGTCGGCGTTCATGAAAACCTGCTCGCCTATCTGGTGCGCCGTCTACTTGAAAATGGCGCCAACTCGTCGTTCGTCGCGCGCCTCGGCGATCAGCGTGTGCCGAGTTCCGAGCTTATCATCAGGCCGCAAGCGATCATAGGAGACAGCAGTCATGCGCGCGCGCGCCTGCCGCTGCCCGCGGACATTCACATGCCGTTGCGCAAGACCGCTAACGGAATCGAATTCGGCGATCGCCATGCGCTTGCCGCCCTCACCGATGGAATCGCGAAATCCGCGCGGCTGCGGGAGGCCGCGCCAATCGTCTCTGGCGCGCGGCGCGAGGGATTTACGCGCGACATTGTTTCGCCAATCGACGGAATGAAGATTGGTGTCGTGCACGAGGCCACGCCCGGCTTGTTGGCGGAAGCCCTGCGCGATGCGCGCGCGGGCTTCGCTCTCTGGTCTCGCGTGCCGGCGGGGGCCCGCGCGGCTTGTCTCGATCGCGCCGCGAAACACATCGAGGCGGAGGCGCCAGCATTGCTGGGCCTGCTGCAAACCGAGGCAGGCAAGACCCTGGACGACGCGATCGGCGAATGGCGGGAGGCAATCGATTTCTGCCGCTATTACGCTGAAGAGGCGCGCCGGCTGTTTGCGAACCCGGCCGTCTTGCCCGGGCCCACCGGGGAAGACAACCGGCTCGATTGTCATGGGCGAGGCGTGTTCGTCTGCATCAGCCCTTGGAACTTTCCCTTGTCGATCTTTCTCGGCCAGGTAGCCGCGGCGCTTGCCGCCGGCAACAGCGTCCTCGCAAAACCCGCCGGGCAGACCCCCTTGATCGCCGCCATCGCCATCGAGCTTCTCCACCGCGCCGGCGTGCCGGGCCAGGCATTGCATCTCTTGCCGGGCGACGGCGAACTTGGCGCGAAGTTGATCTCCTTGCCCGGAATCGCGGGGGTGGCTTTCACCGGCTCGATGGAAACCGCCGCAAAGATCAATCGCGGGCTGGCCGCGAAGTACGGGCCAATTTCAGCGTTGATCGCGGAGACCGGCGGGATCAACACGATGATCGTCGATGCGACGGCCTTGCCCGAACAGGTTTGCGATGATGTCCTAGCGTCTGCTTTTCGCTCGGCCGGGCAGCGCTGCTCCGCGCTCCGGCTGCTTTGCGTCCAGGAGGATGTCGCGGACGAGATGATCGCGATGGTCAGTGGGGCGGCGCGCGAGCTCCTCGCCGGCGATCCGCGCGATACGCAAGTCCAGGTCGGCCCGGTCATCGATGCCGCCGCCAAGGCAAACCTCGATGCGCATATCGCGTGCATGCGAAGCTCGGCGATTGTCCACCTCGCTGGCGAGATTCCTTCGCGCGCGCCGGCGGGAGGGATTTACGTTGCGCCGCACATTTTCGAAATTGCCGCCGTGGGCGATCTGAAACGCGAGATATTCGGTCCGGTTCTCCATGTCGTGCGTTACAAGGCGGCCGAGCTTGATCGCTTGCTCGATTCGATCGAAGTCAGCGGGTTCGGGCTGACCTTGGGCGTGCATTCGCGCATCGACGCCACGATCGATCGTATTTTGGGCCGGCGGCTGGCGGGCAATTGCTATGTCAATCGCAATATGATCGGGGCCGTCGTTGGCACTCAGCCCTTCGGCGGGTTCAATCTGTCGGGCACGGGGCCGAAAGCCGGCGGGCCGCATTACCTCAACCGTTTTTGTCTCGAACAAACGGTCTCGATCAACACCGCGGCGGTGGGCGGGAACGCCAGTCTCATCGACAACACCCAATGATCTGAAGGGAATGTTTTTTGCCGATTGCCAAGGCGAGGCGGAAAAGCGCGATCCGCGTTTCGCTGGTAACGTGTAAAATTGCGTCCCCTGCAAGACATGCGACATCAAGGACCCGGCGCAAAATATCGATTGAGTGCCGCCCGAAGGCGGCGGCGGCCCGAACCATCCGAATACGTAATCATCGTTCTGCGGTTGCGAGATAATGCGTGGATAAAAATGGCGGAGCTGACTAGACAACCCGCTGAAAAGGATTTTCTTATCAACTCACCCATGCCAGATTGGACCTATGGCCAAACAGCGCAACCGCGAAGAAGTAGTAAACACCCAGCTCGCAATCCTCATCTCCGGACTTGGAGTAACCGCGGATGCAGAGACGATCCATGTGCATGGGCTGCACAGGCCTGACGTGCTGTTTCAACTTCGTGGCCTTCGCGTTGTCATCGAGGGCAAGTTGGCGGATCACCCGAGCGCTCGGGATGTGGTTCTTGAAGACGCACGGAAGCGCGTTCGGAGCGGAATCGCGCACATTGCCGCCGCTGCCGTCTATCCGCGCGCGCTCCGCAATGCGCCAACCACGAGGATTATCGGTCTCCTCAAGAC
>JBOHJT010000357.1:0-2688 GCA_050728715.1 Methylocella sp.
CCTTTGGCCAGCTCCGCCCACAGCAGCAGCAGCAAAAAGTAGCTTGATCGATTCAGAAGAAAGGAACGGCCGAACTTCCAACCAAGAAACCGATCCCCCTGGTCCCACCCGGCGGGTCCACTTCACAAAAAGGTTAGCCTGCATTCTCTGCCTTGGCCTCGGGCGCGCCCAAATGCAAATCCGGGGTTTCGTCAAAAAGCCTGCGATGCTCGCCCGCGGCATAACGGCCGGTCATCCCGGCGATGTAATCGCAGATGACGCGCGCGGCGAGCTTCCCCGGAGCCTGCCGTGGCGGCGGCTGCCGCCCATTCGGCCGGCATCAGCTCGGGGGCCGCGCAAAACCGCGAAAATAGATTGCTTACGACCAAGCCCGCTTGTTCGCAAATACGGACCAGGCGTTTGTGCCGGTACATGTTTGTTAACACAAAGCTCCTGAGCGCGTCGCCGGCACTCTTCACAATACGGTGAAGTCAAAGGTGCGCACACCAACGCGGTGCATGTTATCCGCTATTTGGAGTGTCACTGTATGATGCCCGGCCGGAACATCAGCGTTATTGGCCAATAAACCCGACGCGCTGACATGAGCATGTTCAATAATCCGCTTTGTAATATCGACCCCAAGCGACCCATATGTAACGCGGAAAGACGTTAGATCAATAGTAGCGCCTTCTTTGGGACGGAAGCGAATACGAATCGTAACCGGCGGTTTTATGGGCTTGGTTACGTCTGGTTGGTTTACTTCAATAACCGGTGCGTCAGGGGGCCCGGAAGAGCGGTGTATGCTCCTTGACAGCGGTTGAGTCGCGGCAAGAGACTTTTCCCGCTCGAATTCTTCCTTGGTGATCAAGGCCCAGGTAGCGGCACGACAAACAGTCGCATAAAGGGCAAGCGGGCCAAAAATGAGGGTCCTTCGGTGCACTAGCGTTCTCCCGTGACACGAGCGTTTCACCCCGTGTAAGCAGTATATACCCCTGGGGCTGCTGGAAGTCGCGGCGTTTCCTATGCGATCCCAATGCCTCTCATGCTGGCGCGAGCATCGCCCCCCCGGGGTGCGATGGCTAACAATATCTCCCGGAACATCTGCCGCGGGACCATCGCTCCGGCCATCATCGTTTTATTATCCGAGAAATGCGGGCTTAATTGCTTTCTTGGGTTCTGGCTCGCACTACTGCAATTCCGGGGTTTCGTCAAAAAGCCTGCGATGCTCGGCGGCGGCATAGCGATCGGTCATCCCGGCGATGTAATCGCAGACGACGCGCGCCTGGCGTGTTTCGCTAGGACAAGCGTTGGCGGCGGCCTCGGCCCATTCGGCCGGCATCAGATCCGGGGTAATGAAGAACCGGGAAAAAAGATCGCTAACGATCCGGCCCGCTTGATCGCGAATGCGGACGAGGCGTTGGTGCTGGTACATGTTTGTCAACAAAAAGCTCCTGATCGCGTTGTCGGCACTCCCCGCCGCTCCGGACAATCCTATCAGCGGCGCGCGCTGCGCCCGCACATCCTCCGTGCTTGCGGCCCCCGCTGCCTCGATCCTCCGCCGGCTCTCGGTAATCGCATCCTCGATAAAAAACGTGATCAGCCGGCGCAGGAGCTCATGGATGGCGCGGACTGGTTCGAGGCCAGGATAAAGCGCCGCGATCGCGCCGCCAATGTCACGGAGAAAATCGACCTCGCCAATTTGGGCAAAATCGACGAGCCCCGCGCGCAAGGCGTCGTCGAGGTCATGCGCGTTATAGGCGATGCCGTCGGCGAGCGCCGCGGCCTGTGCCTCGGCGCTGGCGAAATGCGCGAGCTCGAGATTGTGAACCGCATTATATTGAAGGATCGCCGCGGGAAGTCCGTGTTTCGCATAACGCGCGGCCACACTGCCATCGGCTTGCAAAAGGGGGCCGTTATGCTTGACGAGCCCTTCCAGCGTCTCCCAAGTCAGATTGAGTCCATCGAAGGTCGCGTAGCGGCGCTCGAGCTTGGTGACAATTCGCAGCGCCTGGGCGTTATGATCGAAGCCGCCGTAAGGAGCCATGAGTTCGTCGAGCACATCCTCGCCAGTGTGGCCAAACGGCGTGTGTCCAAGATCATGGCCAAGCGCAAGCGCCTCGGCGAGATCGTCGTCGAGGCCAAGCGCGCGGGCAAGCGTGCGCGCGATTTGACCGACTTCGAGCGAATGGGTGAGCCTGGTACGGAAATGGTCTCCTTCGTGCGGAACGAAGACTTGCGTCTTGTGGGCCAGCCTCCGGAAGGCCGTGCAATGGATGATGCGGTCGCGATCGCGCTGAAATACCGACCGCGATGGCGAACGAGGCTCCGCGATCAACCGTCCGCGGCTTCGCGCCGCGTCAGTGGCGTAAGGCGCGCGCGGGCGGACGGCAGCGAAAGCGAAAGCGGGAGAAAAGTGGCAGGCTGGCATGAAAACCTGGATTGCGCCGCTCGGCTCATTGCGCCCGCGGGCCTCTCGACGTATCTTACTTATTGGATGAGGAGGCAAGCGCGCGGCATCCACGCGCCCCTTTGCCCAAGCGCGCCTTCAAGGTAGTCAAAATGAGCGAAGCAACAGCGGAAGCCGCCGTCGAACTCACCGAAACCGCCGCGCGGCGCATCGCGGAGATTTTGCAGAGCGAGCCGGCGAACTCGTTTCTGCGCATCGGCGTCGACGGCGGCGGATGCTCGGGGTTTACCTATACCTACAAC
>JBOHJT010000358.1:0-2647 GCA_050728715.1 Methylocella sp.
ACCCGCCGACGTCGTCACCGTTTGCAATTGGGCAAAAGACAACGGCTTCCAAGTGCGGCCACGAGGTGTCATGCATGGATGGTCACCACTCACGGTGCCAACGAAATCCGACGCAAGGGCGAAGATCATACTTGTCGATCTGACCAAGGCACTTTGGCACGCGAGCTTTCTTTCTCCCTCGGATGGACTGCCCAGCAGAGTGAAAGTCCAAATGGGAAAAACGATGCTGGACCTCCTGAAATATCTGGAGGGGCAAGCGGGCGGAAGAGGTTCCGCGCCAGGCTACAGTTTTCCACATACGCCCGCACCCGGAAACCTGACGGTTGGGGGCGTGCTGGCTATCGACGCTCACGGCACCGCAATACCGACTCCCCCCAACGACAATTTCCAGGCGAGCTACGGGTCGATGAGCAACCAGATCCTCGAGTTCACCGCGGTGGTCACCGATCCGAACTCAGCGACTCCCGGCCAATACGGTCTGCGAACCTTCAAAAGGGGGGAGAGTGACGCCAAGGCGTTCCTTGCCCACGTGGGGCGCGCGCTTCTGGTCGAGGCCACCTTGCAAGTGATTCCCAATTACAACTTGCGCTGCCAGAGCTTCACGAACTTCTCCGATTCGACGGTGTTCGCGAAGCCAACTTCGGCAATGCCCATCCCGAAAGATAGTTTTGGCGACTACTTGAACCGCTGCGGTCGAGTCGAAGTGATCTGGTTCCGTACTGGCACTAATCCATGGCTGCATGTTTGGAATGTCGCGCCGAGCAAGCCGGATGGTTCCACGGAGGTCCACACGCCGTACAATTATCCGTTTGCGGATCATGTCCCCGAAATCCTGCAAAGCGTCATTAGAAGGATGTTGGATTGGGATCCAAGTCTCACCCGCTGGTTCGGCGAGACGGCGGCTGACGTGACCGCCAAAGGACTGGACGGAAAAAATATCTTAGGCCAACCGGTCTACCCACCGTCTCGTGACATTTGGGGGCCGTCGAAGAACACCCTGCTCTACATCCAGGATACGACTCTCCTGTGCGCGGCCAACGGATACGCCCTTCAGATGAAAAAGGCCGATGTGCAGCAGGCGGTCGTCGATTTTACGACCGAGTTCACCTCCTTGCTTGCGAAGTACGAAAAACAAGGCAAATATCCGGTTAATTCCGCGGTGGAAATTCGCGTAACCAGTCTTGACGACCCGGCGCACGTCGCCATCGGCTCAGGCATCAAAGCGGAAAGTCCGGTCGTCTCCGCCCTCTGCTATGACGATGTGGCGAAGCAGAAAGGCTGGGATGTCGCCTTATGGGTCGATGTTCTCACGATTCCCGGGACCAATTTTGCGACCGAGTTTTACGCGGAGCTGGAAGCGTGGATCCTGGCGACGTTCAATGGAACCGCCGCGCGCCCAGCACGCACCCTGCCCGAATGGTCGAAAGGATGGGGCTATAAGGCCGGTCAGGGAGCCTGGAGCGATACGCTGTTCTTTGATCATATCCGCCAAGCGTTCACCGGGAACAGCTGGAAATTCGAGGTTGATACTCTGAAGAAATATGACAAGTTCAATCTCTTCACGAATCCGCTCCTGTCTCAGCTGTTTACAACGTAAGTGTCGCGTTGCGCTTGTATCGCAAGGGCCCCGATCGGGCACTTGCGATATCGTGCCGGCGGCATGGCCGACTCAGAGCCTAACAAATAGAGACAACGGGCGACGCCACTTGAAGCGTTCATGGTCTAAACGAGGCCATAACGCAAAAGCGCCAGGACGACGCGATGGCGGGGCGTGCGAATCTCTTGGCGCGGCGCGGCGAATCCGCGCCTTTCCAAGCCGGCGAGAATGGCCCGGTAGACGTCCGCCATGATTCTTGGCGCGCGCACGCTCGCGCGGGGGCATCTCGCCATGATTTGCTCCGACTCGCCGAAATGCTCCCTTGCGCGGGAGATGACTGGCGCACAGGCCCGGTCTAGCGCCGGATTGGCGAGAACCTCGCGCGGCTCCGCCTCAATGATGCCCGCCGCGCGGAGATCCTCGCATGGCAGGTAGAGCCTGCCGAGGGCCGCGTCCTCGTCAAGATCGCGCAAAATGTTGGTGAGCTGGAGCGCGCGGCCAAGGTGATGCGCGAGGCATCGGCCTTCCGCCTCTGGCATCCCAAAGGCGCGCGCGGAAAGGCGCCCGGCCGCGCTTGCCACGCGGTCGCAATAAAGATCGAGCGTGGCGAGATCGGGCGACCTTATATCGGCCTCGACATCCATCTCCATGCCATCGATCACGGCGCAAAAATCCTCCCGGCGTAGGCCGAAGGCATGGATTGCGTTGGCGAGACCTCGCAACCTTGCGCGCGCGCGAGTTTGCTCGTTCCCGCCAATATAAAGCGCGGAGATATCGCGCCGCCATTTGGCGAGCGCTTGCCTGCGGACGTGGCGCGGACCCACCTCGTCCGCGATGTCGTCGACCGCGCGGCAGAAGCAATAGATCTCAAGCATCGCCTCGCGGCGCGGGCGCGGCAGAATACGCATCGCGGCATTGAAGGAACTGCCGCGCGCGCTCGCGGACGCATCGGCACCGGCCGCCGTATCGGCCACGCCGCTCATGCGCCACCGATTGGCGTCGCCGTGATCCGTCGCGGCCGGGAGAAGGCCCGCAGCCCATCGGCAACGC
>JBOHJT010000359.1:0-2636 GCA_050728715.1 Methylocella sp.
CGCATAGGCCCAGCCGAGCACGAGCCCGGCGATATACGCCAAGGCATACCAGCGGATCGGCAAGGGTCCGATGGCGATCAGCACCGGATCGATACTCGGGTAGGCAAGGGAGATTGGCATGGCGCTCCGCGAATCGAATGGTGATGCTATGGCATCGGGAACAGGAATTTTGCGTTGGCCTCGTTCGCGCTTCGATCAAGGCAAATTGCCGAGCCGTGAGTCAAGCTAGGATTGGGCACGCACGGCGCAACATTGGCGAAATGACCGTTACATGAGCGATGTCACTTATTATAAAGCTGAACCCGCGTCGGCCGGGAGCATTTATGATGCGGCAACAAATAGGGGTTCGGGAATATGTTTGCCGCCCGCATTACGAATTCTCATCTTGATTGTCGCGCCGCAGCCACGCCGACGGCCAATAATCGGAGCAGCCGCAGAGGTGGCGGACAATCCTTGTTGAGCCAAAGGTGGGTTCCGGTCTAGCCGCTGAAGCTGACTTGTGCCATGTTCAACGCTATCTGTCGGACCGAAAGATCGCAGGCCTTCAACGCAGTGACAAGGCCTAACCAGAATCGCGCGTAATGAAAGACAAAACCATTGCCATTCTTGAAAGCCGGAGGCGGGATCAGATTGCCAGCCTGGTCCGCAAGTATGGAGGCACGCCGTTTTCGGCGCCCGCACTGGCCGAAATCCCGATTGTCGATCCGGCGCACATCCAGGCGTTGATCCGTGATTGGCATTCCACGCCGCCCGATATATTCATTTTCCAGACGGGCGTCGGGACGCACGCACTGTTCGCTGTCACCGATTCGCTAGGGCTAACTGGTGTTCTGCTGCGGCTCCTGGACGCAGCGCAGGTGATTGTACGAGGCCCCAAGCCGACCACGGTACTGCGTTCGCGCAAGGTGCGCATCGATCGCGCCGCCAGCGACCCTTTCACGACCCAAGAGGTGCTTGCCCAAATGCAAGAGACCCCGTTACGCGGCAAACGCATCGTGGTGCAGCGTTACGGCGAGACCAATCGCGAGTTGCAGACTGCGCTCGAAAGCGAAGGCGCGGTAGTAATCGAAATCGTGACCTATCGCTGGGCCCTGCCAGAGGACACGGCGCCGTTGCTAAGGCTGATCGACGCGCTTGGTCGCGATGAGATCGACCTTGTAGCGTTCACCAGCGCATCGCAGGCGCGCAACCTTTTCGCCGTCGCGCAATACGACGGCAAAGAGGCATCGCTTAAACAAAGTCTTGTCCGAACGCTCGTCGCCTCAATCGGGCCGGCGTGCAGCGCCGCGCTCCGCAAGCTCGCAGTGAGGGTCGACATCGAGGCAAAGCCGCCGAAGCTCGGGCCGTTTATTGACGCGATCAACGCGCGGTTGTCAAACCCAAGTCGATTGAACAAATAAGCGGCGGGGCTCGCCGGCGGTTCTTGCTTCGATGACTTCCCATTTCCTTCTTGCCCTAGCCGCGGTTCGCGGAGCGTCCGGACGGCAGCGGCGTAAGCGAACAGGCAACTCCCCATAACGAGCTTAACAAACCGCCCGCGAAATGCCATCGATTTGATGGGCGGAGCATGATCCGATTGGATCCCATGCCCCGACAGTCCGGCAAACGGCTTTTCCATGCATTGGGAATGAGGGCATGAACGGCGGATCTGGTTTGGTTGCTTCGCCCGGCGCCGCGCTCGTGACAGGCGCGGCGAGGGGGATCGGGCTGAAGATCGCCGAGCGCCTTGCGCTGGCCCGCTATTCCGTCGTGCTGCATTGCAGCTTGGCCTCGCGCTCCAATGCCGAGGCGGCGGCGGCAACCATCAAGGAGCACGGCGCCAAGGCGGGCGTGTTGGCGTCCGATCTCGGCGAGCCCGGCACCCTCGCCCGGCTCGCCGCGAACGCCGCGGCGATCTTCGGGCCGCTCACCCTGCTCGTCAACAATGCCGCGATTTTCGAGGTGGACGACGCGGCCTCCTTCGATCTCGAACGCTGGGAGAAGCATTTTTCGGTGAATTTACGGGCGCCTCTCGTCCTTTCGCGCGATTTTGCCGGGCAATTGCCGGATGGGACCGAAGGCGCGATTGTCAACATCATCGATCAGCGGGTGTTGCGTCCGACGCCGCAGTTTTTCACCTATAGTTTGAGCAAATCGGCGCTTTGGACCGCGACCCGGACGATGGCGCAAGCCTTCGCGCCGAAAGGCATAAGAGTCAACGCGGTCGGGCCGGGCCCAGTCTCGCCGAACTTCAACCAGGGCGAGGCTGGCTTCGCGCGAGAGGTGCAGGGCTTGCCGCTGGCCCGCGCGATCTCGCCCGGCGACGTCGCCGGCGCGGTTCTTTATCTTGCCACCGCGCGCAACGTGACCGGACAGATGATCGCGGTCGATGCCGGCCAGCATCTCGCTTGGCGAACGCCCGATGTCGTGCTTTGAAACAGGCGAGAGCGTTTCCCGATCACGTGGTATCACGTGATCGACAAGGAACCGCTCCTGCGCTGCGGTTCCGTAAATCCTGTGCGTAGGGTTTTGCCGTCCGTGCCGGCCTCCTATCCAGCCGACGGGAATCCCCTCCGATTCTGGCTGTTCGGGAACCGCGCTAGCCGGGAAGTTTCCTTAAGGCCAATCGCACGGCGCGTCCGCGCGGAGTCTCACTC
>JBOHJT010000360.1:0-2590 GCA_050728715.1 Methylocella sp.
GGCCAAAATGCGCGGGGCGGAATTGAAGCAGGCCTAGCGATCGCCGAAATTTGCCTTGGCGGGATGGGGACCGTCGCGATCGCGCCGGCCGGCGCCAATCCGAAATGGCCCTTCGAGCTTTGCGTTCACTCGACCGACCCTGTGATCGCCTGTCTTGCCAGCCAATATGCGGGCTGGGCGCTCTCGCATGGCGAGGGTAAATCGGCATTTTTCGCGCTCGGCTCCGGTCCCGGCCGGGCGCTCGCGCGCAAGGAGCCTTTGTTTGCGGAATTGGAGTATCGAGATCACGCGACCCGCGCGACTCTCGTTCTTGAGTCCGGCCGGGCGCCGCCACGGGAAATCGCCGAAAAAGTCGCGCGAGATTGCGGTGTCCCGCCTGAAAACGTCACTTTCATTTTTGCGCCCACGCAAAGTCTCGCGGGCAGCGTTCAGGTGGTCGCGCGCGTGCTGGAAGTCGCGCTGCATAAGGCGCATGAGCTCAAATTTCCGCTGTCGCACATCGTCGACGGCTTGGCTTCGGCGCCGCTTTCGCCGCCGCATCCCGACTTCGTTCAAGCCATGGGACGCACCAACGACGCAATCATCTACGGCGGTCAGGCGCATCTTTTCGTGACCGGACCCGCCGCGGAAGCAAAAGCGCTGGCCGAAAATCTCCCGAGCACGACGTCGCGCGATTATGGCCGCCCCTTCGCCGAGGTGTTCAAGGCCTACAAAGGCGATTTTTATGCGATCGACCCGATGCTGTTCAGCCCCGCGCGCGCTATCGTGACGGCGGTCGAGACCGGCGAGACTTTTCACGCGGGCGAGATCGATAAGACTTTGCTCGATGTCTCCTTTGGATAGGCTGCACGCGGCCCGCAAAGTCACCGGCGAACCCAAAATCGCATTGGCCGTGGACCTTTACGATTGGCATGCGCGGGATCTCACCGCGGCTTTCGCGCGCGCTGGCGTGGTCGCCGTTCCGGTCCGCCTGTCGCAATGCGGATTCGATACGCGGCGCCGAAGCGGCCTTGTCATTCCGGGATTTGGCGCGGATTTGCCGGACGCGATGTTTGTGCGCGCGATTGGATCTGGAAGTTTTGAAAGCGTGACGCTGCGCCTCGACGTGTTGCACGGCCTTGGCGCCCTCGGCGTGCCGGTCTTTAATTCGGCGCGAACCGTGGAAATATGCGTTGACAAGGCCGCGACGAGTTTCGCACTCGCCCGCAATATGATTCCAACCCCCCCGACCTGGACGGTCCAATCCGAACAGGCCGCGCGCCAGATCGTGCGGCGCGAGGCGGGGCGCGGCCCGCTCGTTTTAAAGCCCCTGTTCGGCGCGCAAGGATACGGCTTGAAACTGATCCGGCGCGCAGACGATCTGCCGCCGGTCGAGGCCGTGGAAGGCGTCTATTATCTTCAACGATTCGTAGCGCTCGAACGCAACGGCTTTCGCGACCTCCGGCTGTTCGTGTCGGATGGCAAGGTCGTCGGCGCGATGACCCGCCATGCGGCCCAGTGGATCACCAATGTCAACCTCGGAGCGCGGCCCGAATGGTTCGAGCCGGATGCCGGAACGATTGATCTTGCGTTGCGCGCGGCGGCGGCGGTTGGGGCCGATTTCGCCGGAGTGGATATGATTCGCGATGCGGCGGATGCTCTTCAGGTTCTCGAAGTCAACAGCATGCCAGGCTGGCGCGGCTTGCAGAAGGTCGCTCCGTTTTCCATCGCCAGCAGGCTGGCCGCCAATCTCTTGACGCGAATTGGACGGCCAAGGGCGGAGGCTGCGGGGTGAACGAAATCGCCGAGGCTTTCATCGCCGCATGCCGCGACGAGATCGAGGCGCCGAAGCCCGGCAATGTCCATGTATTCGCCGATGGCCACGGCATGTCGGCTAATGATTTCTTGCACAGCGCCGAAGCCGCCGCCCCCGCCTTGAGCAATTCCGCGTTGCCGGTCGGCGCACGCATTCTTGCCGCCGTGGAGGCCACCTTCGCGGCGGTGGGGATGAACACCAATCTCGGCATCGTTCTTCTGTGCGCGCCGCTCGCCGCCGCCGCACAGAGGGGCGGGGACCTTCGCGAGAGAGTGAAACAGACGGTTGTCGGATTGACCCGCCGAGACGCCGAGTCCGCGTTCAAAGCCATCCTTCTCGCCGCGCCCGCGGGGCTCGGCACGGCGTCCCGGCACGATGTCCGTGGCCCGGCCGGTGTCACGCTTTTGGAGGCAATGCGCGAAGCCGCCGGAAGAGACCGGGTCGCTTTCCAGTATGCCTCTGATTTCACGGACATATTCGAAACCGGGATGGGCACGCTCGCGAGTGCGCGGGTCGGCGGCTGGCCCGCGCCCTGGCCGGTGGCCGCCGTCTATCTGGCATTTCTCGCGGGTTTTCCCGACAGTCACATCGCGCGGAAAAATGGTCCAGGCGCGGCGGCAAGAGTTCAAATTATGGCAATGGAAGCGCGAAAACGGTTCATGAACGCCACAAATCCGGCGGAAACGCTTCAAGATCTCCTGGCTTTCGACCGGCGTCTCAAGGCCCGCGGGCTAAATCCGGGAACCAGCGCGGATCTCACCGTCGCGAGTGTTTTCGCGGAGAGGCTAACTCGCA
>JBOHJT010000361.1:0-2589 GCA_050728715.1 Methylocella sp.
ACGCTGACCGGAACCGTGCGGGGGTTCCGCGCCACTTCGCCGCTTCTGCGGACCGGCAATGTGCTTGTCCAACTTGACCCGCCGTTCGTCGCGAAATCCAGCGACGCCACATTCGATATTACGATGCAATGGGGAAGCCTTTTCCTCGATCTCGAAGGCCAGCCCGGCGCGCTCGATCGCGTCACTCTCGCCGGCAATCAGGTCCGGCTGCAAGGAAAAATAGGAGGGATAGACCCGGTGCAAGGAGCGTTTGGCGATGTCAGCGGCGATTTCGTCCTGATGCAGGACCGGCGCGACCGTGCCTATGATTTCATGGTTGCCGTCAACCAAGGCTCGATTCCGGCGCTCGGCAGTCTTTTGGACACCCACCTTCCCATCGACATGCAGGTCAGTGGCACAGTATCGCAAGTCGATTTACGCGGGGCGGAAAAGCTCCAAGATTTTCTCGAAAATTGGCGCTCGGCGAACGGTCATGTCGATATCACGACCGCTCGGCTGACGAGCGGCGATATTATTTTCGACGCTGAGGGTGGCCTCGATCTCGACAACCAGCATCGTATGAAAGGCAAACTCAACGCGAGTTTCGCCGGACTCGACAAGGCCTTTCGGCGATTGGGCATCGATCCGGCGCTCGTTACCGCTGGCCAAGTTCTGGCGGGGTTGCTCGGCGGCGGCCAAGGCGGCGGCACGGGGCGCGTGAATCTGCCGTTGACGTTTTCCGAAGGCTTTCTGTCAATTGGCCCGGTACGCACCCCAATCCAAATTCCACCGCTCTATTGATCCAGCGGAGCATATTCTCAAATAGCATTCTGCACTCTGGGGAGGTCAATTATCATGTGCGCCGCCGTTGTGTGTCCGCTCGACGAAGGGTTAGGCGTCTTCTGCCGGAGCGGGCGGGACCTGGAAAGAGGTGCGAAGCTTGCTTCCATTTTGTAACTGCTCACCCTTACCTTCCAGATGGCATTGCGGTGAGGCGAATTGACTTGATGGCGCTTGAACGGACTGGCTTCGCGGCGGGGAAAGTGAGTCAACCCAAGGATGACTCCGCGGCCTGATTTGCCTTCCCTTGATTCGCCTGAGAAAGACGCGTTGATTGTCGCGCCGATAGCGCGGATCGACGCGCGGAGTGCGGAAAACACCGCGCTTCGGGCACGCCGCCATCGCACGGGCGCAAGGCTCCAGATGATGCGGCGAGTATGCCGAACGGCAAGCCGCACGCTGGCGCGCATCGGCCGCTGCATCCAGCTCCCACAGCCCGGCGCGATATGATGGCGACCGCTTGCCAGCATTGCCGCGCCAACCTCTCATACCCGCCGCGGATCGCCTGCGAGGCCTACGAACATGTCGAGATCCCTGAGACCAAGCCCGATATCACGCGCGTGACGCTGTTTGGCGGGGCCTGCCCATGCGGTGCAAAAAGGTTCAAGGCCCCGCCGCCGCAAGGGCTGGAGCCAGGCTCGGCCCGCGTGCTTGTCGAAGGGCGGGCCGAACCTGCGCGCATTCGTCGTCTATCCGCGCTTCACGCAAGGCATCTCATTCGCGCGGCTGGCGAAGTTTTTGTCCGGTATTCCGGGGCTCGACATCAGCGTGGTTCGACGGGCCGCCATGAGGGGCGCGCTGGCCGCCATGCCGGAGGCGGGCCGCGATCCCTTCGCCTCGCGGACAAGCCTGATCCGCGCGAGGAACCGCGCTGGAATCGGACGAGACCGGGGTGCGGGCCGGCAAACGGAACTGGCGGCCGAGGGTCTTCCACCACAAGGACAGCCCCTTGTTCCGGAAAATTACGAATGGTTTTCGCACCAAATGGGGCGCGAAACTCTATGCCGGCATCCGCTCCATCATCGAATCCGCCCGCCGCCGCGGCCATCCCAGCGCTCGAAGCCATCCGCCTCACGATGACCGGAATGCCGCTCCCGAACCTTGCCTGAACCGCACGCCGCAACCGGGGGGCCGAGCAATTATGGCGCGGGACTATAAGCCTACAATCAAGTTTATCGCCGCAATCGGGGGCGGACCACTGCCATATTTCCTTGTTGGCGGTCTTCATCTCGGTGGTAAGGTTCCCGTCATCACAACTGATGTGCGGACCGCCGCAGTCGGGAGCTTCGCGATGTTTATATTTGTCATGATCTTTTGGTCACTGATCTGAACAGTCCGCGTCAACCTCTGGCCTGCCCGCTGCCTGCGACGATGGCTCGCGCGAGCCGATCTGAGCAGTCCGCGCCAACAGGTCTGTCACAGGGGCCATTCGGATTCTGTCGGGTCAAAACGAGAACAGGGGCTCCGGGAAAGGAAACGGCACCTTGAGCAAGAACGATCTGAGTATCAATACCCAGGCGGGACAAGCGGTGGACCACATGATCGCGAGCGCGGCCCGATTGCGGGTCGCTGTTTCCAAAGGCGAAGCGGGCGAGACAATTATCGACGCGGGCCAAAATGCGCGGGGCGGAATTGAAGCAGGTTTAGCGATCGCCGAAATTTGCCTTGGCGGGATGGGGACCGTCGCGATCGCGCCGGCCGGCGCCAATCCGAAATGGCCCTTCGAGCTTTGCGTTCACTCGACCGACCCTGTGATCGCCTGTCTTGCCA
>JBOHJT010000362.1:0-2537 GCA_050728715.1 Methylocella sp.
GAGGGCATCGATCACTTCATCTAGCGCTTCGCCGGTCATGACCTTGTCGAGCTTGTAGAGAGTCAAATGGATCCGGTGATCGGTAAGCCGCCCTTGCGGAAAATTATAGGTGCGGATTCGTTCGGAGCGATCGCCGGAACCGACCTGGGCACGCCGGTCCGCGGCGCGCTCGGCGTCGCGTTTCAGGCGTTGGGTGTCGTAGATCCGGGAACGCAAGAGGGTCATGGCGCGGGCGCGGTTCTTGTGCTGCGAACGCTCGTCCTGCACGAAGACGATGGTGCCCGTCGGCAAATGGGTGACGCGGACCGCGGATTCAGTCTTATTGACATGCTGGCCACCGGCGCCTTGCGCGCGCATCGTATCGATCTTCAGGTCCGCTTCGTTGATATCGACGTCGATTTCCTCGGCTTCGGGCAAGACCGCGACGGTTGCCGCCGAGGTGTGAACGCGCCCCTGTGTCTCGGTTTCCGGCACGCGTTGCACCCGGTGCGCGCCGGATTCGAATTTCAACCGCGCGAAGACGCCGCGTCCCGCGATCTCGGCTACGATTTCCTTGTAGCCTCCCGATGTTCCTTCGCTCTGCGACAAAATCTCGACGCGCCAGCCCTTCAATTCGGCGTAGCGATGATACATGCGGAAAAGGTCGCCGGCGAAAAGTGCCGCCTCGTCGCCGCCGGTCCCGGCACGAATTTCGAGAATGGCGTTTTTTTCATCCGCCGCGTCCTTTGGCAGAAGCGCGATCCTCAGATCCTGTTGGAGATCAAAAAGCCTTGCGCCGACCGCCCTTAATTCGTCCTCGGCAAGGCCGCGCATCTCGGCGCCGGTCGCGGGATCGGCGATCAGGGCTTCGAGTCCGGCGGCTTCCTCGGCTTGTCCGCGAAAATCCTGAATGGCCTTAGCAACATTCTCGATGCCGGCGAGCTCGCGCGACAAGGCCACATACGCCGCGGGCTCGAGCGCCCCGGCGAGCCGGACCAGGATTTCCGCGTGACGGCGCAAGATGAGATCGAGCTGGTCTTGCGGCAATATGTTCAACACCACGGTCTCTCGAATTTGCCGCAAAAAATGCGGCGAAAAGCAAAACGGACGATACCGGCCAGAGGCTTGTTTGCCATAAAGACCGTGCGAACACCAAGACGTCAAAGCATGATCGGAAAGCGAAGGATCGGGATCATGCTCGATGGTCCACATTTCGAGGAGATCCAGTGACGCGGCGACCTGCAGGCAGCTGCCAAGCCGGCAGGAAAGCGCGCGAGGCGCGCCATTGGTAAATATTTGGTAAAGAATCTTGCGACGATCTTAATAATAAAGGTTATCAACTAAACATTAATCATTGATCATTGTCAATTGACTTTACGTAATATCCGTATCCCTCTATTTGCTTATGTATTAATCGAGCGGCCTTGCGCCGGCTTCCGGGTAAAAGGAGGCGTAAATGGGGAAAGTCACTACGATCCGGACGGCGAGGAGACAGACCGCCAACGGCCGGGCCGGAACCTCGATCGAAAAACTGCTGGCCGGAGCCCGGCTCAAATTAATCGAAACCGGGACCCGCAACCGCCTCATTCATACCCCGCGGGGAGCTAAGCGGTCGCGCGCGCTTACCATCACCGGCAATGCATCAGATCAAGTCTTCGCGAATCTCGTTCGCGAGAACAAGCCGCTGCGGGTTCTCGCAGCAGAGGAAACCGCGGTCATACAGCGCGAAACGGCGACCCCGGAAACGCCGCGTCTGGTCACCCCGGGGACAAGCGACCGGAACGGTTTGCAGACATCGCTGTCGCCCGGGCTTTTGCATAAACGGCTCCATGCCTTACACCGCGACGCG
Organism: Methylocella sp.; assembly: GCA_050728715.1. GTDB lineage: Bacteria > Pseudomonadota > Alphaproteobacteria > Rhizobiales > Beijerinckiaceae > Methylocapsa. Next base: position 1,829 of record JBOHJT010000362.1, read on the forward strand.
AAGACGGCCGAGGAGGAGTGCGGCGTCAACATCCTCTTTCTCGCCCTTGGTTTCCTGTGCTGGTACGAGAACGAAGAATCCGACATGCCGCGCGCCGCGCCGCTGATCCTGCTTCCGGTTTACCTCGGTCGCGATGCCAAGTGGTCGACCTTCGATCTGACGCTTCGCGAGGACGACATCGCCACCAATCAGGCCTTGCAGGAACGGCTGCGCGGCGATTTCGGCCTCGCCCTGCCCGATGTTGCCGAGACCCAAGATTGGCGGCCATCGAGCTACTTCGATGCAGTCGCCAATGCGGTTGCCGCCAAGCGGCGATGGTCGATCGACGCCAATGCAATCGAGCTTGGCTTTTATTCCTTCTCGAAGCTATTGATGATGCGCGATCTTGAACCCGGCAATTGGCCCGACAATGCGCTGGTCTCGCATCCGCTCTTGCGCGGACTTCTATGCGAGGGATTCCCGGCCGAGCCGTCGGTCCTGCCCGAGGCCGCCCGGCTGAACGACATATTAAATCCAGCCGATCTCATTCATGTTGCCGATGCGGACTCCTCACAGAGGCGGGTCATCGAGACCGTTCGCGCCGGACACAATCTCGTCGTCCAAGGTCCGCCTGGAACCGGCAAATCGCAGACGATCACGAATATTATCGCGGCGGCCGTGCATGACGGTCAAACGGTTCTGTTCGTCGCCGAGAAAATGGCCGCCCTCA
>JBOHJT010000363.1:0-2528 GCA_050728715.1 Methylocella sp.
AGAACGCGTCGGTTTGGCCGATGAACAGCCCGTCATCCGTGAAGCCCTTGACCGCCGCCCGCGCGCCGAAAGTCTCTATCGAGGTCGGGCGAATGATCGAAACTGCCGGGAACTTCCGGCTGAGGAATGGGCAGGGCTCGGGCATGATCAGGTTGGTTTGGAAGTCCTCCCCGCCAGGAGTTAGATTGAGGTTTGGAAACGAGAGACTTCCATCGGTCAGAGGAGCCAGGGGATCCGAAACCGCGTTGCCCGCCTTGTCGTGCCAAGTCTGGAAGTGCATGGTCTCGGTCGGGCCGATGCTGAGCAGAATTCGCAAGACCACCGGATGGGTGACCCTCTGGGCCAGTGTCGGGTAGAGGCTGGTGCCGCCTTGCTCGATAAAGGCGAAATGGAATGCCGCTGTGTTGGCGATGGCCTGGATGTGACCGTCGGGAGTTAGGTCGTTGTCGGATCGGGGGATTGCCGGATGCTGCCCCGTGTTCAAGGTCGGGACCGCCTGCGGAAAAATGAACGACGGGTCAAGATCAGGGTTATTGGCGCGGCTGCGATACCTTGTCCACCAACTGGTATCGACGGTGAGCTGCATGAGGTTGGTGAGCCGTCCGATGTGATTAGCCCCAGTCGCCTTGCTGCTTGGCAAAGTTGCGAATTTACTCAGATCAACTGGCTTTGCACCAATAAACTCCAGGTAGGCGTTGAGGAAGGCGTGGTGGGTGAACTCATCCTCGGTATTGTCGTGGATATACTGTGACATGTCCGTATCGAGGAGGTTCAGCTTCTTGGTGTAGAGCGCGCTCCCTCCCGTGGGGAGTCCGGGAAGTTCGCTATCCTGGACTCCTCCGAGCTCGGCATATTGCAGCCAGAGATCGCTTTCGATCTGCTCGACCGCCGAGAGGAATCTAAGGATCGCGATATCGCCCTTGGTAGGGCGGCGATTTGAGGCGTCCGTGTCGGCGGCGGCTTGCTGCGCCATCCCTGATGCGCCCGCAACCAGCGCGGTGCCCGCGATCGCGCCGGTCCGCAAAAAGCTACGCCGGTCAGCTTGATGTTCCTTGTACATATAAACCTCCTATGACAGTGTTTCTTATGGGTTCAACATGGATGCTCCCGCATCCTGCACACAAGCTTCAACGATCTTGTGACGACGAGCCCGACACGGAAGCTTTCCCGCGCCCCCGCCGCCTAGACAGGCAGGCCGTCGTTTTTATTCCCGACCAAACTCAAAAATGTCGTTCACAAAATTGCCAGGCTTGATCTCAAAGGACTTGTTCTGCGGGAGTATAGGCGCGGAAATATTGCTCCGCCGCTGCCAGCCCGCCGGCCACATCAAAGGTCCCTTTCTCTTGGACTATGAACAGCCCCTGCACCGCGAGAGATTTGACCACCGCCACCGCGAGCGACGATTATTACCGATGTCGGGCGAATGATTTGAGCATCGCGGGAGGCTCCGGCTGAGGAAGGGTCATGGCTCGCCAACAACTTCCGTCGCGACCGTCAGATAAACCGCTTCGCTGATGACCGGGTAACCTGAATTCATACCGAATTCGCGGCGGTCGATTGTTCCGGTCGCCTTGAAGCCGACCCGCTGGCCTGCACCCGCGAGTTTGCGGTCGACCTCGACATTTAGGTTGATCGGCCTTGTGACGCCAAGCATGGTGAGATTGCCGGCAACATCGGCATGGCGCGCATCGGCCTTCTCGACGCGAGTCGAGACGAAGGAAATATACGGGTAATTCGCAACGTTGAAAAACTGTTCGCCACGCAGATAGTCGTTCAAGGAGGACGAGCCGGCGTCGACCGAGTTCGCCGCGACTTTGAATGATACGCTGCTTGCGCGCGGATTGTCGAAATCGATCGCGATCTTGCCCTGAAACTTGGTGAACTGGCCCGTGGTTTGCGGCCAGCCAACCGCATCGATGACAAAGGTGATTCGCGTATGCGCCGGATCGACGGTCCAGAGCGAGCGGGCCTCGCCGGCCTGATTGGCGCAGCAGGCGAAAATCGCAAAAGCAAGGGCTCGAAGACGTGCAACCGACATTGAAAACTTTCTATTAACAGTATTGTGACAGTCTATACTTGGTTCTGCGCGGATGCTTTGCCGCAACGGCTCGGATACAACACCCGAGCCGTTGCTTTATTTGCAGGTCAACGTCAGAAATGTGGTCCGCCTCAATACCATGACGTCAAAGGACTGTTCCGTGCGAAATAATATACGTGCTAAATGGCGTGATGATTTATGGCTATGAATAGCTGCTAGTAGCCGTAATTGTAGCCATAACCATTGCAGACGTTCGTCCACTGGTAGCCGTAACCGTTCCATACCTGGCGCCAGCACCCGCCGTAGGCGGCATAGTCGTTATAGTACGGCCAAGCCCCGAATCCGAAAAATGGCGCACCAAAGAACGCAAAGGTGCGGAAACGGTGATGCCGGAAGAAAAAGCGGTCATCCCGATCGAAGCGGCCAAATCGCCGTTCGAAGCGGTCCTCCCGACGATCGAAGCGGCCAAATCGGCCAAAGCGGTTATCCC
>JBOHJT010000364.1:0-2519 GCA_050728715.1 Methylocella sp.
GCCCATCGATCCTTCGGCTCGCTCAGGAGGTTTTCGCCAAGTTCAAGAATACACTCCGCAAAATGCCACGCCGAACCGTCGATGCACTCCGGGATGGGATAGGATTTGCCCTCGATGACTTTTCTCTGGAACAATCCCTCAACTGTTTTCGCAATGCCGGATATCGGTCCACCTAATCAGGATACGCACTAATGGCACCGGTCATGAAATCCGGCAAAGAAAAAGAAAAAAGCCCCAGCGATGATGCCAGGGCCCTTGCGCCAAATTAGTCCCGCCTTCAAGCTGCGTGAAGGTTACCCGCCGCGGACTTGCCGGTTCGCTTGTCGGCAATGACCTCGTAGGCGATTTTCTGGCCTTCCTGCAGATTGCGCAATCCTGATTGTTCGACGGCGCTGATGTGGACGAACACGTCCTTGCCGCCGTCGTCTGGCTGTATGAAGCCGTATCCTTTGTCCGGATTAAACCACTTCACGGTTCCCGTAGTCATAGAGGCTATCCTTAGAGTCGTAGAGAAAAGAGGCGCCGATTCATGCGGACGCCGATGTTGCATCGAGGTTTTGAGGAGGAGGTCGTCAGCAGACGCAAAAATGCGAGGCCAAGCCGTCGGCAAAAACACGACACAACGCAATGTATGTTTTTACGATGGGCAAAACAAGGGGGGGGTCGTCATTGGTTTTTAGCGTAACTTACGGCAGAGTCGAGCAGCTTCATCAGACGAAACCGCGCCTCGCGGAAGGCGTAAAACCCGCTTTGCGGCCAAATTTTGCTCAAAGCCTCTCGATCCGCGCAAAGGTAAACAGCCCGAAAGGCGGCAGTTTGCGGCGTTCCACGAGACGGACGGAAGGCGTGGATTCGATCCAATCGCCGAGAATCGACCATGCGAATTCCGGCTGCCAGCCGAGTTCGGCGCTGCATTTGGCGAGGGCGGATTCGATCCAGGCCATTGGGCCTTGGCCGCTGCCGACATGATTGACGAGAACGATCTCGCCGCCGGGCTTCACGACACGGGCCAGTTCATCGAGACAAGCGCGCGGATCGGGCACGACCGTCAGAACATAAGGCGCCACCACCGCATCGAAATGGGCGTCCGGGAAAGCGAGGCGCGCCGCGTCCATCACCAGGAGGCCCTCGACATTGACTAAAGCCTTGGCGCGCACGCGCCCTTGGGCGCGCCGCAGCATCGGCTCGGAAAGATCGATCCCGGTCAATCTCGTCCGCCGGTCGAACATGGGCAATTCGAGGCCGGTGCCGACGCCGGCGTCGAGCACACGCCCGCCAAGGCGGTCGGCGGCCGCGGCCACGGCTTTGCGTCCCGGCCGCAGCACGAGCGCGAAGACGAGATCGTAAACCGGCGCCCAGCGAGCGTAGGATTTCTTGACATGCTTATTGGCGAGAACGGCCGGATCGCCCGCGCGCCCTGGCGCGGCGTCAAAGACAGGGGCGGCAAAAATTTCCTCTTGCACGAGCGCTAGCCTCCACGCTTCGCCGTCGCGATTGCCATTTCATGGACCCCGCTCCGGTCACTTGTTCTTGTGCTTACATTCCCGCGTGGGACGCGGCCGGTCTCCCGCTCAAAGCGGCAACGGCTCGACCCGCGCGAAATAATTTTCCGCGGCCGCCGGACAGGCCGGTTCCGCCGAATTAATGAAGCCGCCGCCCAAAACTCGCGCATGGGGCCGGTCCGACGCATAAAAGACGCAGGCTTGGCCAGGCGAGACGGCATCCTCGGCGGCGGCGAATTCGACGGCGGCCTCGCCCTGACCGGTGCAAAGGAGGGCCAAAACCGGAGGCCGGGAGGAGCGGATCTGCACGTAGAGTTCCTCTCCCTTGGCATGATCATCGAGCGTGCCCGGTCCGATCCAGTTGAGCGCGCCCAAACGGACCCGGCGGGTCGCCAACGCTTCGCGCGGCCCGACGATGACGCGGGCCCGCGCGGCGTCCAGTTTGACGACAAACAGCGGTGCGCCGGCGGCGTAGCCGCCAAGCCCCAGGCCACGCCGTTGGCCGACCGTGTAATGGATGACGCCCGGGTGGCGTCCAAGCACCCGGCCGTCGATATGCACAATGTCGCCCGGCCGCGCCGCGCCAGGCGTCAAGCGTTCGATGAGATCGCTGTATCGGCCGGTTGGCACGAAACAAATATCTTGGCTGTCGGGTTTATCAGCAACCGGCAGGCCGAACCGGCGGGCGAGGGCGCGGACTTGCGCCTTTTCCATCTCGCCGAGAGGAAACCGCAACAATTGGAGTTGCGCCTTGGTCGTCGCGAACAAAAAATAGCTCTGGTCGCGGGAAAGGTCATGGGCCCGGTAGAGTGCGCGATTGCCGGAGGCTTCGAGCCGGGACGACACGTAATGGCCGGTCGCCAAGGCGTCGGCGCCGAGGTCTTGCGCCGTTTCCAAGAGATCGGCGAATTTGATTTCGCTATTGCAGGCGACGCACGGTATGGGCGTTTGCCCCGCCGCATAACTTTGCGCGAACGGCGAGATGACCATGCGCTTGAACCGCTCCTCGTAGTCCAG
>JBOHJT010000365.1:0-2510 GCA_050728715.1 Methylocella sp.
ATGAGCGAAAATCCGGTCCGTACTTTCGCAATCAATTTTGGTCCGCAGCATCCGGCCGCGCATGGCGTCCTGCGGCTCGTTCTCGAACTCGACGGCGAAGTCGTCGAGCGCGTCGATCCGCATATCGGGCTCCTTCATCGGGGCACCGAGAAATTGATGGAGGCGCGCACCTATTTGCAGAACATACCGTATTTCGACCGGCTCGATTACGTCGCACCGATGAATCAGGAACATGCCTTCTGCCTCGCCATCGAGAAATTGCTTGGGCTCGAAGTTCCGCGGCGCGGCCAGCTGCTGCGCGTATTGTTTTGCGAAATCGGCCGGATCCTGTCGCATCTTCTTTGTATCACCACGCAGGCATTGGATGTCGGCGCCTTGACACCGCCGCTATGGGGCTTCGAGGAACGCGAAAAGCTCATGGTCTTTTATGAACGCGCGTCGGGCGCTCGCCTGCACGCCAATTACTTCCGGCCTGGCGGCGTGCATACCGATATTCCGGACCAGCTCATCGACGACATCTTCGCCTGGTGCGATCCGTTCTTAATAGTCTGCGACGATATGCAGGCTCTGTTCATCGACAACCGCATCTTCAAGCAGCGCAATGTCGATATCGGCGTCGTCAGCCTCGAGGAGTGTTGGCGCCGGGGATTTTCGGGTGTCATGGCACGAGGCTCGGGCGCGCCCTGGGATCTGCGCAAGGCGCAGCCCTATGAATGCTACGAGGAGATGGAGTTCGATATTCCGGTCGGCCGCCACGGCGACAATTACGACCGGCAAGTCATTCGCATGGAAGAGATGCGCCAGTCGGTCAAAATCATGAAGCAATGCGTCGAAAAGCTTCTCGCCAAGGGCGGAGAGGGGCCTGTCGCTGCAAAGGATGGCAAGGTGGTGCCGCCGACCCGCGCCGAAATGAAGCGTTCGATGGAGGCTTTGATCCATTTCTTCAAGCTTCATACGGAGGGCTTCCATGTGCCGGCCGGCGAAGTCTATTGCGCGGTCGAGGCGCCAAAGGGAGAATTCGGCGTTTATCTCGTCTCCGATGGCACCAATAAGCCATATCGCTGCAAAATCAGGGCGCCGAGCTTCGCGCACCTTGCCGCGATGGATTTTCTCTGCCGCAAATCGATGCTTGCCGATGTGAGCGCGATTTTGGGTTCGATCGACATCGTCTTCGGCGAGATCGACCGGTGATGCCACTCTAGCCTTCCGGAGACTCAAAACGCTCCTGCCATACGATGCCCACCGTCTAGCCGCGACACCAAAGAGCTGAATCGATGTCCGTTCGCCGTCTCGCCGAGGAACAGCCCGTAACCTTCGCCTTCACCCGCGAAAACGAGGCGAGGTGCGAGGAAATCTTGCGGAAGTACCCGGAAGGCCGCCAGGCTTCCGCCGTGATTCCGCTGTTGTGGCTTGCACAAAAACAAAACGACTCTTGGCTGCCGAAACCCGCGATCGAGAAGGTCGCGCAAAAGCTTGGCATGCCTTTTATCCGGGTGCTCGAAATCGCCACTTTCTACACGATGTTCAATCTCGCGCCGGTCGGGAGGTTCCATGTCCAGATGTGCGGCACGACTCCTTGCCTGCTTACCGGCTCCAACGCAATCAAGGAAATTCTACTTAGGCGAATTGGCGAACAAGGAAGCGTTACCTCGGACGGCATGTTTTCCTGGATCGAAGTCGAATGTCTGGGAGCCTGCTGCAATGCCCCGATGGTCCAGATCAACGAGGATTATTACGAGGATCTGACGCCGCCGAATTTCGAGAAATTGCTCGACGATCTCGCCGCGGGCCGCCCGGTAAAGACCGGTTCGCAAACCGGGCGCGTCACTTCGGAACCCACAGGCGGGCTTACTTCATTGACCTCCCTCTACGGCGCCGATGGCCGCGGCGGTCCCTTAAGTGCGCCCGAACTGAACCAATCGTAAGGTCAAGAGAGATGCTTGAAGACAAGGATCGCATCTTCACCAATCTCTACGGATTCGGCGACTGGCGCCTTAAGGGCGCCGTCGCGCGGGGCGCGTGGGATAATACGAAGAAATTGATCGACAAGGGGCATGAATGGATCATCGGCGAGATGAAGGCGTCGGGCCTGCGCGGGCGCGGCGGTGCCGGTTTCCCGACCGGCCTCAAATGGTCCTTCATGCCGAAGCCGGACCCGGCCCGGCCCTCCTATCTCGTCGTCAACGCCGACGAATCGGAGCCAGGAACCTGCAAGGATCGGGAAATCATGCGAAATGATCCGCAGCTTCTGATCGAGGGCTGTTTCCTCGCTTGTTTCGCGATGCGCGCGCATGTCTGCTATATTTATATTCGCGGCGAATATGTTTTGGAAGGACGGCGCTTGGAGGCCGCGATCGGCGAGGCCTATGCGGCGAAGCTTACAGGCAAGAACAATATCCACGGCTGGCCTTTCGACATTTATGTCCATCATGGGGCGGGCGCTTATATCGCCGGCGAGGAAACCGCGCTTTTGGAGTCGCTCGAAGGCAAGAAAGGCCTGCCCAGGCTGA
>JBOHJT010000366.1:0-2507 GCA_050728715.1 Methylocella sp.
TTCATACGCGCCAGGAATTGAGCACCGCGCCCTATGTCGTCTATCCCGGCAATCTGCAGGGGCGCAGCGTTAAGGAGACCGGCCCTAAGGGGGCAACGCTCGTCGAAGTTAGGGACGGGGACGTCACACGAATCGAACACCGCGCGCTCGACGTTGTCCGCTGGGCCGTCGAAGATGTGACTCTCACGGGCATGGAAAATCGGGTAGCGCTGTTGCCCGCGGTTCGGGAGTGGATCGAGCGGGCCTACGCCGATTGCGATGGTCGCGCTCTGGCAATCCGCCTGCGCCTCGTGGGTTCGACCCTCTTGCACGCCGAGCTCGCCGCGACAGCGCCATCGGTGCGAGAAGAGATTGAGACGCTTGCCGCCGGCATCGCGAGCGACATTTGGATCGAGAAGGTGGAAGTTTGCACCTCGCCTTCCGCCGCCAGCGACAATATCGATCCAACCGTCGCCGGCAGGTTACGCCAGGCGGTGCAAAGTTTGGCGGCCGATCCCTGGCTCGCCGAGCGCCTCGAAGCCCGGCTCGCGGAGATAAAGATAAAATTGCCCGCCGGTGCGCGAAGCGACGAGCTGTTCCAAATCCTGAGAGCCGAAGGGCCGGAGAAAGCCCGCACATTGGCGCTGGCCATGATCGACCGGGGGCAGGGCTGATCCGATGCGGTTCGAATCATTCACGATCGAGAAATATGGTCTCTTCGACAGCCGTACGTTGTTCTTTCCAACCAATCCGGGCCTCGTCGTGATTTGTGGACCGAATGAAGCTGGCAAGAGCACGAGTCTCGCCGCGATCACGGATTTCCTGTTCGGCATTCCGCATGATTCGTCGCGTGGCGAAGTGTTCGGCAACGACCAGATTCGGCTGACCGCCGTCGTGGTCCTCGCCAATGGCACCCGCCTCTCGCTTCGGCGGCGCAAGGGCAGGGCGGGGCGTACCCTAACCGATGAAAGCGGACAGGCAGTGGATGAAGGGCTCTTGGCCCGCCACCTCGGCTCGACCGGACGCGAACGTTTTTGTTCGCTTTTCGGCCTCGATCACAATTCCCTGCGCGAGGGCGGGGAGCGCTTGTTAAAGGCGGACGGCGATATCGGCCGGCTGATTGTCGAAGCTGGCGGCGGACTGCGGGCGCTGGTGGACATGATCGGCAAAATGGCGGAGGAGGCGGATACCTTGTTCGCGCCGACTCGAGCCAAGCATCGGCGGTTCTACAAGGCGCTCGATACCTATCATGCGGCGGATCGCGCCGCCAACGATGGCCTCTTAACCCGCGATGCCTTTGAGGAAACAAAGCAGCGTTGCAACGAGGCGCAAGGCGGGGTCGAAGAGATCCGGTCCAAACATAAGGACATCGCCGAAAGGATTTTGCGACTCCAACGTCTCGTCCGGGTGATCCCGACGATCGGGAAGCTCGAAGGCATCGACAAGGAATTGGCGGGGTTCCTCGATCTTCCGGCGCTGCGCGACGGTTTTGCCGACGCCGCGCAAGAGGCGCTGCAAACATTAAAGCAGACGGAAACCGCGCTCGCCGAAGCGAGAGAGCGCCACGCCGCCTTGGCGGCGAAAATCGAGGCGCTTACGCCGTCCGAGGCGATCTTGGCCGCGGAGGCATCGATCCGCGATATCCACGAGAAGGCGGTTCATGTCCGCAAGGCGCGCGGCGATCGAACGAACCGGCAAACCGAACTCACCGAGCGCAACGCGAAGCTGGAAGTCATCCGCGGTGCCTTGGGGCTTGGGCCCGATGCCGACCTTGACGTGATGTTTCCGCCGCCGGACGCAATCGCGCGCGTGCAAAAGCTTGCGACAGAAGGCCTCGAACGGCGCGCGAGGATGACCGCGGTCGAGGATCAGCTTGCCAACGAGGACAGAACCCTTGCCGATTTGGCGACACGTCAAAGCGAGCGCCGAAAGGCCGGGACAAGCGAGCCGTTGGGGGTGACGATCGCGGATTTCGCCAACCTTGCGGAGCTGGCCCACACGATCGCAGGGTCGGAACGGAGAGCGGAGCACATCGGCCAGGGCATCGCCGACCGCGTGAGCCAACTTGGCTTCGAGAATATCGATTGTTTTGCCGCGTGGTCCTGTCCCAACGCGGCCACAATTCAATCGGAGGTCGACTGGCGCTCCCGTCTCGATGATGAAATCGCGAAGATCGCCGAGAAGGCCGCAGCCGAATCGACGAAGCGCGACTTGGCGGCAGGAGAAATCGAGCATTTGCTGCACGCCAGGGAAATTCCGACCGACGCTTCCATCGCCCGGGCGCGCGGGGACCGCGAGGAGACATGGCAGGCAATCCGCGATCGATATCTGAGCGAGGGAGGCGAATATGTGGCACGCCGCAAGATCGAGGACCGCAAGGCCGATGTCGACCGGCACCGGCAGCAAACTGAAGCGGCCGACAGTCTCGCCGACCGGAAATCGCTGGAGGCCGCGCGGGTCGCCGCCCTTGACCTCGCGCAGCGGCAGAAAGCCGAGGCGCTTGCGACGATCGAGAGCCTGGAAAAGCA
>JBOHJT010000367.1:0-2504 GCA_050728715.1 Methylocella sp.
GCCACGACGAAGACGGCCGGCGTCTTGAACGGGCGGCGTATTTCCGGATGGGTGATCCGCAAGACGAGGACGCCAAGGCAGACCACGGCAAACGCGAACAGGGTGCCGAGGCTCACTAGCTTGCCGACAAGACCGATCGGTAGAAGACCGGCCAGGATCGCGACGCACACGCCGGTGATCAGCGTGGTGATGTAGGGGGTGCGGAACCTTGGATGCACGATCGCCGCGAAGGGAGGCAGCAGACCGTCGCGCGCCATCGAATAAAAAATCCGCGGCTGGCCAAGCAAGAGCACCAGAATGACCGAGCTCAAACCCAGGATCGCGCCGAGCTTGATGATGGCGGCGAGCCAGGCAAACCCGATGGCGTCGGCGCCGACCGCGATCGGATCTGGCACGTCCAGCCTGTCGAACGGCACGATGCCGGTAATGACGAGGCTCACAAGCACATAAAGCAAAGTGCAGATCGCGAGCGATCCGAGAATGCCAATCGGCATGTCCCGCTGCGGGTTCCGCGCTTCCTGGGCCGCGGTCGACACGGCGTCGAAGCCGATATAAGCAAAGAAAACAACCGCGGCGCCGCTAACAATCCCGCTCCAGCCATATCGGCCAGGACCGGCATTCGGGGGAATGAAAGCGCCCGTGGGATTGCTCGGGGTCACCCAGTTCGAGGTATTGACGAACCAGACTCCCGCAACGATGAAAAGGACAACGATTGCCAGCTTGAGAGCGACAATTGTGTTATTGACCTGCGCCGATTCCTTAATGCCGACAACGAGCAAGGCGGTCACCACAAGGATGATGGATACCGCCGGAAGATTGACCAGCGCGCCGGTCGGCGACAAGGTTCCGGCCGCCGGATCGTAGGCGAGCGGCGCTGACGCGAATTTAACCGGAATCACCACGCCAAGATCGCGCAGTAAACTTGTGACGTAGCCGGACCAGCCGATCGCGACGGTTGTCGCGCCGAAGGCATATTCGAGGATCAGGTCCCAGCCGATGATCCATGCCGTGAATTCGCCCATTGTCGCATAGGCGTAGGTGTAGGCGCTGCCCGCGACCGGCACGGTCGAGGCCATTTCGGCGTAGCAGAGCCCCGCGAAGGCGCAAACGATTCCAGCGAGCACGAAAGAGAGACTGATCGCTGGCCCGGCATGGGCGGCGGCGGCATGGCCGGTCAGGACGAAGATGCCGGCGCCGATGACGGCGCCGATGCCAAGCGCGACAAGGCTCCAAAGCGAGAGCGTCCGGCGCAATCGCGCTTCGCCGGGGCCCGATCCGAATTCGCTTTCTTTTGCCTCGGCCTGAAGCACCGCTATCGGCTTGCGCATCCAAAGATTCGCCATTCCACAAGTCTCCCGCCGGCCGCGCAACGCCCCCGGCCCGCGCCATGATCGCACGCGCCAAGGGCTTTGTCGCACGCTTTCGCACGGAAGAAGATTCTGCAAGGCGCCGCTTGCATCGGTAGTGTCCCACTATGGGCGAATATCCCGGACTTTACGTCTTGACTCCAACAAAATCGGCATTCTCCGGCGCGCGGCGCGCCGGTCTCGCCGGCTTGGGTGTGGCATCGCGCGGGGGTCCGGCCTTGCCAAAATCCGCCGAAACCGGCAATCTCAGCCTCGACAAGGCCGTCATCCGGTGGACGAGCGGCGGCGGGAGCGGCGGCGCAAGCGCTCGACATTGTAACTCGCTGTTTAACTCGCTGCGGCCAGCGGCTGGACGCGAGAAGGTTTTCGAATAGACCATGCGCGCGCCCAACGAGATCGATTTCTGGCGCGGCTTTGCCCTCGTGACGATTTTCATCAACCACATTCCGGGGATCTATTTCGAGCGTTTCACCTTTCGCAACGTGTCGCTGTCGGACTCGGCCGAGCTTTTTGTGTTTCTCGCCGGCTGTTCGATGCGCAGACTAGTCGACGGCTCGGCGCGCGCGCTGCCTCCGAAATGGCTTGTTCTTCGGCTCGAATCCCGCGCCTTCCAAGTCTATGTCGCGCAGATGGTCGTCACGGAGCTGGCCATCGCGCTTCTCGCGGCGGCCTCTGTCTGCCTCGATGCGCCGTTCCTCCTCGACTGGCACAATGCGTCCGCCGTCTTCAACGATCCGGTGAAAGCGCATATCGGTCTCGTTTTGCTTACCCATCAGCTCGGCTATTTCAACATTCTTCCCCTGTATGTCGTTTTAATTTTCATCGCTCCGGCGGTCGCGCTTCTTCACCGCTACGCAACGGCGCTTTTGCCGCTCGTTTCGCTCGCGATCTATGCCGTTGCTCTCTCGTTCGGCGTGAACTTGCCGACCTGGCCGGTCGAGGGCACCTGGTACCTTAATCCGCTCGCATGGCAGCTCATCTATGTCATAGGTTTCCTGCTCGCGGGCGACGACGGGATTGGCGGTTTCGCGTGGCGCCACCGTGCCATTTTGCGCTGGCTCGCTCTGCCGGCCGTGCTGCTCGGCGTTGCCGCGAGGATGACGAATTTCTCCCCCGATCCGGTCTTTCTCCCCGAGC
>JBOHJT010000368.1:0-2479 GCA_050728715.1 Methylocella sp.
TCGCGCAAATCAATCGAATAGGGTCTTGCCATTTTCCACCGGCCTCCGACTCAAACACCATCCTTGAATCAGAAACCTGGCAATCTGGGAATCCCCCACTGATTCAGACAAAATTCATCTCGCTCTAGCCCCCAAATCGGTTGACCAACCTCTTGAATCAAAACATGATTAATCAGGTCTTAACCCTAGTGATTTATCCCCGGTCTCTGGCCGAGGTTTTGCCGGGATTTGGCGGCGCTTTCCAGGGCTTTCGGCCGCTGTCTCCGCGGCCCGAAATTCGTTTTCCGCGGATACTTCCCGCGCCGCGCGCCGAGTTCGAGGTAACGCGGGAAAATCAGGCGGCCGCCTCGCCCTCCTCCACCAAAAGGTTGCGTCCTCGACAGCATAACCAAGGGCACGACGCCGCCCATCCCCAGGCCCTTGCGCCTCGAGGCGGCGATCTTGTCCCCGATCCGCTCTCCAGTGACCTCGCGCTCGAACCGCGCGAAAGAGAGCAGCACATTCAAGGTCGGCCGCCCCATGCCCGACGCCGTGTTAAAGCCTTGGGTCACCGGCACGAAGGAAACTTTGTGCTTATCAAAAAGCTCGACGAGCCTGGCGAAATTGGCGAGCGGCCGCGTGCGCCGATCGACCTTGTAGACAACAACGATATCGATCCGCCCCTCGGCGATATCGGCGAGCGGCTTTTGCGGCGCGGGCCGTTCCATCGAGCCGCCCGGAAAGCCGCCATCGTCATGGTGCTTGCGCCGTAATTTCCAGCCCTCGCGCGCCTGGCTCTTGATATAGGCCTCGGCCGCCTCGCGTTGCGGATCGAGCGAGTTGAAATCCTGTTCGAGGCCCTGGTCGCTCGGCACACGGGTATGGATCGCGCGGCGCAGGGCGGGCTTGGTCACGGGTTGGCCTCCCGGCGACCGTTCTTATCCCGCCGGCCGAAGAAGCGCGGTCCGTTCCATGCGTGCCGGTGATCGCGCAGGCGACTCGCGAGAGGCTCGCAAAAGTCCGGCCGTTCCAGGCAAAGCCTGCGCCGGCGCGGCGCGTCCGGTCAGCGAGCGCCAAAGCCGGCGCAGCGGGCCGGGATCGAAAGTGTTCAGGCTCTCGATCGCGGAGGGTGAAGAGTTCGGAACGGCCGGCGCTGACTCCGATTTTTCGATCGTCTGCTTGCGACACCGGAGGCGCGTCATGCCGCATCGGCCTCGGCGTTCAGGCCGATAACACGCGATGTTATACCTTCGCTTGCGCAAGCCGGCCCGCCGCCCGCACCGTATGTGGCGGCCAACCTGTCGCCGCGATCGGCGCGCCAGGAGTCGTGCCTTCTTCCGGCGTGAGCATGCTTACCAGCAGCACCTGTTTCGATCCCGCGCGCGGAAGCACGGGCGTTGGCAAGCGAGCATGATGATCCTGGGATGCAGCGGCAGCGGCCGTCCTGGTTTTGCAAGACGGCGCAAGCTACGTCTCCCGCGTCTCCTCGCGACCGGCCGCCGGCACGGCTCCGCCCGCTTTGGCACTTGTTGCTGTCGTTGCCTCGCTTGAGACCGGCTTCCCCGCGCGCTTTGCCGAAGTTTTTGCCGCACCATCGTCGCCGATCTCGATCGTCTTGCGGCCGGCGCTTGTGATGACGAGGCTCACAGGCCGCCCCGCCTCATCGCGCCGCCAGATCGGCATCTTGGATTTTGTCCGGGCCTCGCGGACGGGTTTTTGTGCGATCGGCACTTGCGAAAGTTTCGCCCCCGAGTCTGGCTTCATCTTTTGCGGAGACCCTCAGCATGCCGTGCCATCTCGACCGTAAACCCCGGGGCCAGCGGCCTTGCGTCTTCTTCGGTGAGTTCGAAAAAACCGTCGCGAGCTGCGATCATCTTGCCCTTATCGTCCACAGATGCAAGATGGCGCCCGGCACGGACCTTTCCCGGCGAGCACCCGGCAATATTCGATGATGCCGGCGGTCGACGGGCTTTGCTTCGACCAGGCCAGCGCCTGTGCGGTCGAATCGGCCTGATCGTCATGGCTGCCTTTCGGGAAGGTCACGAGCTCGTGCGGATAATCGGCGAGCCAATGCGCTTGCCGTGACAATGCACGAAGCCGCCTTCCATCGCGCCCGTCTGCGCATTGAGGCGCATGATTTGTCGCCTTCGGGCTTGTAGCAGGCGACCACGCGGACGCCCGCCTCGCGCAGCTCCCGGATGAGCTGGGTGCACGAGGGGTTGTCCTCGACCAAGATCACGCTTGGCCCGAGGAGCCTGGATTGCTCGGCGACGGCACGCTCGAGATCTGGATAGCCGGATTTTTGCGCAGAACGTTCAAGAGCTAAAAATGTTTGTGCTTGACGCCAAGAGTCATGCAGACGGCGTGGCCGGGGAGTTCGCTTGGCTTGTTCGCGGTATCCCAGCCTTGCACGATCCGATCGAATTTTCGCGGCAGACCCTCAGGGGTGTAACGCGGGAGCCAAGCGGCCTCCACCCTGCCGCCGCCGGCGGGCGCTGGC
>JBOHJT010000369.1:0-2440 GCA_050728715.1 Methylocella sp.
CAGATGGGCGTTCACCTCGTTTTCTTCCTCCACATCACGACCGGCCCGGACAACGTCAACAACGTCACGGCGCTTGCCTTCGGCGTGCTGATCGTCCTGCTGCTCCTCGGCGGTTCGCTCTGGATCATGGCGCATCTGAACTACAACATGGCCTACAATGGCGAAATCATGCAGATGCCGCTCGAAAGTGGGCCGGGGATCCGCACCGTGACCGCGAGGGGAGTCATCGCTCCCACCGCGACTGCGCCGGTCAGTGCACGCGTGTCCGGCGTGATCCAGTCAGTCTATTGCGACGCCAACATGCAGGTGAGAGCGGGCCAACTCTGCGCGAAAATCGATCCGCGCCCCTATCAAATCGCCGTAGATCAAAGCAGGGCCGGCCTGGCTGCCGCCGGGGCTCGGCTCGAAAAGGACAAAGCGAATCTCGCCCAGGCGAAGGCGGCCTTCGAGAGCCATGAAGCCCTGCCGAAGCGTCCGGCCATTTCCCGGAAAGCGATTGACAAGTCGCGCAAGGCCTTTGAGAGGGCACAGACGCAGATAAAGCGCGACGAGGCAAGGGTCGCTGAGCTCCAAGCGGCGCTTCATGCCGCCGAGATCAACCTCGGCTACACAGATATCGTTTCGCCGATTGACGGAACAGTGATCTCGCGCAACGTCGAATTGGGCCAAACGGTCGTGGCGGACTCAGAAAGGCCACCGCTTTTCGTCATCGCCGCAGATCTTACCCTCACTCACATCGACGCCATTATCAGCTCGAAGGACATCGGCGACGTCAAGCTCGGTGACAAAGTTACGTTCACCGTCGAGGCTTTTCCGAACCGTACGTTCTCTGGCACGGTAACGCAAATTCGGCCATCGCCGCAGACATATGCGCACGTCGCGACCTACGATGTCGTCATCGGTGCGCCGAATCCGGGTCTTTTGCTCGAGCCCGGCATGGCGGCAACGATCAGGATCGTGAACGAATGACGCGATGACGTCCCGCGCGGCCACCAGCCGCGAATGCCCATCCAGCCCCATCGCGATCGCCAGAACGCGCCGCGCCTGCTTGGCGTCCGCGCGCCGCCTCCGCCCGCAACCGCGAAACACTCGGAACTTGGCGTGTGATCTCGATGACCGGCATGCCGCCCGCTCCGCGAATCAACGGCGTGCCGCATCGAGTCACGTTCGCGGCTGTTTGGGAATCCCCCAGGAGTCAGGTTCTCGAGCGGTTGGTATTACTTGCCGTCAATCCGGCCCTCGACATCTCGAAGTTGACGGACAATGAGGAAGTCTCCCCGAGAAGACGAGTGTCATTTTTAAGGCGACGCGCATTTATAGAATATCCTGCCGAACACGTGGGCGCCGGCACAGATCGGCTGCTGCAAGATTTGGAGAACCGTGTGATAGGCAGCGGGCCGCCACTCGCTTTTAACGACAACAAATTGCGACCGGTATGCTGAATGTCGCGTGGCTTGGCCGTCCGGGTAAAGGCAAAGACAATGGGAAGGTAGAGGCACTGGTAAAGCATTCGCGCGCCAATGCCGCCTCCTTCGCACGCTCAACACTGCTCTGGAAGAACGCTGTTGTGCCCGGCCTGCCGAGCGCGCCGGCCGCCACGACAATCAACCAAGTATCGGCGTCGGGGCGGCCTCCGCGGCCGCCGCCGTCATGCTACGCAATTCCGTTGCCAGCTACAATGGAACCGGACTTGAAGCGACCTTCGGTGGCATTCTCCGGGTCGCGCATTCGGTGATCACGGGGAATTCTCGTGGGGTGAACGTCGGGCCCAACGATGGCACTCTATCCAGGTACGGCGACAACGAAATCGATGGAAACACGAACGACAACACGGTCATTCTGACCAAGATCCCCACGCATTGACGAGCCCGCCGCGCCGGAGAGGCGTCTCCGGCGCTCCGCCCAACGCGCCGCGGCCGTCCCTGCTCGCGGCGCCCACTTCTTGGCGGGGGTAGAGCGGCGGCGGCCTCCGCCCCCAGGTGGCTAATACAGCCGGGCGTTTCAAGGCAAAGGAACCCGGCGCTTCAGAAACCGCGCGAAAGCGGCGAGGGCGACCTCGGACACATGATGCTCGATGCCCTCGGCATCGAGTTCCGCGCATTGCTCCGAAACGCCGACGGCGCGCAGAACATCGACAACGAGCCGATGCCGGGAGCGGACACGATCGGCGAGGCCATGCCCCTCCGGCGTCAGGAACACGCCGCGATAGAGCTTCGAGGTGGCAAGCCCTTCCCGTTTCAGGCGGGCGATCGTTTTGATCGCCGTCGCGTGCGTCACCCCGAGACGGTGGGCGATGTCCGTCGCGCGCGCCTCGCCGCCGCTAGCCAGAAGGTCGTCGATCAATTCGACATAATCCTCGAGGACCGCCGCCGCCTGTGCCGAACGCGCCTTTTCAAAGCGACGGGCCTGCACCGCCTCGATCGGCAGCTCGGCCGCCGGC
>JBOHJT010000370.1:0-2434 GCA_050728715.1 Methylocella sp.
GCCGTAAGGCGAGGCCGTCCACACCATCAAAAATGTTTCACGTGAAACATTTTAGTACGATTGCGCATGATGTTCTCCGCAATGCAACCAACTTGGGCGCGGCCGCGAAAACGCGGCGTTTACCAAGTTTTTACCTTAAGTTGGGATGTCTCCGCCCATAGCCCAAACGGTGCCACGCCAGCTTGCCAAAACCTTTAACGATCGCAGTTGTCCGTCCCGATCGTTCCCTTTGCGCCGAACATGAAGCCGAATGATCACGCTTTATCATCATCCCCTCTGCCCGCATTCGCGCTTCGTCCGGCTGCTCCTCGCCGAATATGCCATCAAGCCGGAACTCATCGAAGAAAACGCGTTCGAGCGCAGACGGGATTTTCTCATCCTCGATCCGGCCGGGCAAACGCCGGTCCTCGTCGAAGAGTCCGGAACGGTCGTCTCGGGCCCCGGGCCGATCGCCGAATATTTCGACGAGACCCGCGGCCTTGCCTTGGGCAGACACAGGCTGTTGCCCGAGGATCCGGGTTCCCGCGCGGAGGTGCGCCGGCTGTTCGATTGGTTCAGTCAAAAATTCTTCCATGAAGTCACGCATTGGCTCGTCACCGAAAAGGTCTATAAGCGGTTCATGCCGCGCGAGCAGGGCGGCGGCGGGCCCGACATGGATCTCGTGCATGCGGCGCGGGGCAATATCCGCACCCATTTGCGCTATATTGGTTACCTGGCGGGCAACCGGAAATGGCTTGCCGGAGACCGGCTTTCGCATGCCGACCTAGCCGCCGCGGCGCATCTCTCCTGCGTGGATTTTCTGGGCGACGTACCATGGGAAGAGAACGAGACGGCAAAGCTCTGGTACGCCCGGATAAAATCGCGCCCGTCATTCCGCCCGCTGCTCGCGGACCGGCTGCCAGGCTTCTGCCCGAACCCGATCTACGAGGATCTCGATTTCTAGGCCCGGATTTCAAGGCTCTATTGCGCGAGCAGGCTTGCGCGCGTGGCTTCGACATCTGCCGCATCACCCATCCCTCCGCCATTCCCGATGCACCGGAAAGACTCCGCGCCTGGCTCGCCTCCGGAGCCGCGGGCTCCATGGATTGGCTCGCCGCAACGCAAGCGCGGCGTTCCGATCCGCGCAAGCTCTGGCCCGAGACCGCGAGCATCATCATGCTTGGCATGAATTATGGCCCGGCGGGCGATCCGCTTGCCGCGCTGGCGCAAAAATCGGCCGGAAACATCTCAGTTTACGCGCGAAGCCGCGATTATCATGACCTTATCAAGGGAAGACTCAAGCTGCTCGCCGCGTGGCTTGTCACGCAAGCCAAGGGAACCGGGATCAAGGTCTTCGTCGATACCGCGCCGGTCATGGAAAAGCCGCTGGCGCAGGCGGCGGGTCTCGGCTGGGCCGGCAAGCACAGCAATCTGGTTTCGCGCGAGTTCGGCTCCTGGCTGTTCTTGGGCTCGATCTTTACCGATCTGCCGCTCGCGCCCGACCAGCCAGAGCCGGATCACTGCGGCTCATGCCATGCCTGCATCGACATTTGTCCGACAAAGGCTTTTCCGCGTCCCTATGTGCTCGATGCCCGCCGTTGCATCTCCTATCTCACGATCGAGCACAAGGGCCATATCGGCCGGGAGTTCCGGCCGCTGATCGGAAATCGCATTTTTGGCTGCGACGATTGCCTTGCGGTCTGTCCATGGAACAAATTCGCGGCAACGGCGCGCGAGGCCAAACTGCAAGCGCGCGAAGACCTGTGCGCGCCGCCAATCGCCGATCTGCTTCGCCTTGACGCCGCCGCGTTTCGGGCGCTGTTTGCTGGAAGCGCGATCAAGCGAATTGGTTTTGACCGGCTTACGCGCAATGTCTTGATCGCGGCGGGCAATAGCGGCGATCCGGCGCTCGCCGGGCCGGTCGTTGAGAAACTGAGAAGCCCCTCGGCATTGGTGCGGGCGATGGCGGTTTGGGCGCTCGGCCAGCTCGTTCCGCCGGGTGATCTGGCTGACCTCGAACAGCGCTACCTTCCCGGTGAGGCAGACGATATGGTAAAAGCCGAGTGGGCGGCGGCTGCCGGCGCGGCGCCCACGCGAGCCATGACCCCAAGTGCGGTTGATTTGAAAGAAGGCCGGCCGCCATGAAGCTCTTCGCATTCGGTCTTGGCTATTGCGCGCGTCATTTCATCGCCCGCTCGGGAAGCTCGTTCGATGCCATCGCCGGCACAGCGCGCGCGCCCGCCAAAACCGAGTTGGCGAGCGAAAATATCGAGACTTTCGTGTTCGGCCCCGAACATGAGGACGCGGCCACCGCGGAGCGGGTCGCTGCCGCCGATGTAATCCTCGTCTCAGTCCCGCCCGGCGTCTCGTCCGATCCCGTTCTGGCGTGGTTTGGCTACCGCATCGCTTCTCTCCGCCGCCAGCAGACAATCGTCTATCTCTCGACGATCGGCGT
>JBOHJT010000371.1:0-2423 GCA_050728715.1 Methylocella sp.
ATGAGCTTGATCTTGGTGAGCTTGGCTTTGGCGGTGTTCAGCCGCGCGCGACAGGACGGCCGGCCGACACGGATAACGGCGCCAGCCACCCAGAAAACCACGATGCCGGCGGCACCGATTGTCGCGCCGGCCGCCGAGACTCACTTCGGCGCGGTTTGCGGGGCGGCGCTGTGGCCGGATCGGCTCGTGATGCTGTATGCTGCGCTCGGCCGATCCGGCGAAAGGGACGCACATGCACTTTGGCCACGCCCAATATCTGCCGATAGCGCTGCCGCTCTTCGCGCTGCTCGCCGGCGCCCTCACCCTTTTGCTGATCCTCGTGCAGATCCGGGTGCTGCGTTACGCGTATATGCAGCTCGGCGTGAGCTCGGGCGCGGCCTTCGTCCTGCTCTTCGCCTCTCTCCTCGGCAGCTACATCAACATTCCCGTCGCGGCCCTTGGCCAGGAACCCATGGTGACCGAGCGAGAGGTGACATATTTCGGCATGCGCTACATCGTGCCAATGATCGTCGATTCGCGCGGCGTCATTCTAGCCGTGAACGTCGGCGGCGCGGTCATTCCGACCCTGCTCTCGATCTATCTGCTGTCGAAGAATCGGCTTTGGGGGCGCGGCCTCATCGCGATCGCCTGCGTTGCCACGCTCTGCCACGCCCTCGCCCAGCCGGTCCACGGCATCGGCATCGCACTGCCGATTTTCGTGCCGCCTGTGGTGGCGGCCATCACCGCCGCGATTGTCTCTTGGCGGCACGCGGCACCGCTCGCCTATGCCGGGGGCAGCCTCGGCGTTCTGATCGGGGCCGATCTCCTCAATCTGGGTAAGCTCCATGGCCTCGGGGCGCCTGTCGCCTCGATCGGCGGCGCTGGCACTTTCGACGGCATATTCGTCACCGGCCTCATTGCGGTTCTGCTGGCCGGGCTTACCGGCAGGACTACGGCGCGGTGAGATCTTCGAGGCACCTCGCACCACCAGGGCCGTCCTGCCGTCGCAAGCGCGTCCGCTTCTAACGCGGACGCGACGCGTTCCCTTTCAATCGTGTACCGGGAGAGAAATCTCGACGGAACCTGGGGGATCAAAGCCTCATTCTCGGGCATCGCCATTTCGACGTGCGACGCCTGTCTTCTCGTCGATCCACGCGCGGACGCGCGGAAAAACCTCCGCCAATCCCAGCAAGAGATGCGTGCCGCGGGATATCAGCATGAACGTCTTCGGCTCATTGGCGAGTTCGAAAAGCCGCCTAGCCAAGCTGATCGGAACGACATAGTCTTCGTCTCCGTGAACGACGAGGATCGGAATATGCACGTCGCCGATCGCGAGGTCCGAGCGAAACCGATCGAACATCAACCACTTCACCGGAAAGATCGGATAATGCGCCGCGGCGACCTCCACCGCTGACGAATAGGGCGAATCGAGCACGAGGGCGGCGGCTTCATGCGTCGCCGCGAGGGCGATCGCGACGCCAGTGCCGAGCGATTCGCCCATCAATACGATACGATCGCCTCCATATCCGCGCGCACGTGCTTCCAGATAGGCGGTTTCGCCGTCCTCCATCAGGCCCGTTTGTGTCGGCGAGCCAGTCGAGCCCCCGTAGCCGCGATAGGATATAGCAAGAAGCCCGTATCCGCTCGCCGTAAGCGCACGAAAACGCGGAACGCGATCGGCCAAAGCACCGCCATTGCCGTGGAAATACAAGATCAGCGGATGCCCGTCCTTTGCCGGAACATACCAAGCGACGAGCGTCTCGCCATCATCGGTCGTAAGACGCAGGTCTTCGACGCCACTCATACCGGCTTGCGCGGGATCGACCAGATGACGATCCGGAAAATATTGAAGCCGCCGCTGAAAGACCGCTAGGCCGGCGAGCATCAGAACGTAAATCGCGACAAAGCAAGCGAGCGACCATCTCAATACAGTCATGGCGATCTGCCCATTCAAACCGGCGTCCATCGGACGACGAGCTTGTTGCGGCTGAGATTGCCGCTGTCGACGGAGTTTGGCAATGCAAAACGCGCGACATCGGGTCACGCTTGGCCCGAGGAGCCTGGATTGCTCGGCGACGGCACGCTCGAGATCTGGATAGCCGGATTTTTGCGCAGAACGTTCAAGAGCTAAAAATGTTTGTGCTTGACGCCAAGAGTCATGCAGACGGCGTGGCCGGGGAGTTCGCTTGGCTTGTTCGCGCTATCCCAGCCTTGCACGATCCGATCGAATTTTCGCGGCAGACCCTCAGGGGTGTAACGCGGGAGCCAAGCGGCCTCCACCCTGCCGCCGCCGGCGGGCGCTGGCGCTTGTTGGCATTGGCCGGCGAAATTATAGGGGCCAAGGCCGCGACGCAAGGCTTCGAGCGTCGCAAAGGGCTCACGTTCAAGATGAAGGGCATCACCGGCTCTTCTTTGACGAGACCAAGAGCCAAAAGGGCTTTCGA
>JBOHJT010000372.1:0-2421 GCA_050728715.1 Methylocella sp.
GGCTCACTCCGGCCGCCTTGGCAAGTTCCCGGCCCGTCCAGTGGGTGCTCTCGCCCGGCGGCGGCCCCAAGGCCAGATCGACCACCCGCTGAACGGTGGTGGGCGGCAGCGGGGGCTTACCAGGCTTGCGCGTCTTGTCGCGCAACAGCCCTTCGACGCCCTCCGCCATGAACCGCGCCTGCCAGGTCCACACCACCGGCTTCGATTTACCGGACCGGCGCATGATCTCGGCAGTGCCGCAGCCGTCGGCGGTGGCAAGGATAACCTTGGCGCGCCACACGTGCTTCTGTGGTGCGCTGCGATCCGCGACGATCGCCTCAAGCCGGAGGCGATCTGCTCGCGTGACGTTGACGACAATTCCTGCTCTCATAATGAGAGCTTGGACTGCTTCGGCCGATTTGGGAATCGTCCGAATGAATCAGTCCACTAGCTGGTAGGGGTCGCTTTGGGCGCTTGATCGTTCCCATTGTTACCGATCAACGCGCCAATTCCAAGGCGTCAATGGGCGCCGCCGTCAAACTGATGCACTACCACCTATCGGCGCTTATTCTTTGTGCGGATCCCGAAAAAAAAGCGAAGCCATCCGCTTGCCGCTGGCCAAAAAGGTGCGTACCCCGTCATCCACGCTCCCCCGCCAAATTGACGGCGCATGACCCTTTTTGTCTGGACGCCCATGACCGACCTTAATCGTCGCACCCTGGTCAAATTTCTCTTTGCCTCCACTACTCTGTCATCCGTCATCGGGTCCGCGCCGGCCCAACCCGGCAAGCCGCCGCAGGCGCCGCCGAAATTCGACTTCGACGATGTCGTGCGCCGCGCCCGCGACCTGGCCATGGCGGAATTCGACACCGCCTCTCCGGCGCTTCCCGAGGCACTGAACAAACTCGACTTCGATGCCTGGCGCGACATCAGATTTCGCCCGGACAGGGCTTTGCTCGCCGCCACCGGAAGCCAGTTTCGGCTGCAATTGTTCCACCTCGGACATCTCTACCGGCGTCCGGTGACCATCAACACGATCCGCGACGGTATTCCAACACCCATTCCCTATGCCGCAAATCTTTTTGATTACGGCCGCACCAAGATCGACAAGCCCCTGCCAGTCAATCTCGGCTTCGCCGGTTTTCGTCTGCATTACCCCTTGAACAGTCCCAAGGTCTTCGACGAGGTCATCGCCTTTTTGGGCGCCAGCTATTTTCGCTTTCTCGGCCGCGGCCAGCGCTATGGAATCTCGGCGCGCGCGCTCGCGGTCGAGTCGGGCACCACCGCCGAGGAGTTCCCTTTTTTTCGCGAATTCTGGATCGAGACGCCCGAGCCAAACGCCGATCAGGCGACGATCTATGCGCTGCTCGACAGCCCGTCGGCGACCGGCGCCTATCGTTTTGAGCTCTATCCTGGAATCGACACCGCCATCGAAATCACGGCGTCGCTCTTTCCACGCAAGCCGAATGTCAAATTCGGTCTGGCGCCCCTCACTTCGATGTTCTTCATTGGCGAGGACGACCATCGTTTCAACGAGGACTTCCGCCGCGAGCTGCATGATTCAGATGGGCTCCTGATCCATTCGGGAACCGGCGAATGGATTTGGCGCCCCTTGCGCAACCCAGCGAAGCCGGCAGTCTCCGCCTTTCTCGACCGCGATCTCCGGGGGTTTGGCCTGTTGCAACGGGACCGCGACTTTGACCATTATCAGGACCTCGATCTTGCCTATGAGATGCGGCCGAGCTATTTCGTCGAGCCGCGGGAGAGTTGGGGCGAAGGCCGGGTCGAGCTCGTCGAACTTCCGACTGAGCACGAGACCAACGACAATATCGTCGCCTCCTTCGTTCCCAAGGATGCGCCGGAGCCAGGAAAACCTTTCAGCTATTCCTACCGCAACGTTGCCAGTCTCAATCTGACCCAGCTCTCGCCCAGTGGGCGGACGCTGAACACCTATCAGACGGTGGCCGCCGCGCTGGACTTAGCCGAACCGCCGGTGCCTGGTGCGCGCCGCTTCATTATCGATTTCACCGGCGGCGACCTCGCCTATTACGCCGCTGATCCGGAATTGGTCGAGGTCGTTCCATCGGCGAGCCAGGGCAAAATCGTGCGCTCCTTCATCGTTCCGAACATCCATACTAAAGGGTTTCGCGCGGTGATCGACGTGCAGCTCGATCTCGGCCAATCCGCGGATTTGCGCGCGTTCCTGCGGACCGGCACGCGGGCGCTCACCGAGACCTGGACCTTTCCGTGGCGCGCCGAATAAGAGTCGCGGCTTCCTGCACGATCGTACCAGAATGGTTCACGTGAAACTTTTTGCTCGGCGCATCGGGCGAGGAAAGCCGGCGCTTTCGTTGAAACGCCGGGCCGGAAATTGCGGTTGTTTTTCCTGCCGCCTTACGCCGCAGCCCCGGTGCGTTGGCGTGGAAGCATCTCGAAGCGGCC
>JBOHJT010000373.1:0-2389 GCA_050728715.1 Methylocella sp.
CCCCTAGAAGACGAAATCGAGCTTCACAAGGACAAAATCATCATCTCGAACTCGGATCTCTGCACAAACGTCCACATCAATGCTCCATAGCCATCTTCTCCTTGCCGCCGGCTAACACGATAATGTAACCTTGCGGACCCTGATAAGCGACGAACGGCAAGGAAGGATCCTTTGCCAATGCTTCCCGCGTCGTGCCGAGGTCGGCGTTAGTCACATTCGGCGCATAGAACATGACGTGCGGCGGAAAGGATTCGACCTTTCTCGTGCGCGTGTTGTAATTGCGAATGTCGCCTGAGAGCATGTAAGCGACACCTGCCCGACGTGGCGAAATGTACTTGCCGCTGCGGAATCCTTCCGCGATTTCCTTGTCGATCTCAGACATCGCTCTCCCCTGCATAAGCAATTCACCCACGCGTAAGATCTTTGGCAGAATCGTGACTGTTCCTTCCGCATCGAAGCAAACAGGCTTCTGATTCAACGGGTAATCGCGGTTCACAATGCACGTGAAGCCGTTTGTGCTCTCCCTGACTTTAACGAAACCGTTGCGCTCGAGCACATACACAGCTGCGCCTTGCCGCAAATGATCTGGTGCAGCGCTAAGAGCTAATTCGATTTCTCTCTCTCGTGGAAGAAGCTCCGGCAGTCGCTGCGGAATTGCAGTGCCTGGCCGCTTTGTATCGGAAGAGGCCGACTGTGCAAACATCGGTCCAGTGTATCCGCAGATAGACAGCACGATGAAACAGACCGCAGTACGCGAAAGAGCTTTCACTGGGGAGTCGAGACGATTTTGTAGACTTTTCATTTGCTCCATCTATCGCCCGCGGAAGCAACGCAGCCAATGGCAGCAATCCGACGCTTTCGGCCAATTCGTCATTTCGTCTACACTCCAGAACGATGTCCAAAGCGGTTCTGGTACGCGAGCACGATCAAGAAGTTCTAAGCATCGCAGAGCGCAGTTTACAAAGAGGCAGCCCCGTTTCAGGGCTGCCTCTTTTGCTTCGCATCCCTCACAACGTTCCGATAAAACTGCCGGCGGAGGGGCTCGAACCCACACGATCTTGCGATCACTGGATTTTGAGTCCAGCGCGTCTGCCAATTCCGCCACGCCGGCGAGAAGAAGTCTGAAGCTACGAAATCAAAAGCGAAGCTCAAGCGTTTCCGATCCGCAGTATTCACCTCCGAGCTGACAATCTCAACAACGGGCGATGGAGCTTGGGCGGGTCTGAGCTGTCGGTTATTGCGGGCGAGGGACTTTGTCGCCGACGCGCATCGCTGCAACGGAATGGTTTCATCGTTCGCGCGGATTAATCGGGAAGAGCGATTCCGGAACGATCCCTGAAAGAAGGCTAGGTCAAATTATTGCACCGGCTTGAGAAGAAAGGCGTGCGTCTGGCCGCGGATCGTGCCGTAGCCTACGATTTGGCCGGCGTCGTTAATCCCATTGGCTTGCCCCAGGATCCAGCCGCTATTTGCCGGAATGAGCCTGTTCAAGTCCTGCATTCTGCCGCCATTAGTGGAAATGAAGGCGTGATAGTCGTTGCGGCGGGTGGTCGCGAAGCCCACTACGGTGCCGCTGTTGTTGATCGCCAAGCCCCAGCCACCCGATCCGCCGAGCGAGCCCAGGTCAACCATTTGCCCGTTGGTGAGGCGGAACGCGTGCGCGGCGCGGTTGCCCCTGGTGTAAGCCTGGCCGGCGACCTGGTTCTGGTCGTTGATCGCGTATGCAATGCTCCAACTGCCGCCGAGGGTGCCGATCGCAGTCATGGTGCCGTTCTGGTAGGTAAAGCCGAGAAAGTCACCGGCGGCGTTATAGGCTAAACCGACGATCACGCCGAGGTTATTGATACCATAGGCCTGGCTCGTGTCGCCGCCGAGAGTGCCGAGGTCAATTACCTGCCCGTTGCTAAAGAGACACGCGTGCTCTTGTCCACCGACATGCTCGGACACGCCGACAACGTCACCGGCGTCATTCAGATCATAGGCGACGCTGTAGTCGGCGCCCAACGTGCCGAGCGCGACCATTTGACCGCCTGTGTAGAGGAAGGCGCGATACGAACCAGTCGCAAGAGTGGAGTAACCGGCGATCTGCCCGGAGGTGTTGATCCCGCGCGGTTGGCCATCTTCGCCACCGAGTGTACCGATATTGATCAGTTGACCATTGCTGTAAAGAAAGGCGGGGTCGCTCATCTGACTCGACGGCGCGCTCGATTCTCCCCCAATCTCTCCGCTGGCATTGATGCAGTAGGCGACGCTGAAATTTCCATCGCTGTTTGGGCCTAGCGTGCCGAGATCTGTAATCGTGTAGGTCTCGGCGAACACTGGCGTTACGAGGAAGGCGAATGCGGCGAGCTTCACGAGCTGCCGGACACAACCTTCGCGGTTGATGAAC
>JBOHJT010000374.1:0-2388 GCA_050728715.1 Methylocella sp.
GGGTAGCCTTGCGGGGGCTGTTGCCAGCCGCCCTGCGGCGGCGATTGGCTCCAGCGGCCGCCCGGCGGCGGCATGCCCGCGCGCGGAGCGGAGCCAGGCGGCGGCATGCCCGCGCGCGGAGCGGAGGAGCCCCCAAACAGGGAGCCGAGCCCGCCGAGGAAGCCGCCCGGACGCGGCCCACTCGCCGCTTGGCTTTCCAGCTCCTTGACCTTGCCTTCGAGTTCTTGCAGACGATCGTTGGCGGCGCGAAGCGCCTGGTCCTGGACGAGGACGGTCTGCGCCAAAAAATAAGGCGCGTAAGGCTGAGTCTTGGTTGCGTCCTGGATCAACGCATCTGCTTCCTGATCGCGCGGCGTATTGGCGGCGCCGCGAACCCTGTCGAACAAACCTGTCAGCAACTGGCGTTCTTCGGGTGACATCGGCATTCTCCTCTTTGGAACTTGGCGGAGTCCTCCCTCCGCCGCGCAAATATAAGGGGTTTTCCGCGTGCGCCAAGGGTCACGCCGATTTGATTGCAAGTGCGGTGCTTGCTGTCGGGCGTTCCCGCCCCTAAAGACATCGGGGCAATGACAGGTCGTGAGAAGCTATGAACGGCAAGAAAAACAACATGCAAGCCGCCCGCGCGACATTGCCGCGCGGTTTCACCGATCGCCCGCCGGCCGAGATCGCGGCAATGGAAAAAATGCTCGCCGTCATCAAGACGACTTACGAACTTTACGGTTTCGAAGCGGTCGAGACCCCTTTGATCGAGTTCACCGAGGCGCTCGGCAAGTTTTTGCCAGATCAGGATCGCCCCAATGACGGCGTCTTCTCGTTCAGGGACGATGATGAGAACTGGCTTTCGCTGCGCTACGATCTGACCGCGCCGCTCGCCCGCTATGTCGCCGAAAATTTCGACACCTTGCCAAAACCCTATCGCAGCTATCGCGCCGGATACGTGTTTCGCGACGAGAAGCCGGGGCCGGGAAGGTTTCGCCAATTCATGCAATTCGACGCCGATACGATTGGTTCGGCGAGCATCGCGGCCGATGCTGAACTATGCATGATGGCGGCAGACACGCTGGAACGGCTTGGAATCGAGCGGGGAAACTATGTCATCAAGGTCAACAATCGCAAGGTGCTCGATGGCGTGATGGAGGCGATCGGCCTCGGCGGCGAAGAGAATGCGGGGCGCAGGCTCACGGTGCTACGGGCGATCGACAAGCTCGATCGGTTAGGTTGGCACGGGGGCGTTGAACCCCTCCTCGGAGGAGGTCGTAAAGATGAAAGTGGCGATTTCACCAGAGGGGCGGGGCTGACTAAAGACCAGATTCAAAAAGTTCGCCGGTTTTTTGATTTGAATGAGGCGTGGTCCTTGGCGGATGCCCATGACATTGAGAACGCTGATACAAATCAAACCCTATCGCGAGCGAGGCTCGCGATAGGGTTTGATGATGAACTTAAAAGCACCGATTATCCTGGCCGTTTTTTCGATAATTTGGCCGTGGCGGATGGATTCCAAGAAATTGTCGGCACCACATGGCGAGGAAATGAAGGCATCGAGGAGCTTCAAGACCTCACGCAGTTAGTCAGGGCAGCCGGGTACGGCAGTCGCCGCATCCGCATCGACCCCTCCGTCGTGCGCGGCCTTGAATATTACACCGGCCCCGTCTTCGAGGCCGAACTCACCTTTGAAGTCCCGGGCGAGGACGGCAAGCCGGTCCGCTTCGGCTCGATCGGCGGGGGAGGGCGCTACGACGGCCTCGTCGGCCGCTTTCGCGGTGAGAACGTTCCGGCGACAGGTTTCTCAATCGGCGTCTCTCGTCTCTATTCCGCGCTAAAGGCGATCAATTCGCCGATCGTCGCCGCGCACACGCGGCGCGGACCCGTTGTCGTCCTCGTCCTCGACAAGGATCAGCTCGCCCGCTACCAAAATCTAGTCGCAAAACTTCGCGCGGAAAATATCAGCGCCGAACTCTATCTCGGGGCTTCGGGCATGAACGCGCAGCTGAAATATGCCGACAAGCGCGGCTCGCTCTGCGCCGTCATCCAAGGTTCGAACGAGCGCAACCATCAAGATGGCCCGCAAGTGACGGTCCGCGATCTCGTGCTCGGCGCCGAACTCGCCGCTTCCACCAAGGACCGCGCCGATTACCTCGAGCTTCGCGCCAACGCGCAGCTTACTGTCCCGGAAGATCGGCTCGTGGAGTCCGTCCAAGAGGTTCTCGCGCGTCACGTTTGAACCAGGGCGTGGATCTGCAAAATAAGCCCGGCCAAAAGGGGGAATCCGGTTTTTCTAGAGCGGCCCACTGAAGTGGACCCGCCGGGTGGGACCAGGGGGATCGGTTTCTTGGTTGGAAGTTCGGCCGTTCCTTTCTTCTGAATCGATCAAGCTACTTTTTGCTGCTG
>JBOHJT010000375.1:0-2376 GCA_050728715.1 Methylocella sp.
ATCGCGGCAAATCTTCAGGATGCCTTGGTGCGGGTCGGCGAAATGGCCTTCGTGCCGCAATCGAAACAATTCGCGATGGTCGCGGCGAGGTTCGATTGGGCTCGGGCCGCCGCAAAAAGAAGGGGACGCCCTTGCTGCGAGCGGGCCCGCACAGGGTTGCATTTCGGGCGCGTGCTCAAGGTCTCGTGCCTGGGCTTCCATTGTCGAGACGAGGCACTCGTTCTCAATCTCCTGGATGTCGGCTTCAAGGAGACCGACCCGCCGGGGGGTTATGTGGAGTTCATCTTCTCCGCCGGCCGGGCGCTGCGGCTTGAGGTCGAGTGCCTCGAAGCCGAAATCCGCGATCTTGGATTTCGCTGGCGAGCGAGGTCGGCGCCCCGGCATCTTTTTGACGACAGGTAGCAAAAAGGCCCTCGCCCCGAATTGTGTGTCAAAATTGCATCAATCCAATGCTTTACGTGAATGAAAGGGCAGTCCCGCTTGCTCCGGGTCGCGACTCATGCGATAAAATTTGCGATCTTTGTCGACATGACGGACAGCCAAAATGATCCTCCGGAAGTTTGGTGCGGCCGCCGCCAGCGTGTGCCTTGGTATGATGGCGTTGCCGGTTCCCTCGCAGGCGAGGCCGGTGGGGACCGTCGAGGGAATGCCCTTTTTTGGTCACCCCTATCCCTATGGATATGTCTATCGTCGGCCAAGAATGGAGTGTTACGCCTTTCAGCAGGTCGAAACCCCGGATGGTCCGCGGATCGCGGTAATTTGGATCTGCGGGTCTCCCGTCACGGCGAAATATTGAATCGCGCGATCCCGGCGGCACTTAAACTGTGTTCGCCCAACCGGACCCGGTTTGCCGCGGCGCCGGCTCCTGCGGCAAACTAGGAAAGATAAACATGTTCCCACCGCAGATCGGACCGCAAATCGCAGCGCGGCCTATAAACGGTGCATTGCGCCGGAGCGCGCGAAGGAGAAGTGCCAGAGCTACGGAAACTGAACTCCTATTTTGGCGTATTGTTTGTTGGGTTACCGGGACAATCATAATTGCCTGGGCGCTGTTTGGCTGGACGAGCATATATTTCATGTCGCGCTGACTGCTGAGGCTGAGACTGAAACTCAAGCGTCTCTAGACCATTGCATCTGATTGCATTTCGTCGGTCTTTCGACTGTAGCTCCCAATGATCGCGCACGCGCACGGCAATAAAGCGGACTGCAACGGCGCCGGCGACCCAAGCCGCATCCTCGACGATGTTGGCTTCGCGCATCTGCATGTGCACAGCTCCTATTCCCTGCGCGAGGGGGCGGTGCCGGTCGCTAAGCTCGCCAAGATTGCCATCGCCGATGCCATGCCGGCGCTGGCGATTACGGATTCGAACAATCTCTTTGGCGCCCTGGAGTTTTCCGAGAAGCTGGCGAAAGAAGGGGTGCAGCCGGTCCCTGGACTGCAAATCACCATCGACTTTCAAGACGGCGCGGCAAGGGCGCCGCGCGGCGAGGCGAGCGCTTGCCACGCGTCCATCGTGCTGTTGGCCCAGGACGCCGCCGGCTATTCGAACCTTATGCATATTGCCTCGCGCGCCTGGCTCGACCCTGAACCAGGAGACCCGCCGCATGTTGGCATCGCTAGTCTCGAAGGGCGAACGCAAGGGCTGATCGCGCTCACGGGCGGTCCCAGCGGTCCCCTCGATCAGGCCTTCGCCCTTGACCGGGAGGAACTGGCGCTTAGCCGCGCGGCGGCGCTCCAGAAACGGTTTCCCGGCCGGCTCTATGTCGAAATCCAGCGCCACGGGCTTGCCGCCGAGCGCGCGATCGAGCCGCGTCTCCTCGATCTCGCCTATCGCGCCTCGCTTCCGCTTGTTGCTACCAACGAAGTGTTTTTCGCGGCGGCCTCGGACTATGAAGCGCACGATGCCTTGATTTGCATCGCGGACGGAACCCTTGTCGGCGACGGCGCCCGCCGCCAGCTTTCGCCCGAGCATCGTTTCAAGACGCGCGCGGAAATGGTCGCGCTTTTTTCGGACGTGCCAGAGGCAACCCGCAATAGCGTCGAGATCGCGTTGCGTTGCGCCTACCGGCCGCTGACCCGCAAGCCGATTCCGCCGCGTTTCACCATCAATGGCGGGGTCGAGGACGAGGCAAGCGAGCTCCGCGCCGAGGCGGAGGCAGGCCTCGCGGCGAGTCTGGCCGCGCATGGCCCGGCGCCCGGCTTCACGGCTGGTGACTATCGCGCAAGGCTTGCCTTCGAGCTCGACGTGATCGTCAAGATGAATTTCCCCGGCTATTTCTTGATCGTCGCGGATTTTATCAAATACGCCAAATCGCGGGATATTCCGGTCGGGCCGGGGCGCGGGTCGGGGGCCGGGTCCTTGGTTGCCTATGCGC
>JBOHJT010000376.1:0-2365 GCA_050728715.1 Methylocella sp.
CAGACGATCTTGCCGGCCTCGTCTACAACGCGCATCGCCGTCCGCTTGCCCAAAACGTCAACTCCTGCAAACACACTCATCGCCGCTCTCCATTCGTCATTCCCGAATCACCAGCGAACGCTTCACCACTTCCGCCGGAAAGCGGCAACCTCATGCACGGGAGGTATAAGCGCATGGGTTAAAGCGAGCGGAGGAAGTTTAGCAAGTCCTGCTGGCTCGTGTCCGGAAGCATGTCGAACT
Organism: Methylocella sp.; assembly: GCA_050728715.1. Lineage (GTDB taxonomy): Bacteria > Pseudomonadota > Alphaproteobacteria > Rhizobiales > Beijerinckiaceae > Methylocapsa. Next base: position 241 of record JBOHJT010000376.1, read on the forward strand.
TGTTGATGACCGCGTTGGCCTCAGATGCAGCGGTCGTCGTGCTAGGCCCGCTGCGATGCTGATGGATCGCCGCGACCAGATCCGACGTGCGGCCGTCATGTAGAAAGAACGCCCGCTTGCCGAGTCCCCACAGCGGCGCCGTGCGGAATTCGTCCGGTCCGGCCTGGCCTTGCGTTATGCCGTCCGCTAGCCCCGGCCCCATATGATGCAAGGCAATGTCAGAAAACAGATGGGCGACCTGTCCGCCCAATGCCGCGATCGTCGACTTGCTAGTCGTTGGCAGTGACGGAGTATGACAAAGCCCGCATCCGGTCTGATTGAAAACCGCCGCTCCGTTCGTGATCGAAGTGGCTCCGCCAGGGACAGTGGCGGATGGTACCGGCGGCGCGAGCAGACGCATGAACGCAGCGAATTGCTCGATATCGCTTAGGATAGCCAGGCCAGTCAGCTGCGGATTTGTCGTATCGTTCGGCGTGGTCAAAAATTGACATCTTGGGGTTTCGTTGCGCTCGGTCTGGAATAGCTCATTAGAAATGCCCATTTCAACGTTGTACGCCTCGCCCGCGAACAAGAGCAGGGATTTGTTTTGTGCCTTCCATCCAAAGCGGCTGACCGTGCCGTCGTTCCCGTTCAGATTGGGTTCCCCCGATACCGTATTGCCCGCCAGTACGATATTTGGGCGCCCTTTAATCCCCATGGCAAACTTCTGATTTTGTGTATCTGGACTGGTGAGATTGGCAAGGATTGTCCTATCGGTGATCTGCTCGATCAGCCCAGCGCCGAACACCGGTGTCGGAATGCGGAAGATCAGATTGTTGTTCGCTCGCGCCTGCACGAAATTCGGCTGCGCTATCTGACATTTCTCGGCGCCGGTCATGCCTGCAATAGTGAAAACGTCATGCACACCACCATCCGATGGAAATCGTGCCTCGCGCACCGGCCCGTTGGGTGTAATGAAGGACGGCAGTCGGTTCTTCGTATGATTGAGGCGTTGCATATAGAACGAAACTTGCGGATTGTTGGTCGCTGGACTTGTTCCCCCGACGGCGGGGTTCACGTGACAGGCGGCACAGCTATCGAGATTCATCGTCGGCCCGAGACCATCCGCCACCGCATCAACTTTCGCGAAGGTAGTTTGCCCGGAACCAAACAATTGTGTGAGCGGGTCTGGCAGGTTCCGGAGCGACCCCCCGGCACCAGCCAGTCCGTCGTTGCGGACGCCCGGATCGCGCGCCCCTGGCGGCGGCGACTGCGCAGTGGCGGCGGAGGTCGCGAGCAAGATCGCGGCAACGACAACTTTATAGCTTGCCATGATATTTCCCTTTCGCAGGAATCTTCTCGGTGAGCCGCGGAGGGATAAGCTCTCATAAACCGAAATCATCGTCGTCCTCGAAGGAAGCTAACGACTCAGCCCGCGTCGCGTCATCCTGACGCCATCCTCCGCCAGAAACTCAGCGCCCGCCTTTTCCGGTGCTTGCCGCATTGGGCGATCGACCCAGCGGAAAGAGTCGCCCGCCTTTGCCGCCGAAAATCAATGACGGGGGCAATCGATCAGCCGCTTCCACCGGTGATTTTTTTGCTGTACTGACCGCAATGAATTCGCGCAAGATTTCCAGATTTCGCGCCGTGAGAAAGCTCGAAATCCGGTGCGAAATCTAGGTCTTCCGAGCGCGTCGCTCGCTGCTCAAAGTCTTACCCGGAGAGCGACGGCGAACCTTGAAAGCTGGAGCGCCTCCAAGTTCCTGGATGAGCCGCGCACTCGCACCATAGCCCTTCTGCTCTAGCAGAGGCAGTACCGCGGTTGGCAGCTCTTTGATGTTCGGAGGCTTGCCGCCGGTAGCATCCGTAGTGTCGTACGCAGCCTTAATCGCCTCCTGGACCATCGCCCTCGGTGCCTCCTTCAACAATTTTACCGGCGGTCGGGGCGCCTGGGGCACTGGGGAGACATCGGGGGCACGAGAGTTTGCTTCAGCGATTTGCTGAGATGGCTGCTTCTGGTCATCGAACGCGGCCGCGGCAAACGGTAGCCTCGCGGCAGGCGCTGCTGGGATTGATCTGCGGGTGAAGCGCGCGATTAGCGACTTGACCCGGAGGCGATTTGCGATTTCATTCCAGTACCACCCGA
>JBOHJT010000377.1:0-2349 GCA_050728715.1 Methylocella sp.
GGTTTTCCGCCACTGTCGAATACGTGATCCCAAGCGCGAGATTGCTGGCGATGAACAGGCCCAAAGCGACAAAGAGCAACGCCACCGAGCCCCGAACCGGCAACTCGAAGAACAAGGTGGAGACGGCGAGGATGAGCGCCACTTGGATATAGCCAACGAAAATATAGGGCACGATCTTGGCGAGCATGACCTCGATTGGGCGCACCGGCATGGCGAGCAGGTTTTCCATGGTGCCGCGTTCGCGCTCGCGGGTGATCGAGAGCGCCGTGACCAACAGCGTCGATATCAGCAAAACAACGCAGATTAGCCCCGGCACGATGTTGAGCACCGTCAGTTGCTCCGGGTTGTAGCGGGCATGAAGCACGAACTGGAACGGCGGCGCCGAGGCCTGAGGCTGGCGGACCGGCGGCAGGTCACGGTCGAGGGCCGAAGTCATTGCGGCAAGCGCCGCGGTCGCGTTACCAATCGCGGTAGGATCGGTGGCGTCGGCGTCGACGAGGATCGATGGCGTTTCGCCCCGGTCGACGGAGCGGTCGAAGTTCGGGGGAATATTGATGACGAACAGAAGCTTGCCCTGCGCCAGACCGCGTTCGGCCTCGGCTTCCGAGGCAAGCATCGAAATGTCATAGTAACCGGTGTTCTTGAGCGCGGCGGCGAGCGAACGCTCGTATTTCGAAAGCTCCACGGAAAGGAGGCCGGCCGGAAGGTGCTTGGGGTCGGTATTGATCGCGTAGCCGAACAAAAACAGCTGCATCATCGGCAGCACGATGAGGAAACGCAAGGTTATCGGATCGCGCCGCATTTGCAGCCACTCCTTGCGCAGGAGAGCCATGAACCGCTTGACGGAGAATGCCTTCACGATCCTTCTCCTTGCACGCTCAGCATGTGGATGAACACGTCTTCGAGGCGAGGCTCGGCTTCGTGCCAGGAGGGGCCGGCGCCGTCGCTGGATCGGATGGCGTTTTCGAGCTGGGCGCGGTCCGTCCCAGCGATCCGCAGGGCGCGTCCAAACACGGCGGCCGCCTCGACACCGGGCGTGTGCCGCAACCGCCGGGCTTCCGTGTCCAAATCTCCGCCCGTGGCCTCGAAAATGACGAGTCCTGAATGCGCGGAGACCTCGGCCGCCGCTCCCTGCACGACGATGCGCCCGTCGGCAAGATAGACGATGCGTTGGCATCGTTCCGCCTCGTCCATGTAGTGGGTCGAGACCAGCACGGTCAGCCCCTCGCCGGCCATGTCGTGGATCAGGTCCCAGAACTCGCGGCGGGCCTTGGCGTCGACGCCCGCGGTCGGCTCGTCGAGTAGCAGCACTTTCGGCTGGTGCAGAACACAGCCGGCGAGCGCGAGCCGCTGCTTCCAGCCGCCCGAGAGCTGTCCCGCAAGCTGCTCGCGGCGATCGGCGAGCCGCATGCGGTCCATGATTCCGGCGACAGCTTCACGCCGGTTCGGCACGTCGTACACGCTCGCGACGAGGTCGAGGTTTTCAAACACCGTCAGGTCCTCGTAGAAGCTGAATTTTTGCGTCATGTAGCCGGCCTCGCGGCGGATCAGCGAGGCTTCACGGATGATGTCGTGTCCAAGGCAAGTGCCGCTCCCGCCATCGGGGACAAGAAGCCCGCATAGCATCCGGATGGTGGTGGTCTTGCCGCTGCCGTTGGCGCCAAGAAAACCGCAGATCTCGCCCCTGCCCAGTTGCAAGGTGAGCCCGTCGACGACCTTTCGCGCGCCGAAGTTCTTCCGCAAGTCACGGACGTCGATGGTGAAGTCCGTCATGGCGAGCCACCCTTCGCGATTGGCCGCACCACGACCGGCTGGCCAGGGTTGAGCACGGGGGCTTGTTGCAAAGGAGGCCGCGCCTCGGCCTTGTACACGAGCTTCGCGCGGCTCGACTCGCTGTAGATGACGGGCGGTGTGTATTCGGCCTGTGGCGAGATGAAAGAGATTGTTGCGGCGAGCCCAGCTGGACAATTGTCGCAGGCTAGCGCAACATGGTCGCCCAGATGGACCGCGGCAAGCATCGGCTCGGGGACGAAGAACCGCACGAAGATATTTTCGGGAGGGAGCAACGACACGACCGGCGCGCCTGCTGGGATGGTCTCGCCGGGGCGGGCAAGAACGTCGTTGACGGTGCCGGCCGCTGGCGCGGCGACGTGGCGCTGGTCGAGCCGCCACTTTGCCATGGCCACCGCCGCGCGCGCCGCATCGACCGCCGCATGTTGCGCTGCGATCTCCTGATCCCGGCCAAGCGGCGCGCGCAACTGCGCGAGCGCCGCTTCGAGCCCTTGAACCTTGGCTTCCGCCGAGCGGTAACCGGCCCGAAGTTGATCGACATCCTGGATCGAAACGGCA
>JBOHJT010000378.1:0-2306 GCA_050728715.1 Methylocella sp.
AGCGCCCTGACCGTCTCCCGCGCGATGATCTTTCCGCCGATCGCCGCCTGGATCGGAATTTGAAACATATGCGGCGGGATGAGTTCCTTGAGCTTTTCAACCATGGCGCGGCCCCGCGCCTCGGCGCCGTCGCGATGGACCAGCATGGAGAGCGCATCGACCGGCTCGGCGTTGACCAGAACCGACATTTTTACCAGATCGCCTGGGCGGTAATCCGTAAGCGCATAGTCGAAACTCGCATAGCCCTTCGAGATCGACTTCAGCCGGTCGTAGAAATCGAACACGACTTCGTTGAGCGGCAAGTCATAAATCACCATCGCGCGGCTCCCGGCATAGCTCAAATCGGCCTGCACGCCGCGCCGCTCCTGGCACAGCTTCAATACCGCGCCGAGATAATCGTCCGGCGTCAGGATCGTCGCGCGAATCCAGGGCTCTTCGATTGCCTCGATCTTCGCCGGATCCGGCATATCGGCCGGATTATGCAATTCAAGCGCATCGCCGCCGCGCCTAAGAATCCGGTAGATGACGGACGGCGCGGTCGCGACGAGATCGAGATTGAACTCGCGCTCCAGCCGCTCCTCAATGATTTCGAGATGCAGGAGCCCCAGAAACCCGCAGCGGAAACCGAAGCCGAGAGCCGCCGAACTTTCCATCTCGTAGGAAAAGCTCGCGTCGTTAAGACGAAGCCGTCCCATTGCCGCGCGAAGATCGCCGAAATCCGCCGCATCGGCCGGAAACAGCCCGCAGAAAACCACCGGCTGCGCGGGCTTAAAGCCGGGCAGCGCTTCGGCGCAAGGGTGGCGTGCGGCGGTGATCGTGTCTCCGACTCGCGTGTCGGCGACCTCTTTGATCTGCGCGGTGATGAAACCGACTTCGCCCGGCAAAAGCTCCGCCACATCCTGCATTTTTGGCCGGAACACCCCAATTTTGTCGATCTCGTAATGGGCGTCCGTTCCCATCATTTTGATTTTCTGGTATTTCCTGAGCGTCCCGTCGATGACGCGCACAAGCACGACGACGCCGAGATAGGCGTCGTACCAGGAATCGACCAACAGCGCCTTCAAGGGCGCGGCGTCGTCGCCTTCCGGCGGCGGCAGGCGGGTGACGATCGCCTCCAGAACCTGATCGATGCCCTGCCCGGTCTTGGCCGAAATGAGCACGGCCTGCGAGGCATCCAACCCGATCACATCCTCGATCTGCCGCTTGATGCGCTCGGGCTCGGCGGCGGGAAGATCGATCTTGTTCAAGACGGGCACGATCTCATGGCCGGCATCGAGCGCATGATAGACGTTGGCGAGCGTCTGCGCCTCGACGCCCTGGCTCGCGTCCACCACCAGCAGCGAACCTTCGCAGGCGGCGAGCGAACGCGACACTTCATAGGCGAAATCGACATGGCCCGGCGTGTCCATCAAATTCAGGATATAAGTCTTGCCGTCGCGCGCCGTGTATGCGAGGCGCACCGTCTGCGCCTTGATGGTAATGCCGCGCTCGCGCTCGATATCCATCGAATCCAGCACCTGCTCGACCATATCCCGCTCGGATATTGCGCCTGTGGCCTGGATGAGCCGGTCGGCGAGGGTGGATTTGCCATGGTCGATATGGGCGATAATGGCAAAATTGCGGATGTTTTCGAGCGCATGGATGGTCATGCAGGCCGGGATAGCAGGCCCGCGCCACGAAGGGAACCCGGCAATGGCTTCGCCGTGCCGTGCGAGCCGCCAACAAACCTAAACGTGGCAAATCGCTTCCAACCACGCCCTCATCGTGGAGCGCGCCCCTAAGACCAGAAAGCTGGGACCTAGGGAATTGGCGAGTTCAAGCGCCAGGCGAGGCGTGAGTTCATCGCCGGCGAGACGCTTCAGGACTCGCCGCGCGTCATGCCGCTTCGCGCAACCTAATCCGCGTCTGGGTGACGAAGTTCGAAGCGGGCGCGTAAAGCGTGATGTCTTTAGGTTTGGTGATACCCTGCCTTTTTGAAGTAATTGGCACAGGTGAAACTTTCTCCGTGGTCCGTTCCACAAGCCGCGCACGATACCCGCCCATCTTGCGAGGCGGAATGCCGCCGGTTTCCCGGAAGCGCCGGACCCAATTGATCGCCGTGCCGATCCCGGCGGCAAGATGCAAAGCCGCCCGGCGGCGCGACATGCCGCCCCCGTCGACCGCCGCGACGACCCGCTCGCAAAGAGCACTAGTGGCGCGATTCAGTGAGATTGACGGGTAGAGATGCTTTAGCTTAATGCGCGCGTCGCTGGTGGTGAACTGCCGGTCGGCTTTGGCGTGGTCGGCGTTGCGATCATCCTTTCAAG
>JBOHJT010000379.1:0-2286 GCA_050728715.1 Methylocella sp.
CACCACGAGTCATTGTCCACGCGACTAGAGCAGGATGATTTTATGTCGAACCATATCCTGCATTGGCGAGGTAGGCCTGGCATTCGTTCGGAAAGAAGCAATCGAGCAGAGAGCCGATGCGCTTCCAGGTGGTTTCGAAGGTCCGCTCGGCGGCTTGACGTAAGAGGTGCTTTAGCTTGGCGAAGACTTGCTCGATCGGGTTGAGATCGGGGCTGTATGGCGGCAGGAAAAAGAGCCTTGCCCCCGCCGCCCGGATCGCGGCACGGACGGCCTGGCTCTTGTGGCTGCCGAGGTTATCGAGGATGACGATGTCGCCCGGCTTCAGCGTGGGGACGAGAATCGTCTCGACATAGAGACGGAACAGCTCGCCGTTGAGCGGACCATCGACGACCCATGGCGCGTCGATCCGATCGTGGCGCAGGGCGGCGAGGAAGGTCATCGTCTTCCAATGGCCGTAGGGCACCTTGGCCGCGAGCCTCTTTCCACGTATCCCCCATCCGCGCAGCGGAGCCATGTTCGTCTTGGCCCAGGTCTCGTCGATGAAGACGAGACGCCTTGGATCAACCAGCCCCTGATACTTTTGCCAGCGTGCCCGCTTGCGCGCGATGTCGGGCCGGTCTTGCTCGCTGGGCAGAACGGTTTTTTTTTAAAGCTCAGACCTTCGCGATGGACGAAGCTCCAGACCGTCCGATAGTCGGCTTCAAGGCCGCGGCCGGCAAGCTCCGCCACGAGACCCCGCAAGGTGAAAGCCCCTTGCGCGATCCGCTCCCGAAGAAAGGCGGCATACGCGCCGACCAGAAGGCGCGGCCGATGGCCGCCCATCTTCCCGGCCGCAGCGCTTCCTGTCGCGCGCAACCGCTGCGACCATTTCACCACGCTCGACGGGCTGAGGCTCAGCGCCCGAGCAACCACACGCACGCTCTCGCCCGCTTCAACCCGCGCAACAGCCCGCTCCCGCAAGTCCATCGAATAGGGTCTTGCCATTTCCCGCCTGCCTTCGAATCAAACACCATATGGGATACTTGAATCAGAAACGCTGCAATTTGGGAATCCCTCTCCGATTCAGGCAAAACTCATCCTGCTCTAGAGCATTTTCATGATTGGCGGCGATAACCCGAATTGGCGATATAATTTGCGCATTCTTGGGCTGTGAAGTCTGCGAGCGCTTGAGCTATCGCCTTGAGGAGGGCGTCAAATGTTCGTGCGGCAGTTTTGCGAAGAGCTGCTTTGAGCTTTGCGAATGCTTGTTCGATTGGATTAAGGTCGGGGCTATAGGCTGGCAGGTAGCGAAGCGTCGCGCCAGCTCGCTCGATCGCTTCTTTGACGCCGGCAACTTTGTGACTGGCGAGATTGTCCATCACGACGACATCACCTTGGCGCAAGGCCGGAGCGAGAAAGTGCTCGACATAGGTCAAGAAACTCGCTCCGTCCATCGGCCCATCGAACACGCAGGGCGCAGTGATCTCATTGTGACGCAAGGCGGCAACGAATGTTGTTGTCATCCAATGGCCGTGCGGCACGGGCGCGACGAGCCGTTGTCCACGCGGAGCACGCCCATAGAGCCGCACCAGATTGGTCTTTGCTCCGGTTTCATCAATGAAGACGAGATTTTCAGGTTTCAGATCGGGCTGGCCCGCACGCCATTCCTCGCGCGCCTCGGCGATATCGGCACGGTCTTGTTCGGCGGCGCGCAACGACTTTTTTTTAGCGTGAGCCCGAGATGCCGCAGCCTTTTCCAAAGGCAACCGATGCTGGCCTTCATGGCGTGCTCGGCCAGGAGCCAGGCTTGTAGCTCGGCAAGCGTAGCATCGGGCTCGCTCATGACACGGGCGCGAAGGACTTCGTCATGTGCGGCGAGCTTCGGTTTAGGACCGCCTGCCCAGGGACGGGCGCGCGTCTCTCCGCTGATCTCCCGCCGCCGCAAGGCTTTGTAGATATAAGACACGCTGACCTGAAACATTGCGGCCACGGAATATGCGCCTGTCCCGGCATCCACCGTTGCCATGACACGCTCACGCAGGTCCAACGAATAAGGCTTACCCATCACGGTTCCCTCTGTCGAATCAACGGCGAAAGGGAATCACAAATATCGCTCCGCTGGAATCCTCCGGCGATTCCATCAACAATGAAGACGCTCTAGGCTCGCCTCTCACGATCGTTCTCGGGACGTTGTTCCGATCGACTGCACTTCGGCCGTGCTGTCCCCGCAAGATCGTCGCGAGCCTCAAAGATTTTTCGTCAATCACCGTTCTACGGACAAAAACATGACGCCGTACAGTAGCCGCT
>JBOHJT010000380.1:0-2236 GCA_050728715.1 Methylocella sp.
CTGCTTGCGGGACCGCCTCCGCGACGTAGGCGCAAATGGCGCCGGATTCCGCGACCGCAAGATGCCCGTCGGTCAGCGCGGGAACCTTTGCCATCGGATTGACGGCGCGAAATTCCGCGCTCTTTTGGTCGCCGGCTGCGAGATCGAGCCGGGCGCGTTCGTAGGGAACACCCGCTTCCTCTAGAACCCAAAGCGCGCGCAGCGAACGCGTGCGCGGTGCCCAATAGAGCTTCATCATCTGTCCCTCCGTCACGTTTAAAAACCTCACACATGCTCCACCGCGACGATCCCTGGGATCGCCTTGAGCGCGCCCGCGACTTGCGGCGAAACGGAAAATTTGCCCGGCAGCTTCACTTCGACCTCGCCGCTGTTCGTGAGGAGAATGAGCGACACTTCGCCGTCCCCCTCCGCACGCAGATTCCGCGCGATCTCGCCAATCGGATCCTTGTCGCGCAAAAAGACACGTAGACCCTTCCCGATCCGGCTCGCCGCGCTATCCAACGGCTCGACGGAAACAATGCGGGCCCGCACATCCTCGCCTTCAAGGGAAGCTTGCAGGCAAACGAGCACGGAGGCGCCTTTCTCGAGAAGATCGCGATATTGATTGAGACCTTCCTGAAACAAAATCGCTTCATATTGGCCGGATTGATCCGAGAGGTTAACGATCCCCATCTTCGCGCCGGATTTTGTCCGGCGCTCGTGCCGCTCGAGCACTGTCGCGGCGAGCCGCGCGGCGGAGGCGCCCTGCTTGACCGTGCTGGCGAACTCGGCGAAGCGCTGCACTCGCAGCCGCGCGAGGATCGCGGCATAGGCATCGAGCGGATGGCCGGACAGAAAGAACCCGCCCGACTCGAACTCGCGCCGCAGCCGCTCGGCGAGCGACCACGGCTCGACCTTCGGCAACACGATGGGGTCGAGATTTTCGCCGCCGAACAGCACGCTTTGCCCGGCAAGCTGCTCGTCCTGGCGCCGCTGCGCGGCGGCGAGAATGGCGTCGGCGCCGGCAAAAACCCGCGCGCGGTTGGGCTCGAGCTCGTCGAAGGCGCCGGCGCAGGCGAGGCTTTCGAGCATGCGCTTATTGATCTCGCGCGGATTAAGTTTTGCCGCGAAATCGCTCAAATCGCGAAACGCGGGCCTCGAAGGGCGAGCCGTTTCGCCACTGCCGTTGATTGTCGCCAGCGCCCGCGCCTGCCCCTCGCCGACACCCCTGATCGCCGAAAGCGCATAGCGGATGGCCGGTTCGCCACTGCCATCGGCGGGCTCGAAATCCGCGCCCGACATTTGCACCGACGGCGGCAAGACCGCGATCTTCAAACGCCGCGCCTCGTTGCAGAATTCGGCGAGCTTGTCGGTATTCGATTTGTCGAGGTTCATCGAGGAAGCTAAAAATTCGACCGGATAATTAGCCTTGAGGTACGCTGTTTGATAAGCGATCAGCGCATAGGCCGCCGCATGGCTCTTGTTGAAACCGTAGCCGGCGAATTTGGCGAGGAGGTCGAAAATCTCGTCTGCCCGCGCTTCATCGAGGCCGCGTTCGACCGCGCCGGTGACGAAACGATTGCGCTGCGCGGCCATCTCGGCCTTGATCTTCTTCCCCATGGCGCGGCGCAAGAGATCCGCCTCGCCGAGCGAAAATCCGGCGAGAACCTGGGCGATTTGCATCACCTGTTCCTGATAGATGATGACGCCAAAGGTCTCCTTGAGGATCGGCGCGATCCTTGGATGGATGAAGTCCGCGGCTTCCTCGCCGCGCTTCGCCGCGCAATAGGCGGCGATATTCGCCATCGGGCCCGGCCGGTAGAGGGCAACAAGCGCGATAATGTCCTCGAAGCGGTCCGCTCGCATGTCGGCCAGGGCCTTGCGCATCCCGGCGCTTTCAAGCTGGAAGACACCCACCGTTTCGCCGCGTTCGAGCTTCGCATAGGTTTGTTTGTCGTCCAGGGGAATTTTCGCAAGGTCGACTTCGATCCCGCGCCTTTTCAGAAGCTTGAGGCAGTTGGCGACGATGGTCAGCGTTTTGAGGCCTAAAAAATCGAACTTCACGAGGCCCGCGGCCTCGACCCATTTCATGTTGAACTGGGTTGCCGGCATGGCGGACTTCGGATCGCGGTAAAGCGGCACGAGTTCTTCCAGCGGCCGGCCGGAGATGACAATCCCCGCCGCATGAGTGGACGCATTCGAATAAAGCCCTTCAAGCGCCTGCGCGATCTGCAGCATCTTGGCGACGCGGGGCTCG
>JBOHJT010000381.1:0-2155 GCA_050728715.1 Methylocella sp.
GGCAACATGCACTGAACGTAAGTTCGGGGCAGGGGCGCTTTCCCAGCCTAGCGGTCTTGCGAAACCGGCTTTCAACAACGAGGATGCGGCGCGCGCCCATTTCGAGGTGACCCGCGGGCCGGAAAGCAAACTCGTCTGCCTGCGAATTGCGGCGCCGTCGATCCGGCTAGTCCCGTGGAATGGCGCTTGCGGCGAGACGCCTTGACGGGCAAGGGTCCGAACGTGGTTAGGATGGCAGGACGCTAAGCATGACCCGCGACGGAAAAATAGGCGTGGCGGTCAGGGGGTGGCCCCTGGCGCCGGGGCCTTTATTCGTCGCCGCGTTTTTGAGCTTTTGCGGTGCCGGTCAAGCCGCCGCTTCGGCTTCGGGCACGGCTTCTCCCGCCGCCGGGGGAGATCCGGCAAGCGTTGGCGTCGCCTGTCAGGTTGGCGCGCCGGTCTGGGCGCCCCCGGCGGCCACGGCGGAAGATTTGCCCTGGACCTCCGTCTGGCTTGGGCATTTTTCCGGCGGCCGCCGCTTTGAAGCTGGCAACGGGCAAACCCTCATCGACTGGCGGGATGATAAACTCTGCTTTCCCTCGCGGCAAAAGTGTCAGGCCTGGATCGCCGGCTTGCGCCGCGCCTATCGTCGTCCCGAGGGCTTTTGGACCTGTCTGCTGCTGCGGTAGTTGGCGCGGAGGCGTTTGGCACCTGCGCACTCTATACTTGAGCGCACCTTGTACGGAGAGCCGGAATGTTCGATGCCTTGAAAAGCTTTATCGCCGAGATCGCCGGCGCGGATCCGCCCGCCCGGAGTTTTGGCGAGGAGGATTATCGTCTCGCGGCGGTGGCCTTGTTGGTTCATGTCGCCAATGTCGACGGCCAGACGGACCTCGCCGAGCGGCGGCGGTTGAAAACAATCATCGCGGAGCGGTTCGGCCTCGACGCGAAACAAGTCTCGGAATTGATCGCAACGGCGGAGCAAAGCGACCGCGAGGCGGTCGATTTCTACCATTTCACCAGAGTCCTAAAACGCGCTCTCGACGACAATGGGCGCCAAAAAATCGTTGAGATGCTGTGGGACATCGCGTTTGCAGACGGCGTGGCCGGCGAATTCGAGGAAAATGCGATCTGGCGCATCGCCGGACTTCTTGGCGTTTCGACGCGCGACATGGTCTTGCTGCGCCAGCGGGTCGCCGGACAAATGCCGCGGGACGCCCCATTCGAAGGTCCCTGGTCTGCGTCCGCCGCGAAAGGGAAACCGTGAGCGGGACGGGTTTGAGGCAACACGGCCGCGAGACGCGCCGCGTCACCCTGATTACCGGCGCCTCCGGCGGGATTGGCGCCGGTCTTGCCCGCGTCTTCGCCCGGCATGGCCATGATCTCGCTCTTGTGGCACGCAGCCGCGCCAAGCTCGAAGCGCTCGCCGGTGAAATCGCGGCATCCGGCAGGCCGCGGCCCTTGGTGCTGGTGTTCGATCTGATCGAACACGACGCGGCAACCCAAATCGCCGCCGCGCTCGACGCCGCTGGCGCCACGCCAGAGATTTTGGTCAATAATGCCGGCTTTGGCCTTGCCGGGGAGGCCGCCGGTCTCGATCCGGCCGAGCAGCTCGCGATCGTCGATCTCAATATTCGTGCGGTCGTTGAAATAACTTTGTGTTTTCTGCCGGCCATTCGCGCGGCACGAGGAAAAATCCTAAATGTCGCTTCGGTCGCGGCCTACTTCCCTGGCGGCCCCGGCATGGCGGCCTATTACGCGTCGAAATCCTTCATTCTTTCGTTCTCGCTGGCCCTCTCGCAGGAATTGCGCTCGCAGGGCGTCACGGTGTCGGCGCTGTGTCCCGGCTACACCAAAACGGATTTCCAGGCCCGCGCGGGGTTCGGGCCAAACATGGACCTCGCTCGTCTCCCGAATTCCACCGCCATGGAGGTCGCCGAGGCGGGCTATGCCGGGCTGATCGCCGGACGCCGCGAGATAGTGCCTGGGTTCCTCAACAAACTCAGCGTTTCGCTCTTGCCATTTTTGCCAAAAGCCCTGATTTTGGCGGTTATTTCGCAGTTGCAGCAAAATCGGGCTCCTCTCCCCAGAGGTCCGGTCTGATATTTTTTATCTTGCGAACGATGCCAGCAGTCTCCAGCTCTCGCCGCAGGATTCTCATCGTCTTGCATCAAGC
>JBOHJT010000382.1:0-2109 GCA_050728715.1 Methylocella sp.
TTCCCCGCTTCCATCGATATGGACGCCATCGGCGTTGGCGCGGACCGACCATTGAGGATCGTCGGCGACCAGACAAGCAACGCCGCGCTTTTGCACCAAGGGGACGAGCGCGCGCACGATCCTCTCTTTTTCGCCGTCGTCGTCCGCGCTGGTTCGCAAAAGCACGCAAGCCACGTCGCACGCCGCCATCGCCGTCTCGAAGAGGACCGGGTAAGGGGTCCAATCGGAGATAGGCGGCGTGATCAAATAGAGGCGAGGCGCGTCCTTTGGCATGGCGCAAGGCAGCTCCGGGAGAGTTCCGTGTTCGGCCCTATTGGATTTTTGCGACGGAATTATGCATGAAACTAGCAGGCACGATGTTGCATCCTGGGTCCGCTTGTCGCAAACCGGCATCCGTGCTACCCGCAGCCGCGGGAGATCCTTTCACGATGGCTGATGGACAAGGCAACGGCAACGGCTCGCAGGACGGCACTGCGCCATCGATCAACGCGATGGTGCAATACACCAAGGATTTTTCATTCGAGAACCCGAACGCGCCGCGCTCCCTGGGGCCGCAAGAGAAAGCGCCGAATATTTCGATCCAGGTCAATGTCAATGCGCGGCAAGTCGCGGAAGCCGACTTCGAGGTGAATATTCTTCTCGAAGGGTCGGCGGGCGAGGGCGCTGGTCTTCTGTTCAAGTTCGAGCTCGACTATGCGGGTCTGTTCCGGCTGCGCAATATTGCCCCAAACGACATGCATCCGGTCGTCATGATTGAGTGCCCCCGCCTTTTGTTTCCCTTCGCGCGCCAAATTATCGCCGACGCCGTGCGCGCGGGCGGCTTTCCGCCGCTTTACATCGATCCGATCGATTTCGCCGCGCTTTACCGCAAGCGCCTCAGCGAGACCGCCGCCAAGGTGCCATCTTCAGCAAGTTGAGCTTTTCCGCGACGCGCGGAAATGCACTCTAAGCCTGGTTCGCCCCGAAGCGAAGCAGGCCGGAGCCATGTGCCTTGAGCCAGGCCTCCGCTCGCTCCGTATTAGGCGTCAAGCGCCCGACCGCGGCCCAGAATGCGGCGGAATGATTCATATGCAAGAGATGCGCCGCTTCATGCGCCGCGAGATAATCAAGGACGAAACGGGGCGCCATGATCAGGCGCCAGGAAAAGCTGAGCGCGCCTGACGAGGAGCACGATCCCCACCGGCTCGTCGTATCCCGCAAGGTGATCTTGCGCGGGCCAACCCCAAGTTTCTTGGTGTGGCTCGCGACTGCGGCCGCGATGTCTCGCCCAGCCTCCTTGACGAGAAAGTCGCGCACCCGGCGGGCCACGAACGGCGCCCCGGCGCTCACGCAAAGCAAGGGCATGCTCCCCGCACTAGCCGCGCCGTCTTCGAGCCAGACTCTCCCGCGCTTCGCGGGCCAATGGGTAATCTGATGCAACGTTCCGCGCAAGGGAACGAACGCTCCCGGCTCGAGGGGGATCATTTCCGGTAACCGGCGCAGTTTTGCGCCGATCCAGGCCGCGTGCCGGCCAGCGAAGGACCTTGCCTCGCTGAGGCTTCCCCGCGCGGGCATTGTCAAGACAACGTCCTGTGTCGCCGCCCGGACCCGCAAGGTAAAGCGGCGCGCGGCGGCCGTTCGCCGCAAATTGATGCGATAGGTCTCGCCCGCGTGGGTCACTTCGAGATAGGCGATAGCGGAAACGCGGGGCGCGTTGTTTCGCGGGAGGCGCGGCATGGCCTCAGAATACCGGGCGGCCGGGTGAGTCGCTAGAGCTTAATCGTTGAAAATTCGCACGCATCGCGGATGGTGGCCTGGGGCATAAATTAAGGATAAAGTTAAATCACTCGAAAGATGATGGTGCACGTTCCGGCACCGGAGCCGCGGCTTCGCTTGGACTCCGGGCGAATCCGGGTCCCGCATTCTCAGCTGTTTTCCACCAGCATCAGGGCTCTCGCCGAAGCCCTAACACCCCGTCTCACTGGCTCGCGACCGGCGCCGATTGTGACCCCCGGCCAAAGGCCATAATTCACTCGTGATATATTCGCTTGCGGTGCTTGCGCGCGGCGTCTGCCACCGAAGTAGAGTCACATCCGCGACCGGGACTCGCGAAGTGAAGAACGTATCCGG
>JBOHJT010000383.1:0-2108 GCA_050728715.1 Methylocella sp.
GTCCCCTGCCCGGCCCGGCCAATGGTCTATTTAAAAAACGTGAACACTCCCCGGACAGCGCCGCGGAAGCATCCGGGGTACTTGCAAAAATCTTACAAAAATCCGTGGACTATTTGGACCAACAGCGCTAAAGCAAATCATCCACATGGAATAGATCGAGTGCCGGACTCGGGCGTCGTCAAGGTGCCGCGCGGGCGAAGGCGGTTTTTCCGAGAAGTTTTGGCAAAAGTGATACCATGGAGGTCCGGTCCATGCCGGCGTTCGCGACGTCGCGTTACGTCAATGGCATAGCAAGTCGAGAGCGGAACCGGCAGCTATTCTCCATGACCCGTGGCATTGGGCCGTTGACTGGCCGCGCTGGCGATGCGGCGTTCGCCCGCGAAGGAAGATGATCATGACCTATGTCGTCGTCGAAAACTGCATCAAGTGCAAATACATGGATTGCGTCGAAGTCTGCCCCGTGGATTGTTTCTACGAGGGCGAGAATATGCTCGTGATCCATCCGGATGAATGCATCGACTGCGGCGTCTGCGAGCCCGAGTGCCCGGCCGAGGCGATCAAGCCGGATACCGAATCGGGGCTCGAAAAGTGGCTTAAGCTTAACCTCGACATGGCGCGATCCTGGCCAAATATCACGATTAAGCGCGATGCCCCCCCGGATGCCAAGACATTCGACGGCACTCGCGGCAAGCTAGAGGCTTATTTTTCCGCAAATCCAGGCCAAGGAGACTAGAGCGTTTCCCGGTCGCGTGGAATCACGTAATCGACAAGGAAACGCTCAGAATCAAAGAGTTGGAGCATGCCGGAATCGAAAAGGCCGAGCAATTTCTTCGGGACATGCTCTAACGCCACGGTTCTGTCCGGCCGGTTGCTGCGATCGCGTAAAAAATCCGGCGCGTAGCCGGAAAACCGGGGTTGAAGCTGCCCGCGGGCAGTATATCTTTTGATCTTTGCCTCTTTTTGTGCCACACTGTTTCTTGGTGGCCGTTAATCGTAGGAATTTGCGGTCTCCTGTCGTCCGCGTCTTGGAGGCTTTAAGGGCGCCAGGACAAGAGTTCCCTGACGGCGTGGCCGAAAATATCTCGTTGCGTCAATCCGGCCAAGCCAAGGACGGACGATCGTCGTTTAGGAGCATCCCGCTTCGCGCCTCTCCAGGGCCGAAATTCAGAGTTTCCGAACGGCGGAGCGTTTGTCCGCCGTCGAGAGCCGTCTCGTCTCCAAAGCGGGACAGGAAAAAGGAGCGCGCTTGTTATGGCGTCTGTCAAGAAGACCATGAAATCGTCCAAGACAAAACAGGCGAACAAGACAAAACAGGCGAAACAGCCGGGAACCCCCGAGGCAAGAGCGTCGAAACAATCCGCCATGCTCAAAGCCAAGCGGGCCGCCGCCGCGCGTGCGCTTGCCGCCCGGAAGCTCCCCACCAGCAAACGCGGGCGCAAAACGAAACCAAAAACGGCCGCAGCGACCCGCCGCGCCAAGAGCCCGGTCGCGGCAAAGCCGGCGGTCAGGAAAAAAGCTTCGGCGGCACGTGCCACGCCGCGCGCGAGCAACTCGGTCCGCGCCGCGAAGAACGGCGCGAGTCGGAGCGCCAAGCCGGGGCTCGCCCGCGCCAAACGCGGCGCGTCCGCGCGCGCGAACGCAAAATCGGCGGCGGGCAAAACCGCAAGGCCTGCCTCCGTCAATAAGCCGGCACGGGGAAAGCCGGCGGCCGCGCCGAAAAAGACGCCGGCCATGGAGGTTTCGCGCCGCGTTGCCGCCAAACCGGCGGCGACCGTGCGCAAGGCCGTCGAGTCCCCAACTCGCGCCGCGCAAAACGCCGCCGCGAGCAAGGTGGCCGCGGCGGCGATTCTCGCCCTCAAGCGAAAAACGGCGAGGGTTACCGAGGCGAGCAAGCAAGCAGCCTCGCCGCCCGCCGGCCGGTCGGCAGGAAACTCTTCGAAGCAGGATTTGGACTCACAAGAGCAGGTGGCGGCGATTAAGAAATCCGAGCAGGAAATATCCACCGGATCGGCTTTGGGCCCTACCGGCGCCATTGTCCCGCGCGTCCTCGCGAAGCGATCGGCGCCTGGCGGCCGATCGCATGCCGCCGGCAAGGGCTCGGACAAGCC
>JBOHJT010000384.1:0-2087 GCA_050728715.1 Methylocella sp.
GCAATCGAATCTGGCAGAGGGGTGGGCCTGTGCGCGGCTTTGCCGGAGGACGCGGCAAGAATGGCCTGCGGGGATTGATCGCGCGCGGGAGCTTCTGGCCCGGTTGGGTGCCCCGTCACAATGGCCCGGCGGGCAGCTTCTGCTGTGGCACGTTGAGCGCGCCGGAGGCCTGCTGCTCTTGTGCTTTCTTCATCTTCGCCGCGACCGTGCAGGCTTGATTGGCGACCTTGCCGGACTTGCCGGTGCTCGCCGCAATATTTTGGAAAGCCTCGTCGGGAACCGCGCACCAATCCTTGTTCTTTGTTAAATAAGCAAGGAGCTCATGCTCGACGGCTACCAGCGCGCGCAGCTTCGGGCAAGAGGCTACCGGATCGAGCTGTTTCTTGCCGCCCTGGGCGAGTTTATTGAGTTGATCGATGATGCCCTGACGCTTCTTGGTGAGCGCCCCGATATCCTGGTTGCAATCGGTGGCATAAGCCGTGCCGCAGCCCAGGAATGGGATCAAGGCCGTGGCGGCAAACGCGGCTTTACGCAGGGAGCCAATGCGCCTATGTGGCATCATGATGCGAACCTTTCCGTGACGTATCGATGTGTTGTGCCTATTCTTTGCAAAGCACACGTGATTGTCGCAGCCGCGGCCTCTTACGCGAGGACACGTGCTGAATCGCGGCTAGCGAAATCGCGTGCGTTCATAGCAAACACCGCCGCGCGTGCGAGCGTGACCAATTCTCGCGGGTCGCGGCGCGCCTTCGGCCATGTCGAGCGCCCGCATGTCCCGCTATGATTTCGCCGCGCGGCGCCTCTATGTCAATCCCCCTTTAGCCCAGGCGGCGGAAATCGCTCTCGATCAGGTTCAGGTAAATTATGTCCGCAATGTGTTGCGACTATCCGAAGGTGCGAGAATCCTTGTTTTCAATGGCCGCGACGGCGAATGGGAAACGAGGATTGCCGCTTCCAACCGCAAATATGTCACGCTCTCTGTCGACAAGTTAACACGGCCGCAGGAGCCGCGTCCCGATCTGCATTATCTGTTCGCGCCGCTGAAACAGGCAAGACAGGATTACATGGTTGAAAAGGCGGTGGAAATGGGAGCCGGACTGCTATGCCCGGTGCTGACCAGCCGGACCCAGACCAGCCGGATCAATTGCGAACGGATGCACGCCCATGCGATCGAAGCCGCCGAGCAATGCGGTATTCTGTCGATTCCAGAAATCGCTCCCGCGATAACGCTCGGCGCGCTTCTCGGCGCTTGGGAAAAAGACCGCCTCCTCATCTTTTGCGACGAAGGAGCGCCATCCGGCGATCCCTTGGCGGCGCTGCGCCCCCGCGCCGATGCCAAAGGGCTCCCCGCGCTCGCCGTTTTGATCGGCCCGGAAGGCGGTTTCGACGCCAAGGAACGCGCGGCGCTTCTTGGCTTGCCCTGTGTGTTGCGCCTGGGGCTCGGCCCACGCATTTTGCGTGCCGACACGGCCGCCGTCGCGGCTCTCGCGTTAATCCAAGCGACCCTGGGAGATTGGCGAGGATAAATGTTAACGTATCATTATATCGCCTCATTGTAGGGTCAACAAAATCGACCCCCGTAATTCAACGAATCGTTAAGGCTCCAAATGAATTTGCGCGATATTTTTGTTTCGGTCGGCTGTTGCGCCGCCGCTGTTTGCCTTGGCTCTGGCAAACCCGCGCGGGCCAACGAGCTTCAATCCAGCAACGAGACCGCATCGCGCGCGACCGAGCGATGCGGCGCGCTTCAAACGGCTGTCGCGCCGGTCGAGGAAACCGCCGGTTGCGAGCGCATTGACGGTCATGTCCGCGTCGAATTCGGCTCCCGCATGCCGAACGCGTCCGGCCACGGTCGGCCGGGCGCGTCGCCCATCGCTGTCCGCCTGGACGAGGGCACTCCGCGCGGCCATCTTCGCTTGCCCGCGGGCGAATCCGGAATGGATCCTTTTGCCCGCTGAACTCCCCCGGTGATCCGCGCAATCGTACATGGCGTAATCGCGCGGGGCCAGCCGGCATCGTTCATCGCGGCGAAGCGCCGCTTGCCTCTTGCGGGGCGAGGCCGTGGCTGCCCTCCCGCGGGCCCAAGG
>JBOHJT010000385.1:0-2057 GCA_050728715.1 Methylocella sp.
CGTCATGCCGCATCGTCTTCCAAAGCGGCAAGATGCCCTGCCCTCGCGCGGCCGATCCAAGCAGGACCTCGACGATCGTGCCGCTGGCCTGGTCCTTGCGCAAGTGCTGGTAGATTTCCGCCGATGTCGGTGCGATTTCCTCGATAAGTTTTTCCAAGAGAGCATCGTCCTGGTCGGCCAGAACCTCGGCCAGCCCATCGAGCGCCTGTTTCTCGGGATCGCGGAATTGCGCTGGAATCTCGATTGGCTCCGCGGCTTGGTTAGCGCCGTACCGGTAGGCGCGTCCGCTCACGACATCGACGTAGCCTGTCACCGCATCGCCCTCGCGGATCGGCAATTGGCGTGGCGCTAGCGGGTGCTGCGAATGCGTCTGGAGCGCCGCGAGCGTGTCGTCGAAGGAGCCGGCAAGCGTGTCGATCTTATTGACAAAGATAAGGTGAGGGAGGCCGTATTCCTCAAGCGCCTTCAGCAAGAGCGGCACGCTGGACGCCCGGCCGGCCGTCGGCTCGCAGACCACAATGGCGAGATCGACCGCCGCGAGCGCCCCTTCCGTCTCATAGGCGAATTCGACCGAACCGGGGCAATCCAGGATCGACCAGCGATCGGCCAGAAAGGAGCAATGTCCAAGCCTCAACTCGGTGGTCACGACCCGCTTGCGAATATCGCCGGGACGTTTAAGGGGCGCGCCGGCCGCGGCCATCAAAGCGTCGAACAAGGTGGACTTGCCGCTTCCATATGGGCCGATCAGCGCGACCGAGCGAGGTCCGGCCACGGCGGCCTTCGCGGGAGAACCTGGCATGATGGCGCTTCCTTCCTGCCCTTCCGGCTATCGTTGTCTCCATCCTAGGCCAAATGTGGCCCCGGCGCAAAGGCGGGAGGAAAGCGCAAATTGGCAGACTTGGTGAAGGGGAAGGCTCATGCAAACCCACAAGCTGGGGCTCGTTCCCTGCGGCGCCAATCGTACCAAAATGTTTCACGTGAAACATTTTGGTACGATTGGAGCAAAAACCTTACAAGGCCGAAACAGCGGCCTCTTCTTCAATTTGTAAGATCGATCAATTTTCAGGTGCAATTCCAGGCAGGCAGCGGCGGCGCCATGATGGTTTAACCCGTTGCCGGAAGGCGTCCAAGTGTAAGGTTCGCTGACGCATTCGAGGTCGTCACACGAGATGCCCGATCCGGTCCGGCCACCCTTAGGTTATCGAAACAAAAAAGCTCGAATACACGAGCGCGGGTCCTCTCGCGCGGCTCCGTAACTGCCAGAGTCAAGCAGGTGCGCCGGCCAGAAACAGTCTTAGTTCAGGCGGGTTCCACCCGGCGGGCATAGCTTTGAAGGGCCGGTGAAGGTGCCATTCATGGAATACTTACCGCCAGCCTCGACGTTCTGGAAGAAAGGATCGTGGTTCGCGGAATAGAACCATGACCAAAATGCGGTCTCCTGCGGATTGTAAGTGACTCCGTTAGGCATCGTGATCGCCGGAAAATTGGTACCGCTCAACACGTCGCCAACTTCCCATGTGTGCGTGCAAAACCCCACATCTTCTCCAATGTTTCCCCATGCGGGGGTCGGATTGGTACCGAGCGGATTGTCTAGCCATTCGCCAATTGCATGCGCCGCAACCGAAACATTTTCGAAAGTGCTACCGAAGAATCCGGTGGTGTCGTAATCGATTGGGGCGTAGGTCTGCATATTGTTGAGCGTGCCGTGATACCCCAGGGTGCAGCAGTTGGCCGGAGTGCCTTGGTAGAACGCAACGTCGCGCATCAGGAAGATCACGAAGGAGGTCGGGTCGCCGCCAACCGCGTTGAGAACGGTCGTGGAGAAATACCCGTCAAAGAAGTTCATGTCGAGACCGCCCACCACGGCGCAGCCGCCGTTGTCGGCGATGATCGCGCTATGGCCGGCGGACGTGGCTACGGTTATCTTCTGTGTGGCCGCAACGGTTACGTCGTAGTGGATGTTGTAAGGGCTCGTGGGGCCGCCGATTGCGTTCAAGAATTCGGCCCGGCGATGCGTGTCATTGTAGGTATGTGGGCCCATGTTAACGCCATTGACT
>JBOHJT010000386.1:0-2032 GCA_050728715.1 Methylocella sp.
AGCTTCCCGGTCGAATATTGGTCTTACCCCCTCGTCCGCGATGGCGAGCTCTGCGGCGCGGTCACCACGTTCATCGACATCACCGAGCGCAGACGGGCTCAGGAGCAGCAGCGCCTTCTCCTCAGGGAGATGAATCACCGCGTGAAAAACCTGTTCGCGCTTGCGGGCAGCGTGGTGACGCTCAGCGCGCGCACTGCCGGTACGCCTAAGGACTTGGCCGAGGCAGTCCGGGAAAGGCTGGCGGCTCTCGCGCGCGCCCATGAACTCACGCTCCCTGACCTCACCGGGGGAGGGGGAAAATCCGGTCGAGCGACGAGTTTGCCGGCTCTGGTCCGGACGATCGTTTCTCCTTACGTCACCGAAGAGGATGCGCGGGTCACCCTGGAGGGACCTGACGTGCCCATTGGTGGGAATGCCGTCACGGGCATGGCCCTTCTGCTGCATGAGATGGCGACAAACGCCGCCAAATATGGGGCGTTATCGATTCAAAGCGGCCGCGTCATTGTAACCTGGTCCGTGTGGAAGGACGAACTCCTGCTGGCATGGCGGGAGCACGGCGGGCCGCCGCTTGACGGGGACCCTGAAAAAGAAGGGTTTGGCAGCTTACTCGCCCGGCTGACCGTGACGGGCCAATTGGCCGGCCAGATTTCCCGCGACTGGAACCGGGAGGGCTTGACCGTAAGCCTGACGGCGTCGCTGGACCGCCTCGCGCAATGAGAACGCGGGAGCGCAGGCCGTCGAAAACCCGCGCGTTCACCACGCGAAGACGCTGACGGCACAGCTAGTGCTACGCAAGGATGAGATCGCGGTTTTCCAGCGTCCCGCCCGTGCGCCGGATGCAACCCCGGCGAATATCACACCAACGGCCCGAAGCTGCCAAGCCTCAAAACACCGCAAGATACTTTAGCAGCGAGATGATACCGATGATTATCACAATCACGCGCACGATCTGCTTTGCGCGGCCGTCGATCGGCAGCATCTCCAAAAGGTACAGCACCAGAATGACGACCACGAAGGTGATGAGCGCGCCAATAAGAAGATTCACCATTCACGTTCTCCATCGGCAGGGCTGGCGGGAAGCGAAGGTCTCACTTCCCGCCAGCGCGGCGTTTTCATCTGTCCAGGCACGGCTTTGGAGCCGGACTAGCGCCAAAACATCACTAGCAGAATAATGATAGGAAGCGGAATTCCGATCAGCCAAAGCAGCGCGCCTTTCCCTAAGCTCATATTTGTCTCCGAGGTTTGAGGATGGTGGAACGTTGGCAACGCGAGGGCAAACTGTTGGTTCCCCTCCACGTGGCTCGATGAGGAACTTGCCGGTTTCTCTCGGGTGTCTCTTGGCGCCAGATCCCGGAGCGAAACCAATCCCCCCCATCGTAGAACGGAACTTTTACGCCATTCTTGCATTGCCATAGGCTCTCAAGGCAAACAGTAGATGTCCTCTCATTGAAAGAAAGGAAGACGACATGGACAAGGATCGTATCGAGGGCTCGGCACGGCAGGCGAAAGGAAAGGTCAAGGAAGCCGCCGGCAAAGCCGCTGGTGACACCAAGCTTGAAGCCGAAGGCAAGAGCGACAAGGCCGCCGGCAAGATTCAGAATGCCGTGGGCGGATTGAAGGATAAGCTTCGCGGCAAATAGGAAACGGCGACGGCCCCCGCCGGGGTCTCGCCGCTCCCATCGCTTAGATCTATCGAAGGTGAATACGCCCATGCGCGAAGTGTCATCGATCACCGTCTAGGGCGGGGGCGCCTCCGTTTCGGACTCGACGCTTGCGACCATTCCGATTCGGTTTATTTCAGCCGTGAGGTAGTGGTTCCGATCGCGCTCGCGGTGCTCTCGAGCTTTGTTCCATCGGTGATCCGATCGAGCGGCTTGCGGCGGTCATCGGCAGTCATTCGGGAGGTCCATGTCCAGTCTCGACCCGTTCCATCGATGATCTCGTGAAGACCATGGGCGGCTCCAAGAGCCAGGTTAGCCGGTCGTGCGCTGGCCCGATGTGTGGATCGACGCCAGTTACGGCAAAGTTCGCC
>JBOHJT010000387.1:0-2019 GCA_050728715.1 Methylocella sp.
TACGCAGGCGCTGCCCGGCTACCGCGCGACCGTCGACGACATCCAGAACCTCAAGGTCAAGGCGGGCGACGGAACCATGACGCCGATCGGAACGGTGGTCGACGTCAAGGAGGTCCAGGGTCCGCCGGTGATCAGCCTCTACAATCTCTATCCATCGGCTACGGTCGTCGGCAGCGCGGCCAGCGGCTTCAGCTCGGGCCAGGCGCTCGATATCATGGATCAGATCGGCGCGCAGGCGCTGCCGGTCGGAACGGGCTACCAATGGACCGCGATGTCCTACCAGGAGAAGGCGGCCGGCTCGCAGATCTATTTCGTCTTCGGCCTCGCGCTGTTGCTCGTCTATTTCGTATTGGCGGGGCAGTATGAGAGCTGGATCCTGCCGCTCTCCGTGATCCTCGCCGTGCCGCTGGCCCTGCTCGGAGTGGTCGGCGCGCTGACCTATCTCGGCGAGGCCGACAATCTCTATACCCAGATCGGCCTCGTGCTTCTGATCGCGCTCGGCAGCAAGAATGCGATCCTCATTGTCGAATATGCGCGCCAGCAACGGGCCGCCGGCAGGGAGATTGTCGGCGCCGCGGTCGAGGCGGCGCGGCTCAGGTTCCGGCCCATTATCATGACGTCTTTCGCGTTCATTCTCGGCGTGCTGCCGCTCGTCGTCGCGACTGGCGCGGGCGCCGCATCGCGCAGATCGATCGGCATCGCGGTCTTCAGCGGCATGATCGCCTCGACGTGCCTCGCGGTCGTGTTCGTTCCGGCCTTCTATGTGGTGCTACAGCGCTTCGAGGACCGCCGGAAGCGCCGCCGCGCGGCGCGGAGAGGCGCGCCGCCGCCTGCTGGGCCTGGCGCCGATTCCCCTCTCCGGCCTGGGTCAGCGGTGTAGAAATCTTGATATTTGCACACACCGCCGGAACAGCCGCGAGGACCGCTTTTGGTCACAAAACGCCGCATCAATCTTTGGGGAAATCCAGCCCCATTTCCCGGTAGCGTTCCGGATCGTCGAGCCAGTCCTCGCGAACCTTGACGAACAAAAAGAGATGCACCTTTTGTCCGGCCGCTTCCATGATCTCTTTGCGCGCCGCGGTCCCGATCGCCTTGATGGTGTGGCCGCCTTCGCCGATCGCGATCTTTTTGTGGCCCTCGCGCGTCACATAGATCGTCTGCTCGATGCGTGCCGATCCGTCCGGCATGTCCTTCCACACTTCGGTTTCGACAGTCGATGAGTAGGGAAGCTCGTCGTGCAGGCGCTCGAAGAGCTTTTCGCGCGTAATCTCGGCGGCGAGCAAGCGCAATGGCTTGTCCGCAATCTGATCTTCTGGATAAAGCCAAGGGCCAGGCGGCATCAGTGCGCCGAGGTCTTGCTTGAGCTTGCTCACCCCGTGGCCGCGCAACGCCGAGATCATAAAAGTTTGCGCGAAGGGGAGCTCGCCATTGAGCCTGGCGGCGAGTTCGAGGAGCATTGGCGGTTTCACAGTATCGATCTTGTTGAGAACAAGAATCTTTGGTGCGGCTATCAGTGGGAGTCTGGCTAGAATGGCCTCGACCTCGGCATCTATGCCTCGATGGACATCGACAAGCAGAGCGGCCGCATCGGCATCGCTGGTACTGCCCCAGGCGGCCGCCACCATGGCCCGGTCGAGCCGGCGTTTCGGCGCGAAAATGCCAGGCGTATCGACGAAGATGATTTGGGCCGCGCCTTCCAGCGCAATCCCCCGGACAGTGCCCCGCGTTGTCTGAGCCTTGCGCGAAACGATCGAGACTTTCGATCCCACGAGCCAATTGATGAGCGTCGATTTGCCCGCGTTCGGCGCCCCGATAAGGGCGACGAAGCCGCAGCTTGTTCCGCCGCCGCGTCCGCTGTTCACGGGGCGCACTCTTGGACGTCTTGGCCAATGCCCTCGCGCGCGATGAAAGCCGCCGCCGCGGCTTGCTCGGCGAGGCGCTTCGCAAAGCCCTTCGCCTCGGTATGGAGGTAGCCGGGCACTTCGACGGAAATCGTGAATTCCGGCGCGTGGTCGGGCC
>JBOHJT010000388.1:0-2017 GCA_050728715.1 Methylocella sp.
TTGCGCGCAAAATTCAATGAATTCAATGAGAATTTGCGCGGCGGTGAAG
Source organism: Methylocella sp. (assembly GCA_050728715.1). GTDB lineage: Bacteria > Pseudomonadota > Alphaproteobacteria > Rhizobiales > Beijerinckiaceae > Methylocapsa. The sequence goes on from JBOHJT010000388.1 coordinate 50, forward strand.
TCGATTTCGACGATGCTGCTTGCCTCCAGAACGACGAGATCGAGCGGAGTGCGGCTTTGCCTTACGGCTCCCCGCGCGCCGTCTTGAAACTTATAGGCGTTCAAGAAGGAAAGCGGCGCTTGGAAGGCGATGACCAGCACTCCTTCGATCGTCTCGCCCTTGTGATCGCGGCCCGGCGGCCACCAAACCGAGGTTCCCGGAACCTTTTCGAAAATGATGAGGCGGGCGCCGGTCGCGGACCATATGCCATGCAGCAGGGAAAGCATGATGCCGATCGCAACGCCGGTTCCCACGGGGAGGAAAATGATCGCGGTCACGGTCGCAAGGATCAACATGAACTCGCCGTAAGCTTGCCGGAAAATCGTGACGATCTCGCCCAAGCGCACGATCCGCATCGCGACGAAGATCAGAATGCCCGCGAGCGCGGCCAGCGGGACATGTGCGAGAAGCGCCGTGCCGTAACCTGCCATGCCAAGGATAAGCGCGACCGCCGCGAGCCCAGCGAGCTTGCTGCGGCCTCCCGTCTCGGCCACGACCCCGGTCAATGGCGGGCTTGCATTGACGGGAAAGGCGCCGAAGAGGCCCGCCATCAGATTTGCCGCGCCGACTCCGGTAAAGTCGCGATTGATGGAGGCAGTGGCGCCAGGGACCGCGACGAACGAGCGTGTCGTTGCGGCGGTTTGCACCATGATGGTGGCGACGACAACGAAGGCGAGCGGCACGGTTTGAACGAGGTCCGCGAATACAATCGCGGGAAGGTGGAGACGCGGAAATTCGCCTGGTACTCGTCCCAGAACCGCGACGCCGTCCCGCTCTAGCCCGAACCAATAAACCGCGACAGTCGCCGCCCCGATGCCCAAAAGCGCGCCTGGAAAGCGCGGGCTGATCCATTCCGCGCAAACTGTCACGGCGAAGACAACAAGCCCCAGCCAGAGCGAAACGCGATTGGTCTCGCCAAGCTTGCCCGCGATCAGGAAGGCTTTCTGCAACAGGCCGCCCTCGGGAGCTGCTATTCCTAGCAGATGAGGAAGCTGCGAGATCACGATATGGACGGCGATGCCGGCCAGGAACCCGATTGTGACCGGCCTCGATACGAGGTCGGCGATCCAACCGAGCCGGAACAAGCCGCAGCAGACAAGAATTCCCCCAGCCATGAGTGCGAAGCTCGCGCAAAGGGCGAAATAGTCATGGCTTCCGGAGGTGGCCAAGGTGGCAAGGCCGCCGGCAAAAATCGGGGCGATGGTCGAATCCGCGCAGGCCGCAAGAAAATGATTTGCTCCGGCGGCCGCGAAGCCGATCGATGCGGCCGCGAAAGCGATCAATCCCGTGACGGGGGGAAATCCGGCAAGATGCGCCGTCGCCATTTGCGAGGGAAGGGCGACGGCGGCGAGCGCCAGCCCGGCTACGAGGTCCGCACCCAAGTCTCGTGCCGCATAGCGGGCGGCCGACGGGAGCAAATCACTTGCGCGCAAGGCCGGTCCTTGTGTCGATCGCGGCCTTTAGTTGGGCATGGTCATGCTTTGTCAGCGCGGCATAGGCCATCGCAAATGAAGCAAGCGCGTCGTCGAGCACTTCCGATTTTCCCATGTAGCCGGCGAGCAGGGCGGGGTCACCGCTGCGCGCATGTGCCCGGGCAAGCGTCCTGCCGCAAAGGTTCGCATAGCCGTCGAGCGCCTTGCCTTCGATGACCTCGCCGATCGAACCGAGACGGCGGTTCTTGAGTTGACGAACGTAAAATTGCCGGTTGGTTTTCGGGTCTTCGGTAAAGCCCAAAAAAATATCGCTCGCGGCCTGCATCGCGCGCTGCCCCTCGGCCACGCGGCATCCTTGGTGGATCAGGCCTGGCGGGGGCGCGGCGATCTTTTCGAGAACCGAAGCAAGCGCCTGCTTGACTTGCAGAAACAATGGCTCTCCATCCGCTGTCATAAAAAGCCCGATCGCGCAAAATGTGCCGACGCTGCCGACGCC
>JBOHJT010000389.1:0-2011 GCA_050728715.1 Methylocella sp.
CCATGCCGAACAACGCGGTCTCGATGCCCCGTGGGTACGGAGGCTTCAGTCCGTGCCCGGTTATGAAATGGGTTCCGGCGGTCAAAACCGGGTCCGGCCGTCCGGGCAGAGCCTCGGCGGCGGCGGGCAGCGAAATCCGTTTGCGGAACGAAAACATGGGCCGCATCCTTTGGGGACGTAATCCATCCTCCCCAAAAATGGGTCTTCCGCGCAAGCATACAATAGAGTGTCGGCGCGACCACCTGAGGCGCGGGCGTTCAACGGCTCGAAAAACCGAATCTTGGCGCCGGTTTGCTGCCAAGCCGGATGGCCAAATATCCGATGGCGCCAACGGCGAGCCATACCGGTAAACGCATTAGATCGACCAAAACGGGGTCCCAAACGAATGGATGAACCCGACGTTCAACGAAGGCCTGAGCCAAGGCCAACTTGCCGGGGGCGACCGCCATGAGCGTCTCGCCGAGGGGCGTAACGCATAGCCTTGCGCCCGAGACGGAGCGCGTGACATCACCGAGGAGGGTGACGAAAGCGATCGCCAGCAAGCACAGGCCTAAAAAACGCATGAGCAACCGGAACATGATTTCAGCGACGCTTCTTTCGTTAGCTTGGCCAAGGCCGCAAACCCCGGTCCGGACGTGGTTCCGTCTTTGGAACCCGCAAGAGCGACGGCTGTTACTCGCGGTCTAGGGACCGGCCCGGCTTTACCGACGCGCCGCCTTCCTCCGGCGTAATTTCTCTCCGGTCACTCCGCTGTTCGCGTTGCGTTAGAACGTGCCGGCGCCTATATAACGCGTCAATTCCCTTTCCGGATATTCGGGTAGCTTCGCTGGTGGGCATCCGCGAATGACGCGGGGAGTTTAGGTGTCCGAGCGCAAAGGAGACAAACATGAGCAATGCGCCACTGATGCCCAAGGCCACCGCCGTCTGGCTGGTCGAGAATACCTCGCTCACATTCGAACAAATTGCCAAATTTTGCAACCTTCATCCGCTGGAAGTGAAAGGGATCGCGGACGGTGAAGTAGCGGCTGGGATCAAGGGACATGACCCTATCACGTCCGGCCAGTTGACCCGCGAGGAAATCGCGGCGGCCGAAGCAGAGGAGAAGCGCCAGCTGCAGCTCGCGGTATCGAAAGTGCGGCTCCCGGCGCCGGGCCGCAAGCGCGGCGCCCGCTACACGCCGCTGTCGCGGCGGCAGGATCGTCCGAACGCCATCCTCTGGCTGGTTCGCAATCACCCGGAACTTAAGGATGCGCAGGTTATGCGCCTCGCCGGTACCACGAAGACCACGCTGCAAGCGATCCGCGACCGGACGCATTGGAATTCGGCGGCGTTGACGCCGACCGACCCTGTCACGCTCGGGCTCTGTTCGCAAACAGATCTCGATTTGGAAGTCAACCGCGCCGCCAAGGATCGTCCGCCGGCCGAGGAAGACGGCGGTCAAACCCTCGTGCCCAGCGAAGTTACGACGCGCGAAACCCATAACGAACTAGCGACCGAAGCCGGTGTTTTTGGCAGTTATGGCGCCGAAAAGGCCAAACCGGAAGCCGGCATCGACGTGGATTCCGTTTTCGCCAAGCTTAAGGATCTCAAGGGCAACGAATAGCGTTTTAGACCATGGGTCGCGGCTAGCGAACCCGGCCAAATTCCTCTCCTTCCAAATTGATGGATTGTTAGGCCAAACGTGCATCGAGGAATGCGCGGCTACGCGCAGACCCGCCAAGTCTGCTGCAAGATCAAGGCGTTTCGCCACGTAGCCGCCCGTTACGAAAAGACCGGCGCGTGCTTCGCCGCTATGATAGACGCAGTCAATATCGCCTTTGCTGGCCGAGCCGGTCACGCGGGCATCGATGAGCGAAGCAATCGCGGTAAGCGATTGCGGAGAGGGCCCCTGCGCATGGCGGCGGCCTTTTGTTCGAGGCCGCGCCCGATCGACGCAAACAGGCCGCGCTCGAGCCCATGCGCGAGAAGCTCGCGCCGAAAGCGTACGAAGCCGGTGCGCTCGGGGGTTGCC
>JBOHJT010000390.1:0-1992 GCA_050728715.1 Methylocella sp.
CGGTAAAGATGCGGGCCGCCGTAACGTAATCGCCGGCCGCGAACGCCCGGGTCCCGTCGCGCAGCCGGTTCGCGGCGGCGGGGTTCGAGAAAATCGCCACGCAAAGCAGCGCGCCGAGCAAGGCACCAAGACGCCATCGGCGCGGTTTTCGCGCCTCCCGGCCGCGGACGGAGCTTAGGAATTGGCTGCGGCCTTGCGCGAAGGTAACAGTCCCCATGATCACGCTCCTCTAAAATTCGAAAAACATTGCGTTGAGAAGCCAGCAAATCCAAATTGCCGGGGCGAAATAGAGCCCGAAAGGCAATTTCGCGACCGCGCATAAGGGACGTCGCAGGATAAGCCGGCTCGCTAGGTAAAAGATCAGCGCCGCGAGCGCCGCGATTTCAATCGCAACTGGAATGAGCGTCCAGTCGAGCCAGGCCCCGGCGACCGCGGCGAGCTTGACGTCGCCAAGGCCAATGCCATGGCGATGGCGCAGCCGAAAGTAGATTTCCCGCAGAGCGAGAAATGCAAGGGCCAGAAAAAATCCATGCAACGCGGCAACCGCGATGTTTTCCGGTACGCTTCCAAAACCCTCGTTCGCCGCATTCGTCAAGCCGAGCAGGAAGGCGGCGACGGTCAGCTTGTCGGGGATAATGAACGCGCGCGAATCGGCCACCGCGATCGCAAGCATCAGAACCCCAAGAGCGCCGCCAAAAAGGCCCGATGCCGAAGGTGCGGCAACAAGACTCGCGATCGCAATCGAGCAAGCCGGGGCGGCGAAGGCGGCACAAGCGAACGGCGCTCGGCGCGCCGGTTTTTCGATCCCGCGCCCCGCCAAAGCCAATTCAGCCGTGTTTCCGGTCACGACCGTTTTCAATTCTGCACAATTGCGAACCTTGGTCCCGCTCATTGGACCAGCCCAAGCGGGTATGGGGTCACCGCGCCAGGCGGGTGGACCGTACCGATTTTGTCCCCGCGCAACTTGGCGCGGAGTTCCTCGGCGACGACCGAGGCATCGACGCCGTCGCGAATGATCTGAGGCCGGATGAAAATGATGAGCTCCGTACGCATGACGGCATGGTTGTTGGCGTTCGCGAAGGCCTCGCCGAGGATGGGAATTTGATCAAGCACCGGGATTCCATTGCGCGTCTTGTCTTGCTCCTCTTGGACGAGGCCAGCGAGCAAGACGGTCTGGCCGTCTGGAATCATGACCGCGCTCTTGACGTGGCGGTCGGTGAACGACGGCGTGAGATTCACCCCTATGCAATTCTTGCACGCGCTGATCTCCTGATCGATCTCGAGATTGACATTGCCATTGGCGTGGATGTGCGGCCGAAAGGTCAAAACAATGCCCGTATTCTGGTAAGAAATGCTGCTGGCGACGGAGGGGATACCAATACCAGTATTAGCCAGCGTGCCTGTCGTTATCGGCACCGTGTCGCCCACTTGAAGGAACGCTGTCTGATTGTCGATGACGACGAGAGATGGATTGGAGAGAATCTTTGTAGTCGTGTATTCATTCAAGGCATTGATGATGACATGCGGGGTAAGCCTGTTGCCAAGTACGAGGTTGAACCCTGCATTCGGCGTCGGCGGCGAGAGCCCCGACGTGCTCCCCACGGCGCCAATCTGGTTGCCAGCGACATTGAGACTTCCCAGAAAGAACTGAACTCCATAGGTAAGAGTGTTGGTGAGTTCCACTTCAGCGATGGTCACATCGAGGGCGACTTGCAGCTGCGGCCGGTCGAGCTGATTGAGCGCCCTTTCAATGATCCGGTATGTTTCCGCATTGGCATAGACCACGACCGTATTATTCGTGACATCCGGCAGGATCCGGACGCCTGGCAGAAGCGCGCGCCCTCCGCCCGCGCCGCCGCCGAAACCTCCGCCAAAGCCAGCCGCCTCGGACCCTTCGGCGCGCGACTCGGGCGTCCCCGCGCCCCCGCCGCCGCCCTGGCCGCCGCCGCCCAATCCGCCGCCGCCGCCCAATCCGCCGCCGCCGCCCAATCC
>JBOHJT010000391.1:0-1982 GCA_050728715.1 Methylocella sp.
GGCGCTCGGGCTTCTAGCCGAGCTCGGCAAGACGACGCAGGTTATGTTGTTCACCCATCATCGTCATGTAAGAAAAGACGCCGAGGCACTCGTCGCACGCAATGCGGCGAATGTAATTGATTTGGCGAACGCTTGAGAAGGAACCGTTCGCATGGCCATCGCGCCCGCGCGAACGCCGCGCTATGCAGCGTCTAATACCAACCGCCCTAAATCTTGACCTGCGCCCAATCTCTTGTTCCAACTGAGGTGATGACCTCGGATTTGGCCATCGGGGCATTCCAGGCATCGCAACAGGCGTCGAGGATCGCCTCGTGGCTGTCCCAAACACGGTGGCTGAGAAAGTTGCCGCGCGGATAGTCCCATATATTTTCGAACGAGTTCAGCTCCGACGCGTAGGGCGGCGGTGGCAGAGGCACGATGTTGTCTGGCACGACGAGATGCGGCGAACCGTGCCAACCGGCACCGTCGAGGATCAGCAAGGCGATGGCACCGACGCCGACGCATTGGCCAATTTCGGCCAGGTGTTGGTTCATGGCCTCGATGCTGACTGTCGGCATGACCAACGCGGCGCCGGCGCCGCGTTCCGGGCAATCTTCGACAAGCTCAGATGGCGCCGAACAGATAGGCCCAGGTGAATCGCCGGTCGCGCTTGATGCGCGGACGCGTGCCGCGCTTGGCCCAGATGCGGGTCAGCGTGCCTTGGCTTTTCCAACACGGGCGGAATGAGCCAAAGGTTCCAGAGCGCGAAGCGCTTTGGAATGACGAATGGAGGGTTCATCCTGAAACCAGATTTCGACTGGCCGGCCGACAAGCTCCTGCGGGATTGCGGCGGGCGCCAGCCCGGCGCAGTTTTTTTAAAAGCCTCCCGTGCCTCAAGGTCGCCTTGCGGGTGCACGGGACGCCCCGGTCCATGGCACCGGCCTGCGCGGCCAACAGCCGCGAGTGACCATCCAGCACCATCGCAATGGCCAGAATGCGGTGCGCCCGCTTGGCGTCCGCCGTCCGCGCCGCCGCCGCCCGCAACCGCGAAATACTCAGATCTTGGCGTGTAATCTCGATTGTCGGCATGCTGCCAGCTCCACGAATCAACCGCATGCTGCATCGAGTCACGTTTGCGACGCTTTGGGAATCCCCCAAGGAGTCAAATTCTCGGGCGGTTGGTATAAGACCTTACAAGGCCGAAGACAGCGGCCCCTCCTTCAATCTTGTAAGATCGAGCGATATTTTGGTGCGATTGCAGGAGGGCGGCGGCGGCGCCTCGATGGCCCGGCCCGTTGCCGCAAGGCGTCCCCGATGTAAGGTTCGCTGACCGCATCGAGGGTGTCGGATGACATGCCCGAGCCGAAGCCGCGCGCGGCACACGTCCGCGCGAGCCCGGCGCCCCCCACCCCTCAGCCAGGCCCCGGGGCGCCAGGAAATTCTATCCTACCATTTGGGATCTCAAAAAATCGTTTCATTTTTGCAATTCATTATTGAATATATTCATATTATCGGGCGTGAATGGGTCCCGCGGCTTATTGGGTAGCGCCTTCAGCCTCGCGTCAAGCGCTTCCAGGCTCTCTTTAAGAATTTCCTGATTCAGAGGGTCGTGGAGTGGGTCGAACAGAGGGTCGCATGGGTCGAAATTCTTCGGGTATTGAAAAGGCGGGGAAACTCCAAATAAGTTGCCACCAAGTTCGATGAGAGGATCTGGCACATCATAAACCTCCCCGTGCGATCCATGCACCTCACGCAGACCTGAAGGATCGATGACCCTGAGCGGATTCCCCTTGGCATATGCATAGGTGTTAATCCCGCCACGCAACCCGATCGGGTCGCTTTCGATATAGCGCCCCAGCCTTGGATCGTAGTCGCGGAAATAATTGTAATGAAGCCTGGTGCTTTGGTCGAAGAATTGCCCCGGAAAGCGGAGATCGTAGGTGAAGGTGCCTAATGGATCGGACGGTTCACCCTTGCCGAAGGGATCATGGTGCCACAGCCAC
>JBOHJT010000392.1:0-1977 GCA_050728715.1 Methylocella sp.
CCTTCGTAAGATTCGGCAGATCGAGCATCTCGCCGTTGAGGCCGATGACACCCGCTTTCGGCTCGGCCTCGAAAGCGGCGACGATCGCCCGCGCCTTGGCAATCGATTCATGAGAGGGCGTGAAAATTTCGTTGATGATTTCGATCTGCGCCGGGTGGATCGCCATTTTGCCGGCAAAACCATCGCGCTTGGCGACTTCGCATTCGAGCCGCAATCCCGCCAAATCGCGAAACTTCCCATGCACGGCGTCGATTGCCAGCGCTCCCGAGGACGCCGCCGCGAAAAGGGTCAGGCTTCGCGCCAAAAGATAAGGGAAACTATAACCGCCGCCGGCGCCTCTATTCGTTTCGGCGCCGAGACAGGCGGCGAGATCTTCCGCTCCCCAGGCAAGGCCTTCAAGGCGCTGGCTCGCGCCGGCATAAGTGCCCATGGTGAAAATCGACGCCGCCGTCTCGGTGACGATCGCCATGATTCGCGTCGCGCCGTCCGCGAGATCATGCTCTGCTTCCTTGACGGCGAGCATCGCGCCAAGATGCTGGATCGCCGCGCCGTTGAGGCACTTTGGCAGAAGGACGCCATCGGGCGGCGCCCGCATAACGGCACCGAGATCGGCCTCTGTCAGGCCTGATTCGAGCCCGTTGACGCGGACGTAAAGACGCGGGCGCGGGCTCTCTGGCACGGCATCGGCGAGGAACGCGATGGCCTGCTCCCGCGCCTTTCGCTTGGCTTCGGGGGCGACCGAGTCCTCAAGATCGAGAATGAGGCAATCGGCGCCGCTCGCAAGCCCTTTCGCGAGTTTTTTTTCGCTGTCCGCTGGAATGAAAAGCAGCGAGCGCATGAGACACCCTTATTGGTTTAGGCACTCCGCTTTTTTATAAAAGCCTGGCGGCGGCAGGCCGCGACGAGCCTCCCCTCCTGTTGATAGGCGCGGTGGAGGAATTCGACGATGCCGGCGTCCGGACGGGATTTCGACAAGCGCTTGCGCAAAACTTCGGTCGTGACATGCATGGTGTCGCCCTCGAACAGGGGCGCCGGAAATTTCACTTGCGTCATCCCAAGGTTGGCAATCGTGGTGCCGAGCGTAAGATCGTTGACGGATATCCCCACCATGAGACCAAGAGTGAAGAGGGAATTGATCAATGGCCGCCCCCATTCGGTTTCGGCCGCGCAGAAATGGGCGTCGATATGGAGCGGCTGCGGATTGAGCGTCATGTTGGAAAACAGCATATTGTCCATTTGCGTGACGGTCCTTGTCAGCCGGTGCTCGATCAATGCTCCGGTGACGAAATCCTCGTAAAAAATGCCGCCGCGCTTGTGCCGCGAGGGACCGGGTTGCAATTGATCGCGCATCCGATGCTGCCATGCATTGGCGGGTCTGGCGGCGGCGCGCCGCCCGGCGTTTTAAGTGTTCTTTTACCATGTTGAGGGAAACTGATTCTGGAAAATCTTTCAAGGATTCGTAAACCATGGCTGGTCAAAAATTTTTGCAATTGGCGCGGACCGATTCTCCTTCGGAGCGGGCCGAACATGCGGGCGTGCTCGCACTCGCCTTTCTTTATGGCTGTCTTCCGGAGCCGAAGCGCGAGGAAGCGAGGCTCGCCCTGACCGGTCTGCTAGACGATTCCTTGCCGCTCGTTCGCCGCACCCTTGCCGAGACCTTCGCGAGCGCCGCCAATGTGCCGCATTATATGGTGCTCACGCTTGCCAACGACAGCTCCGATGTCGCCGCGATCGTGCTCGCGCGTTCGCCGCTGCTTTCCGACGCGGAACTCGTCGAGTGCGCCGCCACCGCCGATGCTATCGCGCAATCGGCGATTGCGCTTCGGCCGTGGGTGTCGGCTCCGGTGGCTGCGGCGCTCGCCGAAGTGGGCGCCCGCAAAGCCTTGATTTCCCTCGCCGGTAACCCGGGCGCGGAGCTGTTGGAATTTACCATCCGCCGGATGATCGAGCGCTACGGCCTTGACCCGGACCTGCGCG
>JBOHJT010000393.1:0-1919 GCA_050728715.1 Methylocella sp.
TCAAGGCGCTAAGGGCACCTACATTCAACGTGTCGCGATTTCCTCGACCATGGGTCCTGGGGTCAGGGTCGATCCCGCGACGCTTAAGGTCTAAACCGGTCGTTCGCGGATGAGCGAAATTTGCATTTCGGGACTTGGCATATGAGATCGTTCGGGTTAAATAGAAGGTTCGGGGCGGATCGGAAATAGCGGCCCCGCATCCACGAAGTTTCCGCGATGGCGGGGTGTCGGCGAGTTTCGCTTCCGGCGAAGGGTGTTTCGTGACGCGGCGGGCAAATAAGGCTGGAGGATAGGCGGTTGACGCCTGTCCTTTCCGGCCATGTCCTGTCCGAGAGCGCCGGATCGAGGGGCCTCCCGTCGTGGTCGAACCAAGCTTAATTCCTTGAGCGCCGATTCGGCTTTGCCGGCGCCGCGATCTGGGCCGGTATAGACGGAGCAACAATAAGTTTAGGGATCGCGGGAAGGCTTCGCCTTTTTGCTTCCTGCGGTTTTGGTCTATCCCTCTGTCCGGCGCGGCGAGTCCGTTCCGGGGACAGGCACAGCGTCGCCTCGACGGGCGGTTCACCCGCGTTAAACTGGCGGCAGATGCAGCCCGCGGGCCGGAATTCTTAAAGCTCCGTGCCCGCGCAAGGAGACACACTGTGGACAGAGCGGAAAAGAAACAATGCGTCGCTTCCTTGGCCGGTATCTTCAAAACGACATCGGTGGTGGTGGTCGCGCATTATTCCGGCCTGAGCGTGGTTCAAATGCAAGCTCTGCGCAAGCAGATGCGCGCGGCTGGAGCCACGGTGCAGGTCGCCAAGAATCGTCTCGTCAAGATCGCTCTTCAAGGCACGGAGGCCGCGTCGATTTCGGAGCTGATGCGGGGTCCGACCCTGATCGCCTATTCAGACGACCCGGTCGCGGCGCCGAAGGCCGCGGTGGCTTTTGCCAAGAATCACGACAAGCTCGTGATCCTAGGCGGCGCCATGGGGGCGGCCGCGCTCGACGTCGATGCCGTGCGCTCGCTTGCGACGCTGCCCTCGTTGGATGAACTGCGCGCCAAACTCGCTGGCCTCGTCCAGGCACCGGCGGCGAGGCTCGCGCGGCTTACAACCGCCCCGGCCGCCAAGCTCGCGCGCGTTTTTTCCGCCTACGCCGCAAAGATGTCGCCTGACATCTCCAACTTGTGAGACATACAAGCGCTTTGGATTTGATCGAAGGAACCGAAAATGGCCAATCTGGAAAAGATCGTCGCGGACCTGTCGAGCCTCACCTTGCTCGAAGCCGCCGAACTCGCCAAGCTGCTGGAAGAAAAATGGGGCGTATCCGCGGCCGCGGCTGTCGCCGTCGCTGCGGGACCCGCGGCCGGCGCGGCGGCGGCACCGGCGGAGGAACAGACCGAATTCACGGTGATCCTCGCGGCGATCGGCGCCAAGAAAATCGAAGTCATCAAGGAAGTGCGCGCGGTGACCGGACTTGGCTTGAAGGAGGCGAAAGATCTCGTGGAAGCCGCGCCCAAGCCCATCAAGGAAGGTGTGACCAAGGAGGAAGCCGAAAAGATCAAGGCGGCGCTCGAAAAGGCGGGCGCCAAGGTGGAGTTCAAGTGATCGCGGCTTTGCCGCGTCGGCGGTTTGATGTTTGGCAACGCGGCGGTCTCGGCGAAGATTGAGTCCGTCATAGCCGCGCTGAACATTGATCGCTTGTGAACGAGATAAGTCTGGACTCTTAATCGAATCCTTGCGCGGTATTTCACCGTGAACGTTTGGGGCTGAGAAAGTCCCGCCCCTTCAGCGCCCCGGCTGGACGCGGGTAAAGCGAATTTCCGCTCGAGATAATCTTTGTTTACATGAGGTGCGAGGAGCGAAATGGCTCATAATATGGCGCAAACGTTCACCGGCCGTAAGCGTATCCGCAAATTTTTCGGGCATCTCCACGAG
>JBOHJT010000394.1:0-1915 GCA_050728715.1 Methylocella sp.
GTTTAGACCTTAAGCGTCGCGGGATCGACCCTGACCCCAGGACCCATGGTCGAGGAAATCGCGACACGTTGAATGTAGGTGCCCTTAGCGCCTTGAGGCTTGGCCTTGGCCACGGCATCCACGAATGCAACGATGTTTTCGACAAGTTTCTCCCGCGCGAAGGAGGCTTTGCCCACGCTGCCTTGGATGATCCCGGCTTTTTCGGCGCGGAACTCCACCGCCCCGCCCTTCGAGGCCTTGACCGCGCCGGAGATGTCCATGGTCACGGTGCCCACCTTCGGATTGGGCATCAGGCCGCGCGGACCCAAAACCTTGCCGAGCCTGCCGACGAGAGGCATCATGTCCGGCGTGGCAATGCAACGGTCGAAGGCGATCGTGCCGGCTTGGACAGTCGAAACCAGATCCTCCGCGCCCACGACATCCGCCCCCGCCGCCTTGGCCTCGTCGGCCTTGGCGCCGCGCGCGAACACCGCCACTCGCAGGCTGCGCCCGGTTCCGTTCGGGAGATTGACCACGCCGCGCACCATCTGATCGGCGTGCTTGGGGTCGACTCCGAGATTCATCGCGATCTCGACGGTCTCGTCGAACTTCGCGTTGGCGCGCTCCATGACGAGCTTGACCGCCTCGGCGGCCGGATAGAGCTTAATCCTGTCAATTCCCTCGCGCGCCTTGCGCACGCGTTTCCCAACATGTGCCATCGTCCTACCCCACTATCTCAAGGCCCATGGAACGGGCGGACCCCTCGATCATCCGCATCGCCGCTTCGACCGAGGCGCAATTGAGATCGGGCAGTTTTTTCTCGGCGATCTCCTGAATCTGCGCTTTCGTGATCTGGCCGGCAAAACCGCGGCCGGCGGTTTTCGAGCCCGACTGAACGCCCGACGCCTTCTTTAAAAAAAAGGAAACCGGCGGCAACTTCATCTCGAAAGTGAAGGACCGGTCCTGAAAGGCGGTGATGACGACCGGGATCGGGGTCCCTTTTTCCATCTGCGCCGTCTTGGCGTTGAAGGCCTTGCAAAATTCCATAATGTTCAAGCCGCGCTGACCGAGCGCGGGACCGATCGGAGGCGAAGGATTGGCCGCCCCGGCCGGCACCTGAAGCTTCACGTAACCCGCGATCTTCTTTGCCATTGCCCTACTCCAAGACAATGCCGACCCTTTGGCGCGGCGGTTGCGGTGGGCCCAACACGGCCCCCGACTGGCACGGCGGGGCTGTCTGCCCTGTCTCATGCCATCGGTCGCAAAGCGCGGCCAATGGTGCCTTTCTCGAATCCCCTTATCCCAAATTCTCGCCCTGCCCAAGCGGGAGCGAAAATATGCGAAGCGGCCGGGCAACCACGCTCAGACCTTTTCGACCTGCGCGTATTCCAGCTCCACCGGCGTCGCGCGGCCGAAGATCGATACCGCGACCTTGACCCTGGAACGGCCCTCGTCGATGTCCTCGACGGTCCCGTTGAAGGAAGCGAAGGGGCCGTTGGCGACACGCACCGTCTCGCCAATTTCAAACGAGATCGAGGCCTTGGGCCGTTCGACCCCCTCGGCGACCTGCCCTTTGATGCGTTCCGCTTCGCTGTCTGGAATCGGCATCGGCTTCTTGTCCGCGCCCAAGAATCCGGTGACCTTCGGGGTGTTTTTAATCAGATGGTAGACATCGCCGGAAAGATAGCATTTGACCAGCACATAGCCGGGAAAGAATTTGCGTTCCGATTTGATTTTACGGCCGCGGCGAATTTCGACGATATGCTCGGTAGGGACAAGAATTTCGTCGAATTGGCTCGAGAGACCACGCTGCGCCGCCTGCTCCTTGATGGATTCGGCGACCTTTTTCTCGAAATTCGAATAGGCGTGAACGATATACCAGCGCATGCTCATCGGGACGGCTTCAAACCTCGTCCGTTAACGCCTAGGTTCAGGA
>JBOHJT010000395.1:0-1881 GCA_050728715.1 Methylocella sp.
GTGGTGCTCGATCCCGACCGCATCCCGAAGGGCATCGACGATTCCAAGCGGCTGAGTGCCGAAAAGCGCGAGGAACTGTTCGAGAAGATCTGCGCGACCTCGGCTTTTGCGGTCGCCTTCGCGTCTCCCGCGCGGATCGACCGCGACAATATATTGCGTGCGTCGCTGTGGGCGCTGGCACGCGCGGTGCAGGCGCTGCCGGAAATGCCCAGGCACGTTTTTGTCGACGGCCGCGACAAGCTCGCGCTGCCCTGCGAATGCGACGCTGTGATCGGCGGCGACGGCATGGTGGTGTCGATTGCGGCCGCTTCCATCATCGCCAAGGTGACGCGCGACCGGCTGATGTGCGCGCTGGCGCAGGACTGCCCGGGCTATGGCTTCGAGCAGCACAAAGGCTATGCGGTGCCCGAGCATCTCGAGGCGCTGGACCGGCTTGGTCCGTCGGCGCATCACCGCAGCTTCTTTGCGCCGGTCATCGCGGCGCGCGAAAAGCACCAGCTCTGGACGGTCAAGCGCGAAGCCGACCTTTTTACGGTCGACACCTCGATCGCTGCCGAAATTTCCGCCGCGAGCCACGGCAAGGAATCCAGGTTAACGGTCAATCGAGTTGCAGGATCTGCATTAGAAACTGCGGATTCCATCCGGCTTGTTTTCGGCGGGATTTGACGCTTCCGGTGTGTTTGTTGGCGCGCACGAGGTCGAGGGCGAAGCGGCGGACGACGGCCATGTTTTTGGCGCCGTGACCTGTTCGGTATCGCGACAGATCGTCTTTGAACTCGACATCGAGCAGCCAATGCATGCTTTCGACGCCCCAATGGCCGCGAACCGCCTTGGCGATACGTTCGATATCGAGCGGTGCGGAAGAGATATAGGTGCGGGTATCGAAGGTTGATCGGTCGGCATGCTCGGTTCGGGTCGAGACCTTGACGATGGCCTTGATGGTTGCGAACCTCGGCTGCCCCGGATAGCTGCGCTCGGAGACGATCCAATCGACGGTTTTTGAGGCGGCGTAGGTGCGGGTCTCGATCCGGCCGTGGTTTTTCTCGACGGTTGTTTTGGTGACGAGTTCGGAGGCCGGGGCGGTGCGGAAATAGTCGACGACATCGGCTTCGAGGGTCGGCTGGTTACCCTTCAGGGCCAGGAGATAATCTGCCTCGTGGGCGACAATCTTGTCGGCGATCTCGACCTGACAGCCCATGGCATCGATGGTGACGAGCGCGCCGGCAAGCTGTTTGGTCTCGGCGAGATGGTCCAGGAGATCGGGAATGGCTGTGATCTCGTTGGTCTTTTCCGGGACGGAGAGCAGCGCCAGGGTCAACCGCGCCGAGGTCGCGTAGGCTGAGAGAGTGTGCAGGGCCTTGAGCCCCTTGCGATGATCGTGGGTTCGGCGCGCGGTCTTGCCGTCGATGGCGATAAACTCGTGACGGCCTGGCCAGAGCGCGGCGACCCAATTCTCGAAGCAGCGCCCGAACAGAACCGGGTCGATCCGGTTGACCAAGCTGCGCAGCCAGCGCTGGCACGGAATGCCGTGATGGTAGGCTGAGAACCGCCGCAGGAAGTCGAGATGATGCTCGCCCCAGGCGACAATGTCATCGAAATCATCGCATGAGGCGATGGTTCCGCAAGTCACCAGCAGCAAGACCTCCTTGAGCGGATACATCACCCGCCACGGCTCACGGCCGTCTTCAAGCGCGGAAAAATGCTGCAAAAGCAACCCAAGCCGCGCCCGCGGCATCTCGTCATCCCAGCTCGCAACGGAAATCGGGGCCATGATCGCGCTCCATATCGAATCAGAGCGATCAGGGAATCATCGACCCGTCGTCAATGCAAAATCAGCCAAAAAACCCCGTTAACCTGAGTTCCGTGCCGTGCCTTGTACCG
>JBOHJT010000396.1:0-1880 GCA_050728715.1 Methylocella sp.
GCACTGCGGTACGGATCGCTTGAAGCAAGGGTCGATCGTCCCTATCTCCTGGTTGCCGCGATCCCACTCCATCAAGACCGAGCCTATTCATGCCGAGCCTTCTTGATCAATATTTGCCGCTCGCGGTCTTCATGGCGGTTGCCGCTGCAATTTCGGGCGCCTTGCTGCTTGCCCCCTTCCTTGCCGCCTTCAAGGCGCCGGATCCGGAAAAGCTTTCCGCCTATGAATGCGGGTTCAACGCCTTCGACGACGCACGCATGCAATTCGACGTGCGTTTTTATCTCGTGTCGCTGCTTTTCATCATTTTCGATCTCGAGGTCGCGTTTCTGTTTCCCTGGGCGGTGGCTTTCCGCGAAGCCGGGCCTTTCGGCTTCTGGTCGATGATGATCTTCCTTGGCGTTCTGACCATCGGCTTCGTCTACGAATGGAAGAAGGGAGCGCTCGAATGGGATTGAACCAGCCACAACCGGATATCGCGCGGGCAGCGGCGGACCCTTATTTTCTTTCGCTTAATGATCACCTCGCCGACAAGGGATTTCTCGTCACCACGGCGGGTGATCTCGTTAACTGGGCGCGCACCGGCTCGCTCATGTGGATGACCTTCGGGCTTGCCTGTTGCGCCATCGAAATGATGCAGGTCGCGATGCCGCGCTACGATGTCGAGCGGTTCGGCGTCGCGCCGCGCGGCTCGCCGCGTCAATCCGACGTGATGATCGTCGCCGGCACGCTCACCAACAAAATGGCCCCCGCCCTGCGCAAGGTTTACGATCAGATGCCGGAGCCGCGTTATGTGATCTCGATGGGATCCTGCGCCAATGGCGGCGGCTATTACCACTATTCCTATTCGGTCGTGCGAGGGTGCGACCGGATCGTGCCCGTCGATATCTACGTTCCCGGCTGCCCGCCCTCGGCGGAAGCGCTCCTTTATGGCATATTGCTCCTCCAAAAGAAGATCCGCCGCACCGGCACGATCGAGCGGTAAGACTTTTTCCGGATAAATCGGATTCCGGCATTCGGCACGAAACGGGTTGGAACAATACGCTCGCGCGGCGTCTTAACCGCGAAATGGATCTTAGACGCGCATTGATAGAGTCGTGATGGACGGCAGCCTGCAACAACTTGGCGAGGCAATAGTGACGGCCCTGCCCGGCGCCATCAGCGGGATTTCGACCGCCTATGGCGAATTGACCTTGACGGTCGAGCCCGGCCGCTTGATCGAGACGGTGACCTATCTCCGCGACGATCCAAGCTGTCTTTTCGTGTCCTTCATCGATCTCACCGCCGTCGATTATCCGGTTCGCGAAAAGCGCTTCGATGTCGTCACCCATCTACTCTCCCCCAAGCACAACCGCCGCATCCGTATCAAGGTCGCGACCGACGAGGCCACGCCGGTCGCCTCGCTCACCGGGCTTTATCCCGGCGCAAATTGGTACGAGCGCGAGACCTACGATCTCTTCGGCGTGCTTTTTTCAGGCCATCCAGACTTGCGGCGCTTGTTGACCGATTACGGCTTCGACGGCCACCCCTTGCGCAAGGATTTCCCGATGACCGGCTATGTCGAGGTTCGCTACGACGACCAGCAAAAGCGCGTCGTCTACGAGCCTGTCCAGCTCACCCAGGAATTTCGCACGTTCGATTTTCTGTCGCCGTGGGAGGGCGCGATCGACTATGTGTTGCCTGGCGACGAGAAGGCAGAGCGCAACCCGCAATGAATGGCCTACGATGGGAGCGGCACGCAACGACCATGAGCGAAAATCCGGTCCGTACTTTCGCAATCAATTTTGGTCCGCAGCATCCGGCCGCGCATGGCGTCCTGCGGCTCGTTCTCGAACTCGACGGCGAAGTCGTCGAGCGCGTCGATCCGCATATCAGGCTCCTTC
>JBOHJT010000397.1:0-1854 GCA_050728715.1 Methylocella sp.
CCTGCGCGGGACACGCGACGAATGGGACGAGCTCGCCGCGAACCTCAATTCGATGCTCGACCGCATCGAAGCGTTGATGGGGGAGGTGAAGCAAGTCACCGATAATGTGGCGCACGATTTACGGACACCTCTGGCCCGCGTGCGCGGACGCCTGGAGAAGGCTTACAATAAGCAACGCGACGGTGATTATGACCAATCGCTGATCGGCGACACCATGGCGGACCTCGATGGTGTCATTCGCATGTTCTCCTCCCTCACGCGGATAGCTCAAATAGAGGCGCACGAACGAACAGCCGAGTTTCGTCCCGTAAACTTAGCTGAAATCGCGAGCGAGGTCGTGGAGCTATTCGATGCCGCGGCGGAAGACAAGGGTGGGCAGCTCAAGGCTGTCGGGGATCCATGCGTGCCCGCCAGGGGCGACCGAGACCTCCTGTTCGACGCGGTGGCAAACCTCGTCGATAACGCCATCAAACATGGCCGTGACGCGGGTCAAGTGACCGTAGAGGTCAAGGAGACCGGCGGTGGTGCCGTCATTTCGGTCGCCGATGACGGGCCGGGAATTCCCGTCGAGGAATATCAACACGTCTTCAAGCGCTTCTACCGGCTTGAACGAAGTCGCCACACTCCCGGAAGCGGGCTCGGCCTCAGTCTCGTCGCCGCCGTCGCCGGTCTTCATGGGGCTCGTATTGAAATGGTCGACACCGCACCGGGCCTCAAAATCCAGCTTTGGTTTCCTTCGCCGTCCGCTTGCGCGCCGACGCAGCCAACCGCGGTTCACTCCGCCGCCGCGACCCCCACCAGCGAAGCCGGGTCGTAGTTCAGCACCGGCGCGAGCCAGCGCTCGGCTTCCGCCACGCTCATCGCCTTGCGCCGCGCATAATCCTCGACCTGATCGCGTTCGATTTTCGCGACCCC
This sequence comes from Methylocella sp., assembly GCA_050728715.1. Lineage (GTDB taxonomy): Bacteria > Pseudomonadota > Alphaproteobacteria > Rhizobiales > Beijerinckiaceae > Methylocapsa. Next base: position 916 of record JBOHJT010000397.1, read on the forward strand.
AAAATAATGCGCGTCCGGATGCGCGAGATAGAGACCGGACACCGAAGCACCGGGCCACATCGCGAAACTTTCGGTTAGCGTTACGCCAATCCTCCGCTCCGCTTCGAGCAGGCGGAATAAGGTCGCTTTTTCCGTGTGATCGGGCTGCGCCGGATAGCCTGGCGCCGGGCGAATGCCGCGGTAGGACTCGGCGAGCCTTTCCTCGCTGGTCAAGGATTCGTCTGGCGCATAGGCCCAGAACTCGCGGCGCACGCGTTCATGCATGCGTTCGGCAAGCGCCTCGGCAAGGCGGTCGGCGAGCGCCTTCACCATGATCGACCCATAGTCGTCTTTCGCCTTGGCGAAACGGCCGGCGATCTTGCCTTCTCGCGCGCCCGAGGTGACGACGAAAGCGCCGATATAATCCGCCTTGCCGCTTCCGGCCGGGGCAATGAAATCGGCGAGCGCGAGATTGGGACGCCCGTCGCGGCGCAACAATTGCTGGCGCAGGGTGAAGAACGTCGCAAGCTCGCTCTTTCGCGATTCGCCCGTGTAGAGCTTGATGTCGTCGCCAACGCTGTTCGCTGGCCAGAAGCCGATGACGGCCTTGAGATCGAACCAATTTTCCTCGACGACGCGGTTGAGCATTTGCCGGGCGTCGTCGAATAGTTGCCGCGCGGCTTCGCCCTGTTCCGGATCGTCCAAAATCGCGGGATAGCGGCCGCGCATTTCCCAGGTCTGGAAAAACGGCGTCCAATCGATATAGGGGATAAGCTCGGCGGCCGCGTAGGTGCGAAACACCCTTGTGCCGCAAAATACCGGGCGCGGCGGCCCGTAGCTCGCCCAATCAGGCTTGAACGCGTTCGCGCGCGCCTTTGCTAGCGGCAGCCGTTGCTTATCGGCCTCCCCCCGGCGATGCGCCGCCGCGACTTTGGCGTATTCGGCGCGGACCGTCGCGAT
>JBOHJT010000398.1:0-1849 GCA_050728715.1 Methylocella sp.
GGAGGAGCTCGACGCGGTCAAGGGCGGCATCGACCGGGCCGTGACGCGGCCGATGATCATGACCGACTGGCGCGAGCGCAACAAGACGTTCTTCGACGCGCTGAACGTCGAACGCAATGTCATGTTCATTATTCTAACCCTGATCGTGCTTGTCGCCGCGCTCAACATCGTCTCGGGGCTGATCATGCTCGTCAAGGACAAGGGCCGCGACATCGCGATCCTCCGCACCATGGGCGCGACGCAAGGCGGGATCATGCGGATCTTTCTCATTACCGGCGCTTCGATCGGGGTCGCCGGAACGCTCGCCGGCTGCCTTCTCGGCCTCATCCTCGCGAGCCATGTCGAGGAGGTTCGCGAACTCTTGAACCGGCTTCTAAGCGCCAATCTGTTTCCGGCCGAGATTTACTTCCTCTCGAAAGTGCCTTCCGTTGTCGATCCTGGCGACGTTCTCACTGTTGCTTCGATGACGTTCATTTTATCGCTGCTGGCGACGATCTATCCGTCCTGGCGCGCGGCAAAGCTCGATCCGGTCGAAGCCTTGCGTTACGAATAGCCATGTCCCCTCCGGCGCTTTGCCTCGAAAAAATCGAACGCCGCTACGATCAGGCGGGGTCTCCGCTCGAAATCTTGCGCGGCGCCGATTTTTGCCTGTGGGCCGGGCAATCGGTCGCGCTCGTCGCGCCGTCCGGCGCCGGCAAATCGACGCTTCTCCATATCGCGGGCCTGCTCGAGAAACCCAACGCCGGGGAAGTGTTTATCGCGGGCGAGGCGACCGTCGGGATGGCCGACGATCAGCGCACCGCGCTGAGGCGCGGCGAGATCGGCTTCGTCTATCAGTTCCATCATCTGCTTCCGGAATTTTCGGCGCTCGAAAATATCATGCTGCCGCAGATGATCGCCGGATTATCGCGGCGCGAGGCAGCCGACCGCGCCGGGCAACTGCTGAACTATCTCGGATTATCCGAACGCGGAACTCACCGGCCTTCCGAGCTGTCCGGCGGCGAGCAGCAACGCGTCGCGATTGCGCGCGCGGTCGCCAACGGCCCAGGCATTTTGCTCGCCGACGAGCCGACCGGCAATCTCGATCCGAAAACCGCGCATCATGTTTTCGAGGCGCTCGACGCGATCGTTCGCGCGACCGGCCTTGCGGCCTTGATCGCGACCCATAACATGGAGCTGGCGAGCCGGACGGACCGGCGGGTGACCCTGCATGAAGGGCTCGTGGTGGAGCTCGCGTAAATGATTTGCCAAAGTCTGAATTTGAGATTTCAACCCCTTGGCGCGGGAAATCACAGCTTGCCATTCATAGCACGGCGGCGAGTTTGGCAGGCATGGATGCAGATACTTTTCTGTACATCGGTCAGCTTTCTCTTTTTTAAACGAATCGTGGAAGTTTTCATGTCTGCTTCGCCTTAAACAAGGCGTTAAATGGCAAGGAGTGAATACGGATGACCCAATACCGATGACAACAAAACTTTTTAAGCGGCTAATTCCCTTTTCCTTGGCACGCTTTGCCGTTCGAAATTCTAGCCCCGACAAAAATCTATAGGCTAGAGAGTGGCGCTGGGATTGGGTTTCGCCCTCGGCGTCTTTCGCCCTCGGCGCCGCAAAATTTCAGAGCTTCTACCCAAGAGAATCCATTTGTATTCCTCCAGATCCGTGGGAGAGAGTTCGAGTGGTTGGTGACCTTGATACCGCCAGCTGGTGGCGTCCGAACTTGGCCGACCGGACGCTTCTATCAACGAGCTCTGTAGGATGACTGATTGGCTTTGCTCGGTTCCCGTGCGAGATTTTGTCTGAGGTGACGCGCCGGCGCCCCGATGGGAGCGATTGTCGATCATGCCGCCGC
>JBOHJT010000399.1:0-1816 GCA_050728715.1 Methylocella sp.
AGCGGGGCCCTGATCTCCGCTAACGCGCCGGGATTTTTGCGATAATAGTCCCACACGCTCTTTTCTTGGCCGGGAAATGCGCGCGCCCGCTGAGCCAGATCCTGGCTGACCTCCTCGTCCGAGACCTTAATGTTTGCCTTTGCCCCGATCTCGGCCAAAAGGAGGCCGAGCCGCACCCTCCGTTCGGCAATCTTGAGATAGTCCGCGCGCGCTGCCTCTTCGGTCGTGTTGTCGTCCTCGTAGCTGCGCCCGCTCCGCTTTCGCTCGCTCTCGACCTTGCGCCACACCGCATCGAATTCCTGGGCGACTAGCCCTTCAGGCACGTCGAAAGCGTATTTCTGGTCGAGCGCGTCGAGGAGATCGCGCTTCCATTTTCCGCGTGAGGCCGCGCGATGATCGCGCTCGATATTGGCGCGGATCGCGGCTTTAAGCTTGGCCAGGTCCTCGAAGCCAAAACTTTGCGCGAATCCATCGCCGATTTCGACCTCGGCTGGGGCCGCCGCGCGCTTGAGCGTCACATCGAAGGTGGCCGCCTTGCCGGCGAGCCTAGCGACGCTGTAATCAGGCGGGAACGTCACCGGAATCGTCCGGCTTTCACCCGCCTTCATGCCTTCGATTTGCGCTTCGAAGCCAGGGAGGAAACTGCCGGAACCGAGAACGACGTCAACATTTTCTCCAGAACCGCCCTCGAAGGGTTCGCCGTCGATCTTGCCGGTAAAGTCCAGCGTTACCCTATCGCCATTTTCTGCGATGAACTCCGCTTCCTTTGCCGAGTAACCGCGATTCTGCTCGGCGAGCCTGGCCAAGACCTGATCGACATCGGCGCCGGACACTGCGGCGCTAAGCCGTTCGATTTCTATATCCTCGAAGCCGCCGGCCTCGATCTTCGGCAACACTTCGAGCGCGACGGTAAAGGCGAGATCGGCTTGCGCTTCGAAAACCTTCTCGATTTCTTGGCTGTCCCAAGGAAAATCGATCTTGGGGTCCATGGCAAGCCGCAGTTGATTGTCCTCGACAATCTTGCGATTGGCCTCGTTGACAGCGTCCTGGACGATGTCCGCCATGATCGAGCGTCCATAAAGACGCTTCAGGTGCGAAACAGGAACCTTGCCCGGACGGAACCCCGGGATGCGCGCCTTGGCCTTGACCTTGGCGAGCTGACCGTCGACTCGCTCCGCGAGGTCGGCGGCCGCGAGCACCACCTTGAATTCGCGCTTGAGGCCTTGCGCGTGGGTTTGCGTGACTTGCATTTGAAACAAACCGTTTCGACTTCGCCGCTTCCAATCCGGGATTCCGTTTCCGGCAGGCCTGCCCGGGGATATCGTTGTAGCCATTGCTAAATCGTGTGGCGCGGCGCACCGGTCAAGGTTTGGTGCGGGCGGAGGGACTCGAACCCCCACGATTTTCACCACCGGAACCTAAATCCGGCGCGTCTACCGTTCCGCCACGCCCGCCACGCCCGAGCCCTTTCCCGCCGCGCGTCCGGCTCTATAGCAACCGCGGCGGCTCCCTGCACGAAAAAATGCGGGTGCCAGGCGCGCGGGCCCGCACCGGAACTGTTTCAGGATAATTAAAGGGCGATGCCTTTAATTCAGACGCCCTCGCAGATGAGCCTGGAGTAGAAGTCCGGGTCGATGACGAACTGACCCCACTTGGCGTCAATGGTAGCCGTGAGCCTGGCCGCTGTGACCTCGGCGACGGCAAGTCCTCTTGTCTTTATTGCCGCGACAACATCCCGAAATAATCAAGATGTCCGGTAGGAGCGCCCGACATCAACTGAGTCTTAGACTCATTTCTTGTAGAAGGTCGTCAGGGT
>JBOHJT010000400.1:0-1806 GCA_050728715.1 Methylocella sp.
CTATAGAGGACTGCCAATGTTCAATCTTTACGAAATCTTACGAAATGCCCAAGGCGGCCGAGCGCTCGACAATCTGGCAACCCAATTCGGCATCACGGCCGAAGAGGCGGATGCGGCGGTCAAGGCCGTCATGCCGGCGTTGTCTGCGGGGTTCTTGAAGCAGGCATCCGAACCGCATACGTTCGGCTCCTTCATTGGCGTCTTGGGAGAGGGCCAGCACCTGGCGGCTTTCACCGACCCGGCCGCCACGCAAGCGACCGCGCAAAAGGGTGGCGATGTGCTGAACCAAGTCCTTGGCTCTCACAACGCTCGCGAGGAGATCGCATTGCGGGCTTCGAGCGCAACCGGCATCAGCCAGGACACGCTGGCAAAAATGCTCCCTGTCATCGCTTCAATGATCTTCGGAGGCCTCGAGAAATCCATGGAAAATCAGGGGTTTGGCGGGATTCTCGGGCAACTCGCCAACGCCGCCGGAAAAGGAGGTCTTGGCCCGGTTCTTGGCCAGATATTGGGCGGCGGGCCGGCTTCGGCGAACCCGCATCAGCCCCACCCCCTTCCCGCGCCGGGGCAAACTGCAGGACCGGGGGGACTAGGCTCCATCCTCGGCCAGATATTGGGCGGCGGCCGCGGTCCAGCGGCTCCAGGGCAGGCGCCGGCGGCTGGGCAGGGGAGCGTAGGGGGCATTTTGGGGTCGATCTTGGGAAATCTCGCCGGAAGGTTAGGTGCGGGCGGCTCGCGAGCAGGCCCAGCGGCGGGACCCGCCCCCGGTGGAAGCCCGCAAGCGCCGGGTTTCGATGCGGCGTCGATCCAGGCGGCCCTCGAAGCGCTGACCAAAATGTTGCAGCCAGGAACGCCGCCGCCAGCGAGCCCGCAGTCGGGAACGCCCCCGCCCGCAGGTTCCCAGCAAAGCGGGATCCAGGCCGAAATCAGTGACATCATGAGCGGCAAGCGGCGCTAAAACCGGTGGCCTCCCACCGCCGCCTGTCCAGCCAGGAGGCCGGTCGCTTCGGCGCGTTGCGCCTTGGCGCGGGCCTTCCTATGTAGCGGACGCGCGGAGGTGCGGCCTCTAGGCCGGCATCTTGGCGGTCTCTCAACCGCGGCCTGCTGGCCACGCCTCGACGCGATAGGCCACACGTATTGGCGGAAGTGAAAGTGTGGCAATGGCGCGCGACGTCACGGATTTGACCCCCATCACGTCGCGCGACGAGCTGGTCGCTTGGCTCGAAGCAGGCGCGAAGCCTCCGGCGCAATTCCGGATCGGCACCGAGCATGAGAAAATTCCATTCTTCCGGACCGGCCGTTCGCCCGTGCCTTATGAAGGCCTGCCCGCGCCAAGCCAAGGCGGGATTCGCGCGCTTCTGGAGGGAATGCAAAAGAGGCTTGGCTGGGTGCCGGTGAACGACCGCGCCCACATTATCGGACTCTTCGATGCGGCGAGCGGCGCCGGGATCTCGCTCGAGCCCGGCGGTCAATTCGAACTTTCCGGCGCGCCGCTCGACACAATCCATCAAACCAACGCCGAGCTCGACGCCCATTTTTCGGCGCTCGAAGCCGTTGCCGCGCCTTTAGGGATTGGCTTTCTGTCGCTCGGCATGAGCCCCAAATGGCGGCTCGGCGAAACACCGTTGATGCCCAAGCAGCGCTACGCGATCATGATGAAATATATGCCTTTCGTTGGCTCGCGCGGGCTCGAGATGATGTTCCGGACCTGCACGGTGCAAGCCAATTTCGATTTTTCCAGCGAGGCCGATATGGTCAAGAAGCTTCGCGTTTCGCTGGCCTTGCAGCCGGCCGCGACGGCGCTCT
>JBOHJT010000401.1:0-1805 GCA_050728715.1 Methylocella sp.
ACCAACCGTTGAAGCCGCCCAAGACGGGCTCGCCAGCGTCCTCGCCACCATCCCGCCGAACGAATGCGCAAACTACTTCAGCGGGGCAGGATATGCGGAAACCTAAATGCGACGTGCTTTAATGATAGCGCGATGACTGAAGGACTTCTCTCCCGGCTGCGATTGGCGGTCGATAGCGCCGGTCTGTGGGAAGAGTGTGATTCTGGCTGGCTGCTCCTCGACGCCGAGATCATGCCTTGGTCTGCCAAGGCAGGTAGCCTCATCGAAAGCCAGTATGCGCCTGTCGCCGCGTCATCCCGCGCGGGGTTCGCCGCGGCGGCGGAAGCCTTTGCCCGGGCCGGCGATCGTGGCCTGGAGATCGCGGCCATCCGCCATCACTTCGCCGATCGCGCGCAACGTGCCGCGTTGTATGGCAAAGCCTGGGCGCCCTATGCGTGGCCGGTGTCCGGCGCCGGCGATTTGAAGGTCGCGCCCTTCCATCTTCTCGCAAGCGAGGGACGGGTCTGGTTCGATCAGGATCACCTATGGCACATGGGCCTCGCCGACCGTTTGGCCGCGGCTGCCGATGCCATTGTGACCCGCACGCAATGGCGTCCCGTGGCACCCGGTGATGAGAGCGCTGTCCTTGATGCAATCGCATGGTGGGAGGCTCTTACGGACGGTGGCGGCGAAGGCATGGTGGTCAAGCCCCGCGAGTTTGTCGCTCGGGGAAAGAAAGGGCTCATTGAGCCCGCTTTGAAGGTGCGCGGCCGTGAATACCTCCGCATCATTTACGGCCCGGAGTACGACACACCGGAAAATCTTGTCCGGCTTCGCGAGCGCGGTCTGGCCGGCAACCGCAACCTTGCCCTGCGCGAGTTCGCCCTCGGTCACGAGGCATTACAGCGTTTCGTCGCTCGTGAACCGCTGCGGCGGGTCCATGAATGCGTGTTCGCGGCGCTAGCGCTTGAAAGCGAGCCGATTGATCCAAGGCTTTGACAGATTGCGCCTCACCTCTATACTTTTTGTTAAACCTCCATCATGGTGTCTCGGAATTTTCAGGGCGCGAATCCCGGGGGGGCGAACATGCGCAAAGCGAATTCCCGCTACACACGCCGCAATTTTCTGGCGACTGCCGCTGCTGCCGCCTGCGCTACGGCGTTACCGTTCGCGCCGTCGCGGGCGGCAGCGAAATATACGCGCTACAATGTCACGAGTCCCGAGGGCCAAAAATGCTCGCGAGCTACGCCAAGGGCGTTGAAGCAATGCTCAAGCTGCCTGCCGATCATCCGCAAAACTGGTTCCGCAACGCGTTCATCCACCTGATGGATTGCCCGCATGGCAATTGGTGGTTCTATGTCTGGCATCGCGGCTATCTTGGCTACTTCGAGCGCACCATTCAGACGTAATAGTTGAGATTTGATCGGACATTTGGTGGCATAAGGCCGAAGCGAGAGCCGAGGCCGGGCGCTGTGCTGGCCGGGGTTGCGGAGAGCCCGGCCTCGGCGTTTTACGAGGACGCCGCCGATGACGAAGGACCGGAAGATTAGCAAAGGCAAGGTGGGCTTATTGGAGCTCGCCAAGCAGCTCGGCAATGTGAGCCAGGCCTGCAAGATGCTCGGCTATGGCCGCGACGGCTTCTCCCGGTTCAAGGAGCTTTACGACCCCTTCGACAACTCTCCGCGCATCAAGGGCATTTGACGCGCTTCGCTCGGGATTCGAGAGCGAATGCCCGGGCCATCGCGGCGCGCAGGACACCTTCCATGCCGGCAACATGAAAGGCGTCGGCCGCATCTGCCAACAGACCTTCGTCGACACCTACACCA
>JBOHJT010000402.1:0-1777 GCA_050728715.1 Methylocella sp.
CCCGCGTATCGGCGTCTTTTTCAGCGGCGCCGCGCTTGCGTGGTCCCTGCCCCTTGGCGTGAGAGCTTTCCGCCGCGCCCTCCAGCAGCTTTTCGGCGTCCCGGACCGAGAGGTTTTGCGCGACGATTTTTTCGGCAAGCGCGTCCGGCGCGGCGCAGGACAGCAAAACTCGCGCGTGGCCCGCCGAGAGTTTGCCTTCGTGGAGCAGGGTTTTTGTGCGTTCAGGGAGTTTCAAAAGCCGCAAGCTGTTCGCGACATGGCTGCGGCTCTTGCCGATCACCTTGGCGAGATCGGCCTGCGTATAGAGGAATTCGTCGCCAAGCCGCTCGTAGCCGGCCGCTTCCTCGAGCGGATCGAGGTCGGCTCTCTGGACGTTTTCGATGATCGCGAGTTCGAGCGCCTGCCGGTCGTCGGCCTCGAAGGCAACGATCGGCACCTCATGCACCCCGGCGCGCTGCGCCGCCCGCCAGCGGCGCTCTCCGGCAATGATCTCGAAGGTGCCGGGAAGACCTTGCACCGGGCGCGCGAGAATCGGCTGAATGATGCCTTTTTCCTTGATCGAGGCGGCGAGCTCCTCGAAGGAATCTCCGCCGAAATTTCGTCGCGGGTTGCGTGGATTGGGGCGCAAAAATTCGATCGGAATTTTCTGCGTCGCGCGGGCAGCTAGGGCGCCTAGCGCGGTTTCCCTGGCGCCGCCAAGCAGGGCGGCAAGACCGCGCCCGAGCCGCGGCGGCGCTTCTTCGGCGGATTTAGCTGGCTTCATGCTGAAATACCCCGGTTAAGAATAATTCCATTGGGTGCCGGCCCTAGAACTCGGTCTCTTTCAAAGGCCCGCATACGACAACCTTCGCCTTCGCCCTGAAATAGCCCGAGGGTCTGTCTCGCCCATCCGCGCCCTCGCCCCCGGCGGCTCCGCCATTTCCGCGCTCGCGCTGGATCACTTCCGACGCCAGTTTTAGATAGGCTTGGCTGCCGCTGCATTTAAGATCGTAGAGCAGGACCGGCTTGCCATGCGATGGCGCTTCGGATACCCGCACATTGCGCGGGATGACCGTTTCATAGACCTTGTCGCCCATGAACCCGCGCACATCCGCCACCACCTGCGTGGCGAACGTGTTGCGTGAATCGAACATCGTCAGGACGATACCGTGCATGGTCAGTCCGGGATTGAGGCTGTTCCTGACCTCGTCCACCGTGGTCAACAGCTGCGACAATCCTTCGAGCGCGAAAAACTCGCATTGGAGCGGCACGAGGACGCTGTGCGCGGCCACCATTGCGTTCATGGTCAGAAGGTTCAGAGAGGGCGGGCAATCGATGAGAACATAAGTGAAGCGCTCTTCGGCCCCGGCGGCGTTCTGCTCTTCGGCGAAGGAATCGAGCGCTTGCTTGAGGCAAAAGGCGCGATCCGGGCGCGCCGCGATTTCAAGCTCGAAACCGACGAGATCGAGCGTCGAAGGCGCGATGAAGAGGCGGGGAACCCCGGTTTCCCGGAGGACGGCGCCGAGGCGCTCATGTCCGCTCAAGACATCGTAGGTGGAAATTTTGCGGCTTTCGCGGGCAATTCCAAGCCCCGTGGACGCGTTGCCTTGCGGATCGAGATCGACGACGAGCACACGTTCTCCGATCGCGGCGAGCGCGGTTCCGAGATTAATGGCGGTCGTGGTTTTGCCGACCCCGCCTTTTTGGTTGGCAAGCACGAGCACACGCATGGCGGCGGCGGGCACCTCGTTCTCCACAAAAGAGACCTAAGTTATTGATTTTGAATGTTTTTTGAACG
>JBOHJT010000403.1:0-1749 GCA_050728715.1 Methylocella sp.
GATTGGCGAGGTCGCCGCAAAACGGCTGGCGCAAATGGGGGCGCGGATCGTCCTGATCGCGCGGGACAAGACGCGCGGAGAAGCGACCTTGGCAACGCTTCTCGAAAGAGCGCCCGGCCTCGCCCACGCGGTTCATTACGCCGATCTCGCGCGCATCTCCGAGATGAAGCGCGTGGCGGCCGAAATCGCCGGCAAGGAGCCGCGCATTGATGTCCTGATCAACAACGCGGGAGCCATGTTCAGCAGCCGCCGAGTCACGGAAGACGGGCTGGAATACACCTTCGCGCTAAACCACATGGCCTATTTCGTCATCACCGAAGGGTTGCGCCAACGGCTCCTAGACTCGGCGCCGGCGCGAATCGTTAATGTTGCGTCAGCCGCTCATCAGGGCGCCAGGCTGGATTTCAAAGATCTCCAATCGGTGAAGAGTTTTGGAGCCATGAAAACCTATGGCCGCTCCAAGTTGTGCAACATTCTTTTCACGCGCGAACTCGCCCGCCGCCTGCATGGCGCGGGCGTCACCGCCAACTGCTTGCATCCTGGTTTTGTCGCCACCCGCTTCGGCGACCAGAGCGGCGGCATGCTCTCGCGCTTCGTGGGGCTCGCCAAACGCTTCGCGATTTCCCCAAAACGGGGCGCGGAAACAATCATCTATCTCGCCGCTTCGGCCGCCGTTGCTGAAACGACGGGCGACTATTTCTACAAGTGCCGCCCGACCACGCCGTCGCCCGCGGCGCGGGATGACGAAGACGCGTTGTTGCTCTGGAAGCACAGCGCAGCCTTGGCAGGCCACAAGGTCTAGGAGTTTCCGAAAGACTCTCCTGATGCGGTCGAGTGCGCCGCAACCCAAAAATGCGAGAAGATCTCCACAGGCACGGGGCGAGGCCAAGATTTTTTTCAATGCGGGCGGCGAGATCGGCAAATACGCTTTCAAGGCGCCTCGCCCGCCGAAGTGATCCTCTCCGTCAGCGGCAATCTGCTTTTCTGACCCCTCGCCCCTGTCCCTGCTTGCGGGGAGAGTTGGCATTTTGGCGCACGGCTTCGATTATTTTACGCATGACGCTAGGAAAAGCCTCTCCGTCGAGGCCGCGCTCAGGCACGAAACGGTAGCCCGTGGGCGCGCGCCGCGTGTTTGCGACTTTTGCGATATAAATGTCGAGCCGCAAGCCGAAATGAGTGAACGCATGCGTAACCTCGCGATCCAGCTTCCGGTAAGAAGCTTTAACCGGCGCCTGGCTTGCCACCGAGGCCGCGTCGAAATGGATATCCCAACAGGTTCCGGGCAATTCCGTCATGCCGCCTAAAAGCCCCGTTTCCGGCCGCGTGCGGACGAGAACCGCACCGTCCCGCCGGCGCACGAAAAAGGCTGCGCCCAGGCGCAGCGGCCTCTCCCGCCGTGGCGCCTTGCGTGGCAAACTTTCGGGGCAGCCCAAGGCACGGCCGCGGCAAAATTTTAGCAACGGACAAATGTCGCAAGCAGGATGTTTGGGCGCGCAGACCGTGGCGCCAAGGTCCATCACGGCTTGCGCGAAATCGCCGGGCCGCTCGGCCGGCACCATTTCCTGTGCCTTGGCCTTGATTTCGGACCTTGCCGCTGGCAGCGGCGTCTCGATCGCATGGAGGCGCGCAAGCACCCGCTCGGCATTGCCGTCGACGGCGGCCGCGCGGCGGCCGAAAGCGATCGCCGCGATCGCCGCCGCGGTATAGGGCCCAATACCGGGAAGGCACTGCAATCCCGCCTCAGTATCC
>JBOHJT010000404.1:0-1718 GCA_050728715.1 Methylocella sp.
CCCCGGCGCGGAGCCCCCGATGGCGCGGCGCCCGACGCGCTCGGCCGCCGTCGGGCGGCCAAGGCCCGCAAGGCCTCTTTCTTGGGCGCGCGCGGATGCTCCATGTTGAGGTAGCGGATGGCCTCCAGCCAGTTGTCGCGGGTCTCGACGGCGAGCGCGCCCCAGCCGCGGACAGCTTTCGCCGCAGGGCGAAGCCGGCCAAAGGTTCCGGCGAGCGAAGCTCGATGGAATGGCCGGCGGAGGGAAGCTTCGCACCGCATGCGTGCGCCGCTTGATCTCCTGGTTCAAGCGTTCGAGTATGTTGGTGCTTATCTCTAGAAGCTGGGATTTGAGATTTCCGCCGCTGGCGCGGGAAATCGCAACCCGCGTTCCATCGCATGGGACCAAGCTTGGCGAGCGGTTCGACCCTGGCATATGTGGACGGCCCCGATTGGCAAGTGGTTTTCTTTCGTTCTGAACGTTGCGGCGGCTCGCGGTCATATGTTTGGCCTATTGGTGCGGATATTTCCGCTGGCCCTGATGAAGTCCGGCGGCGAAGGTTCCAATCAAGGATGCAAGCTCTGAAGCTCGCGACAGGATACGGGGTATCCCTCGTCTTCGATCTCGGCCGTGCCGTTCATCCCGTCTGTTTCGCCCTCGCCAAACTGAAGATTCTGAAAAGTTACGCCATCGGCTGCGTTTCCCTAGGCGCGTTCGAAGACCCGCGTGCGAAACGCCTCGCCGGCCGTCATGACGGCCCATATGATCCGTGCGAGCTTGTTGGCCAAAGCGACGGTGACCAGTCTCGCTTGCTTGCGCGCCAGAAGAGCGGCCAGCCAATCGCGCGGGACGCCTTTCCGCTTGCCCGCCACACGCGAGCCAATGAGGTCGCCCCTCCGCAATCGCTTGCCCCGCGATTGCTGCGCCCAGCACGAGCGGCCGCCTGATGGAGCGGTTGCCCTGTTTGGTGATGGAGCCCAGCTCCTGAGCGAAGCGCATCAAATGCCCTTGATGCGCGAAGAGCCGCCGAAGGGTCTTGCCGCCGCTCGCGTTTTGCCGGGGTGTTGCTCCGGGCCAGGCGGCGAAGCCGCGCCCCGGCTTGAACACACCCGGGTTTGGCGCGCCGGCGGCGATCGCCGAGGCGGCGATTTTTCCGATCCCTCGCGTCGCGCGCTCTCGCTGCGGCGAAGCCATGCTTCGGCCGCGGCTCGAAACGCTTGCTTGCTCGCCCGGAATGCCGGCCAGCAATCGGCCGATCGGGCTTTGCGCATGGGCGCTCGCGATCCTTGCGTCGAGTTCGGTGATCTTTGCGCCGATCGTCTCCAGATGTCCGGCAAGAACCTTCAGGGCCGCCTTGGCGATGTCTGGAAGCGCCGCATCCGTCGCGGCCTTAGTGTCCGTCTCGAAACATGTTGAACCAATGGAATCATTTGTGATTCAAGGGAAGCGAGCTTGATTCGGGAGACCCGCCGATGTGGGCGGATGAGAACCAAGCGAGATGCAACCGCGATCATTTGAGATACCCCAGCGGCGTGACGGATGACGAGTGGGCGCATGTCGAACCGATGATCTTGCCCGCCAAGCGCGGCGGCAACGAGCGGCGCGTCGATAGGCGCGCCGTCGTGAACGGCGTGATGTATATTTTGAGCACGGGATGCCAGTGGCGGGCGATTCCGAAAGACTTGCCGCCGCGCAGCACGCTGTTCGACTATCTCGACTTGTGGAGCTACGACGGCACC
>JBOHJT010000405.1:0-1706 GCA_050728715.1 Methylocella sp.
GGTTGGCCTTCCCCGGCGCAGATCGTCATTGTCGAGGGCCGGAAGATCGTCATGGACGAGTGAGTAGCAATGGACCATTTCAACGGCCGCCGCCGCCCGCAGGACACCCTCGCCTTCGGCGCCGAGAAGGCGCGCGGTCTCGATTAAGAGAAAAGGCCGGAACCTCTTGCCGCCGTCGAGACACGCGTAGCGCATGGCTTCGAGAAATCGCGGGGGCCGGACGGTCTCTCCCGGCAGAATGGCGGGGCTCAGCAGGGAATCGAGCATCCGCTCCGTGGCAGCGGCGATTGCCGCCAACCTAGCCTCGAATTCGCTTGCCCGCGTGGTCCTGGTCATTGTGCCGCCATCCTTTGGCCAATAAAGCCGAGGCTTTGCTTGCCCTATTGGGCGCGACCGGTCAAGGCTCGGCCATGGTATCCAGGTTTCGCCGGGCCGGTTTGACCGGCAAAATTGCGCGCATCGTCCTCGGCGCCGGCTTGGCGCTGGCGCTCGGGTTCGCAACGTTGATTGCCGTGTACCGGTTCCTGCCGCCCGTTTCGACGCTCATGCTCGCGCGTTGGCTCGAAGGCGAGACGGTCGAGCGTCACTACGTTCCGCTCGAACGCATTTCGCGCTTTCTCCGCGCCGCTGTCATCGTCTCCGAGGACGCGCGCTTTTGCGAGCATAACGGCGTGGATTGGGGCGCGTTGCGCCAGGTCCTCGACCATCCGGGCGCGGCCGGACCCAAACGCGGCGCTTCGACGATTCCCATGCAAACCGTGAAAAACTTGTTTCTTTGGCCGGGGCGATCCTACGTCCGAAAGGCAATCGAAATTCCCTTGGCGCTCCTGATCGATCTTGCATGGCCGAAGCGGCGCATTTTGGAAGTCTATCTCAACCTGGCCGAATGGGGGGAAGGAATTTTTGGCGCCGAGGCGGCGGCACGGCATTATTTCCACAAGAGCGCGGATAGGCTCGCCGCCAGGGAGGCCGCATTGCTCGCAACCGCTCTGCCCGATCCCCGGCACCGCAATCCGGCGAGGCCGTCCCGGCGCCACCTTTGGCTAGCCGCGCGCGTCATGGCGAAGGCGCAAAGGGCCGGTTCGCTCGTCGAATGCGTCGAATAAAGTGCTCAATGATCCGTCTGACAAGTGGTTCCGCATCGCGGTCGCCGCCTCGCATTTACGGGTGGTCAAGCATGGGATTTCATTGTAAGAGGCACGTAACTCCGCGGGCGCGATGCGGTTCCATCGCGCGAGCCGATAACGAGACAGCGACATGGCCGTTCCGAAACGCAAAACCTCCCCGATGAAGCGCGGATTCCGGCGTTCCGCCGATGCGCTCAAGGCACCAGCCTATGTGGAAGACAAGGATTCGGGCGAGTTGCGGCGTCCGCATCATGTCGATCTCAAGACCGGCATGTACCGCGGCCGCCAGGTTTTCACGCAAAAGGCCAAGGAAGAATGATGTCGCCGGGCATGAGGAAATGAGCGTTGTTCCGCGCTCCGCGACTCAATGCCCTTAGCGCGGCGTCCACCAGGACAAGACAGTTGGCATCGCGGCCTGCTTAGGCGGCTTCCCGCAGCCGCTTCGACACCTGCTCTCGCAGCGCGTGCAAATCCCTGGCAAAAACCCTGATCCCCTCGGCGAGCTTCTCGGTCGCCATGGCATCCTCGTTCAACCTGAAACGGAACGACTTTTCGTCGAGAGAGAGCTTGGCTGACGGG
>JBOHJT010000406.1:0-1702 GCA_050728715.1 Methylocella sp.
CGCCGGTAGGGGGCTTCGATGAACCCATACTTGTTGACCCGCGCGAACGTCGCGAGCGAATTGATGAGACCGATATTCGGACCTTCCGGCGTTTCGATCGGGCAGATGCGCCCGTAATGCGTCGGATGCACGTCGCGCACCTCGAAACCCGCCCGCTCGCGAGTGAGACCGCCGGGACCCAGCGCCGACAACCGCCGTTTATGGGTAATCTCGGACAACGGATTGGTCTGATCCATGAATTGCGACAACTGCGACGAGCCGAAGAACTCGCGCACCGCCGCGGCGGCGGGCTTGGCGTTGATCAGATCCTGCGGCATGACCGTATCGATGTCGACGGAGGACATGCGCTCCTTGATCGCCCTCTCCATCCGCAGCAAGCCCAGCCGGTACTGATTCTCCATGAGTTCGCCGACCGAGCGGACACGGCGGTTGCCAAGATGGTCGATGTCGTCGATTTCACCGCGTCCGTCGCGCAGATCGACAAGCGCCCGCATGACCGCGACGAAATCTTCCTTGCGCAACGTGCGCACCGTATCCGCCGCGTCGAGATCCATGCGCATGTTCATCTTGACCCGGCCGACCGCCGAGAGATCGTAGCGCTCCGGATCGAAAAACAGCGAATGGAACATCGCCTCCGCCGTTTCAAGCGTCGGCGGTTCGCCGGGACGCATGACACGGTAGATATCGAACAACGCTTCCTCGCGCGAGCGGTTCTTGTCGACCGCGAGCGTATTGCGAATGTAGGGACCGATATTGACATGATCGATGTCCAGCACCGGCAACTCGGCGAAACCGGCCTCGATCAGCAGCGCCAGGGATTTGGCGGTGATCTCTTCGCCGGCTTCGGCAAAGATTTCGCCGGTCGCCGGGTTATAAAGATCGGAAGCGATATATCGCCCGTGCAGATCCTCATCCTGCGCGCGCAGGAACTTGACCCCCCGTTCGGCATGCAGACGCGCCGTGCGGAGCGTGAGTTTCTTGCCCGCTTCGAGAACCACCTCGCCGGTGTCGGCGTCGAGAAGATCGAGGGCGGCCTTCATGCCTTTCATGCGATCGGGCTCGAAAGGCAGACGCCACCCGTCCCTATCCCGCGCAAATGTGATCGTCTTATAAAAAATCGAGAGAATCTCCTCGCCATCCATCCCGAGCGCGTAAAGAACCGACGTCGCCGGAATTTTCCGGCGACGGTCGATGCGGGCATGGACGATGTCCTTGGCGTCGAATTCGATATCGAGCCAGGAGCCGCGATAGGGAATGATCCGCGCCGCGAACAGAAGCTTGCCGGAAGAATGACTTTTGCCTTTGTCGTGATCGAAAAACACCCCCGGCGAACGGTGCATTTGCGAAACGATGACCCTCTCGGTTCCGTTGACGATGAACGTGCCGTTCATCGTCATCAAGGGCATGTCTCCCATATAGACATCCTGCTCCTTGATGTCCTTGACCGACCTTGCGGCGGTGTCGGGATCGACATCGAACACGATCAGACGCAAGGTTACTTTGAGCGGCGCGGCGAATGTCATGCCGCGCTGGCGGCATTCGTCGACGTCATATTTCGGCGGCTCAAACTCATATTTGACAAATTCGAGCAGCGCCGCGTTGGAAAAATCCGAAATCGGGAAAACCGATTTGAAAACCGCTTGCAGCCCTTCGTCCGGACGCCCGCCTCGCGGCTCGTCGACGAGAAGGAACTGGTCATAGG
>JBOHJT010000407.1:0-1685 GCA_050728715.1 Methylocella sp.
CCATTGGCGCGGCGGAAGGCAATCTTGCCGTCAAGCATGCCAACAATGTGAGGCGCGGCGCGTCGAGCGGCCTCGCGCTCAATGTCGTCACCCAGATATTCAACGTCGGCGTGCATCGCGCGGGGTCGGTCGCCACCGAAGACGGCGGCCGGATTTTGTTCCAGGTCGTTGATTCCACCACCCCGGCCTTTGACCCCGAGGCCGCCGAGCTCACCAACATCGTGGGCGACGTGAAGCGAGGATTTGACGAGGATGTGGTCGCGCAATACCTCGCGAAGCTTGAAAGCGATATCGGCGTGAAACTCAACGCCAAGGTGTATTCCGCCGCGACCGGTGTCTCTCCCGGCGACTTTTGAGCGGCGGGCCGATGTTGGAACCGTCCCTTGACGCCTGCGCGCGAAGCTATGAGGCGGGGAAAGCCTGCCTCGTCTCCACCCGACTCGCCGGCGATCTCGAAACGCCTGTTTCGGCCTTCTTGAAATTATCGGCTGGCCGCGAAGGGCGGATTTTTCTGCTCGAATCCGTCGAAGGCGGCGCCGCGCGAGGCCGCTTCTCGATGATCGGCCTCGATCCGGACATTCTCTGGCGGGTGTTTGGCGGGAAAGCCGAGATCAATCGCCGCGCACAGGCCGATCCCGGCGGTTTTTCGCCTTGCGCCGGGCCTCCGCTCGCGGCTCTGTCCGAACTCATCGCCGAGTCGCGGATCGAGACCCCGGACGATTTCCCCCCGATGGCGGCGGGCGTCTTCGGCTATCTCGGCTACGATATGGTCCGCCAGATGGAGCGCCTCGCCGAAGCAAAGCCGGATCCGGTTGGCGTGCCGGACGCGCTCATGCTGCGCCCGACCGTGATGGTGGTTTTCGATGCGGTCAGGGACGAAATTTTCGTCGTCACGCCGTTGCGCCCAGGCCGGAACAGCCCGTTTCGCGCCGCCCATGATAGCGCGCTGAAACGCCTCGAATCCGTGGTCGCCACCCTCGAAGGTCCACCGCGCGTGCCCCATGCTGGCGAGCCGCCGCTGACCACGGATCAGCCGCGCTCGAACACGCCAAAAGAGCGCTTTTTCGAGATGGTCGAGCGCGCCAAGAGTTATATCCGGGCGGGCGACATTTTTCAGGTTGTCCTTTCGCAACGGTTTTCGGCGGCCTTCGCTCTGCCCGCCTTCGCGCTCTACCGGGCGCTGCGGCGAATCAACCCCGCGCCGTTTCTCTGCTATCTCGATTTCGGATCGTTCCAGATCGTCTGCTCGAGCCCGGAAATCCTGGTTCGCGTGCGGGGCGGGAAAGTCACCATCCGGCCCATCGCGGGCACCCGCTGGCGCGGCAAAACGAAAGCCGAAGACGAACGTCTGGCGGCGGAGCTCCTGGCCGACGAAAAGGAATGCGCCGAGCATTTGATGCTGCTCGATCTCGGCCGCAACGATGTCGGGCGCGTCGCCAAAACAGGCTCGGTCGAGGTAACCGAAAAATTCGCGATCGAGCGCTACAGCCATGTCATGCATATCGTCTCGAACGTCGAAGGCAGGCTCGCGCGAAACCACGACGTGATCGATGCTTTGTGCGCGGGGTTTCCGGCCGGCACTGTTTCCGGCGCGCCAAAAGTGCGGGCGATGGAAATCATCGACGAACTCGAGGCCGACAAGCGCGGCATCTATGGCGGCTGCATCGGCTATTTCGGCGCCGCGG
>JBOHJT010000408.1:0-1669 GCA_050728715.1 Methylocella sp.
TCTTTTCGGCACCTCTCGTCGCCGACCGGTTCAGTACCGGCTCGAAAAGCGCGACGATCCCCGATCAGGTCGTTGGACGGGACGGCGCGATCACTGTTCCCTATGCCGGCCGTATCCCCGTCGCCGGGCGCACGACCAGAGCCGTGCAGACCATCGTCGAACATGCGCTCCAAGGCAAAGCCATCCAGCCGCAAGTCTTGGTCAATGTCGTCCACTCGGTCAGCAATAACGTCACGGTCACCGGCGAAGTCGTGAATGGCGCCCGGGTGCCTTTAAGCGTCAAGGGCGATCGCGTGATGGAGGTTATCGCGGCGGCCGGCGGAATTCGCGCGCCGGTCAACGAAACCTACGTCCAGCTGTCGAGGGGAGCCGTGACCGAGCGCGTCGCGATGACCCGAGTGAGCTCCGACCCAAAAGAAAATATCTACATGCGCCCGAACGACGTTTTGACTTTGATCCGGGATCCGCAAACTTTCATCGCCTACGGCGCGATGGGCCGCATGGCGGAAATCCCTTTCGATGCCGAAGGCATCAACTTGTCGCAAGCTTTGGCCAAGGCAGGCGGGCTTATTGATTCCCAGTCCGATCCGGCGGGTGTCTTCGTTTTCCGCTATGAGCCGGAAGATGTCGCGCGCGCGCTGAGGCCGGATAGTCCACTGATCCAGCATGGCTATTCGACGCCGGTGGTCTATCGGCTTAACCTGCGCGAGGCGAACAGTCTGTTCCTCGCGCAAAATTTCCAGATCCGCAACAGGGACTTGCTTTATGTGTCCAACGCTCCGATCGACAGTCTGCGGAAAGTCATGGAAATCGTCGGCTTGCTTAGCCAGCCGGCCACCACCGGGATAGTCGCGTGCGCGTACTTAGCAACAAAATGCTAATGTCATGGGTCGTGGCGCGTTTCTCGAGTTTTTTGCTTTTCCGGTGGGTGAGCGCCTGACCCAAGAGATTGTTGCGCTCGCGCCGGTTGCATGAGCGTGGGATTTTGAGGCATCGGAGGATGATTCGGAATGTGGAGAGGGCGGCACCGCAAGATTTACCAAGGGGTCGAGCGGCGTTATCCGAGCGATATGACGGATGGCGAAGGGGCGTGCTTGGAGCCGTAGATCCCCGCGGCCAAACCCGGCGGGCGTCCGCCCGAGACCCATATGCGCGAGGCGGTCAACGCCATTCCCTATCCGCGGCGCGGCGGCTGCCCGTGGTGTTATCTTCCGAGGCATTTCCGCCGCGTTCGGCCGTCTCCACCATCTTCCGCAATTTCCAGACGGATCGCGTATCGGACGCGATCTAGCAACGCTTGCAGATGGAGTTGCGTGAAGACATGGAGCGCGAGGCGCCTCCCGCGGCCGCGGTCAACGACCGTCAATCCGTAAAGCCGGCGGCAATCCTTCGATAAACTCATATCAACCGCCCTAAGTTTTGACCTGTGCCCAATCTCTGGTTCCAATTGAGGCGATGACCCCGGATCTGGCCATCAGGGCATTCCAGGCGCCGCGACACGCGTCGAGGATGGCCTCATGGCTGTCCCAGACGCGGTGGCCCGGATAATTGCCGCGCGGATACTCGCAAGATGTCCTGAGCGAAGCGCATCAAATGCCCTTGATGCGCGGAGAGCTGCCGAAGGATCGACTGAGTTCAGCTCGGGCGCGTGGGGCGGAAGCGGCATGAG
>JBOHJT010000409.1:0-1602 GCA_050728715.1 Methylocella sp.
GCCGTGTGGGAGAGTAACCAATGACAACAACAATGTTTAGCTCACTGGCGCGCCAACTGGCGCGCCAAGCGGGGAGGCTTTGGGCCCTGCTTTTGGCCGCCGGGCTCGCCGTGACGTTGGCGGGCATCGGCCCGGCGGACGCCCACGGCGAGAAATCGCAGGCGGCGTTTCTCCGGATGCGGACGCTCAATTGGTATGACTTGAAATGGTCGAAAACCAACGTCACCGTCAACGAAGAGTATGAGATCACCGGCAAGCTCTATATCATGAATGCTTGGCCGGCGGCCATCGAGGTGCCGAACCAATGCTTCCTCAACACCGGGCAGCCGGGAGCGATGGCGGCGCGGTTGGGCGTATGGGTCGGCGGCACGTTCACGCCGCGCTCGATGCACCTCGACGTGGGTAAGACCTACGCGTTCAGGGTGCTCCTCAAGGCGCGCCGCCCCGGCCATTGGCACACGCACGTTCAATTGAGTGTCAAGACCGGTGGCCCGATTCCCGGTCCAGGTCAATATATCGACATCAAGGGCAATTTCTCCGACTACAAAGATGAGGTGAAATTGCTGAATGGGACCACTGTCGATATCGAGACCTATGGGGAAAGCAAGATCCTTCTGTGGCATCTCCTCTGGATCATCGCCGGCGGCTGGTGGATCCTTTATTGGTTCGGCAAACGCGGCTTCATCGGCCGGTTTGCGTGGGTGGCATCCGGAAAGGCGGAAGAGGTGATTACTCCGCAGGAACGGATGGTGGGTGCGTTCACGCTTCTCGCGGTTTTGCTCGTGGTCATCATCTTCTATGCGATCACGGTCAGCGGTAATCCAAACACCATCCCGTTGCAGGCGGGCGACTTCAGAAACATCCAATCGCTCGAGAATGAAGTAAACTCGGGGCCGATCACGATCAAATATCTGAATGGGACGTATAAGGTGCCAGGACGCGAGTTGGTGGCCAATTTCAAGTTCACCAACAATGGCAAGGAGCCGCTGCGGATCGGCGAATTTAACACCGCAGGCCTCCGTTTCTTGAACCCGGACGTCTACACCTCCAAGGTGGAATATCCGGACTACCTGCTGGCGGACAGAGGCTTGTCGCTGAGCGATAATGCCCCCATCGCGCCTGGCGAGACCAAGGACGTCTCCGTCACCGTCCAGGACGCGCGGTGGGATACGGAACGGCTTTCGGGTCTAGCCTATGATGTCGATAGCTCGTTCGCCGGCGTTCTGTTCTTCTTCTCGCCGAGCGGCGCACGCTACCCGATGGAAGTCGGCGGTTCGGTGATCCCGACCTTCATGCCTGTCTGAGTTGTTGTCTCGGGTAGGTCGTAAAGGGTCAACAAGATAGTAATTTCCCCCGCTGGCGCTTACGCTCCGGCGGGGGAAATGTTATGGGAGTTCGATACAATGATAAAAAGAGGAATCGCCGCGTGGCTCCTCGCCATGGTTCTGTCTGCCTCCGCCGCGCTTGCGCATGGCGGGGTGGGCATGCAGGACAACAGATGCGTTTTGCGGATCGGGCCGGACATCATGTTCTTCACCGGATACCAGCCGCAAAATTCCCGGGACGAGTTTTGCGACGATATCCCCAACCCCGGGCAAACGG
>JBOHJT010000410.1:0-1575 GCA_050728715.1 Methylocella sp.
GTCATCACCCCTTCGCATAATCCACCCGAGGACGGCGGCTTTAAGTACAACCCGCCGAACGGTGGACCTGCCGATACCAACGTAACAACGTGGATCGAGCGCACCGCAAACGCGCTTCTCGAAAACGATCTCAAGGGCTTGCGCAGAATCTCATACGACCGCGCGCGCAAATCTCCCAGCGTCCACCGCCACGATTACATTGGCTCGTATGTCGCCGACCTCGCGAACGTTGTCGACATGGAGGCGATCCGCTCGTCTGGTGTGAAGATCGGGATCGATCCGCTGGGCGGCGCGAGCGTCCATTTTTGGCAACCGATCATCGAACGTTATGGCATCGCGGCAACAATCGTCAATGACGCGCTCGACCCGACCTTTCGGTTCATGCCGGTCGACTGGGACGGAAGAGTCCGGATGGATTGCTCGTCGCCCTATGCCATGGCGCGGCTGATCGGCATGCGCGACAAATTCGACATTGCCTTCGCCAACGACACCGATGCCGACCGGCATGGAATCGTGGCCCGGTCGAACGGCCTGATGAATCCCAATCATTACCTCGCGGCCGCGATTTCGTATCTGTACGAGAATCGTCCCGGCTGGAGCAGCTGCTGCGGCGTCGGCAAGACCGTCGTCAGCAGCGGCATCATCGACCGCGTCGCCGCGAAGCTCGGCCGCAAACTTGTCGAAGTACCGGTGGGGTTCAAATGGTTCGTCGATGGCCTAATCGGCGGCTCGCTCGGCTTCGCCGGCGAGGAGAGCGCCGGAGCGTCATTCCTCCGGCGGGACGGATCGGTCTGGACGACAGACAAGGACGGGATAATTCTCGGTTTGCTTGCCGCCGAAATCACCGCACAAACCATGCGGGACCCAAGCGAAGCATACGATCGCCTCACGGCCGAGTTGGGCGCCCCCTTCTACGAGAGGATCGACGCGCCCGCGACACCCGAACAGAAAGCGCTGCTGGCGACGCTCACGCCCAATCAGATTGCCATGACGGAACTTGCCGGCGAGCCAATCCACGCGAAGCTTACCACCGCTCCGGGAAACGGTCTTCCATTCGGTGGAATTAAGGTGATTGCCGAGAACGGATGGTTTGCCGCTCGGCCGTCCGGAACGGAGGATGTCTACAAGATCTATGCCGAGAGTTTCCGCGGTGAAGGTCACCTGCGGCAGATCCAGCAAGAGGCCCAGAACACCATAGCTTGCGTGTTCGAGAACGCGTAAGCGCATTCCTTCGAATAAGGTCTTTAATGTTTGAACCAATCACGCTGTGATGCAACTGACCACGCAAATGCAGACCTCAGAGGCTGAAATTCTTTCGATTTACGGGCTGTTTTAGGGGGCTGGCGGATTTCTACAAAAGTATGGCACGTCATGGCGATATCGATCAGCTGGCGATTCACACGATCCACATGGCGCGAGTACGTGCGCTACAAGCCGATCGGACGACCAAGGGGCATCTCTTGAGCGGCCAATCGCCTGCTTCTGCTCTCCCTTTTCCACCCGCCGCCGAGCGGTGCGCTTTGACATGCGTGGAGTCGATCATCCGCGTGTTTGCCGATCTCCCAATTCCGGCAA
>JBOHJT010000411.1:0-1555 GCA_050728715.1 Methylocella sp.
AGCAGGCTTCGGCAAAAGTGGTTTCGAGTTCCATCTGGGCATCCTCGGGATCGAGCTCTCCCGAGGCAAGAGCGCTGGCGATCCAGGCGGGTCCGGCCGCGCGCACTTTTCGATCGGCTTTGACGAGACTTGCCCATTCCTCGAGACGAACGTGGCTCGCGGCCCACCCGGCCGCCCACTGGCTCAGACGAGCGAGGTCGATCGTTGCGATGGAATCGGTTTGAAAAATCGCCGCAAGGTCGAGGTCGAGAAATTTTATCGTATCGGCGAAGGCGTTGATCACCTCGTCGAGGCCGTTTTCGAGATGATCGCAATGTGCCTCGGCGGTGACGTCGCGGGCCATGCCGATGATGCGCTCAGCGTTGAGATGCGGATCGAAGGTGGCCAGCTCCCCGGCTGTCCTGGCAACCTCGCGGATCTGGCGAAAGACCGTCCTTTTATCTTGCCAGACATCGCTCAGAAGACTCGCCAGGACCCCGGCCTCGGCGGCAAATTTGCGGCGCACCGCCTGGCTCGCGAGGACCGCGTCGAGAAGCGCGAGCCGGTCGGCAGGCCGCTTCGGCAACGGCATCGCCAACAGGCTAGCGCGCGAGCCTGCCGCTTTCCGGTAGGCTTTGCCTGCCCGGGCGAGCCAGAACGCCGCGCCTTGGGCGAGCGGCGCGCGAAGCTCGGCAACGAGACCGGTCCAGGCCGCCGGATGGAAAGTGTGGAGATAGGGCGCTTGCTGTTCCAGCCATTTCGCGCCGGGAGCGGCGGCATCGGCGATGCGGCGCGGCGAAGGGGAGGTGGCGATCTTGGCGGCGATGTTTTCGGCTCCCTGCGGCAAATGCGATATGGCGCGGAAGATCGAAATCAGAGTCTTGACACCGGCCAAGGTTGGATCGGGGGGGAGACCGAAATAATTCGTGACCATGGTTGCGTAGGCGGCGAGCGCCGCCACTTTGCCGGCGAGCGCTTGCAGCTTAGGAATTTGGCGCTGGAAATCCGCTGGTTGCAAAGCGCTCCACCGCCGCACGCCGACGTACACCTGGCTGTTCAGCGCGCCAACGCTTTCCGTAAGGCCCGCGAGCCGCTCGATCAGCCGCGCTTTTTCCGCGAATTCCTTGCCTGTCCAAAGGGCCGCCTCCTCGACAAGGCGCGCATCGGGCGTAAACCCTCGCCGCGCCGCCGCGATTTGGATCGAAAGCACTCGATACGGCGTCATGGCGGTGTCGCCGATCTCGGCGTGGAGGCGTTTTGAGGCATGGTTCAGGCGGTCACGCGCCGCCGTCAATTGCCTTGCCGTCTCGTCTGTCGCGGACGAGGCGGCGGCCGATTGCAAAGTGCGATCCAGTCTTTCGGCAACGCGCCGCTTGCTTGCGGTCCGGCTGTGGAGTTCGAGGCAGAGGTCGTCGAGGCCCACCTTGTCTAGCCGGTCGTGAACAATTGTGAGGGCGGCCATTTTCTCGGCGACGAACAGAACCGTTTGACCGTCATGCACGGCCGCCGCGATAATATTCGTGATCGTCTGCGATTTGCCGGTTCCAGGCGGACCTTGGACGACGAGATTGTGTCC
>JBOHJT010000412.1:0-1552 GCA_050728715.1 Methylocella sp.
CGCGACAAAGCCGCCGAAGCGGGCACGCTCGCACATGCGATGGTCGAGGCCAGAATCAAGGGCGAGAAGTTGGAGACGCCCCTAGCCGACGCGGGCGTGCTGCAAAAAGCGATCGCAGCTTTCGGTGCCTACGAGTCATGGGCCAAGGGCAACCGCCTTCGCGTCGTCGAGCAAGAAATGCTCCTGGTCAGCGAAAAGCATCGCTACGGCGGGACACCGGATGCGATCGGCGAGCTTGACGGCGTGCTATGTCTTTTAGATTGGAAAACCTCCAACGCCGTATACAGCGACCACCTGCTGCAGCTTGCCGCATACAAGATTCTATGGGAGGAAAACCACCCTGACAGATTGTTGACCGGCGGCTTTCATCTGTGCCGTTTCGCCAAGGAGCATGGTGACTTCGCGCATCATTTTTATCCCAATCTCGACGAAGCCGCCGAAATGTTCCTGCATCTGCGCGCTGCGTATGAGATTGATAAGCAACTCAAGAAACGGGCCGCATGAGCGCCAAACATGACGCGCGCTGTCCTGTCTGCCATCGGCGCAACCGACGGAGCAATCCGCAGAACGCGCGCTGGTGGATGCTGATGCACGTCCTGGCCGACAAGCTCAAGCCTGGCGGTATCTCGTACAGCGCGGAGACGTGGCACCAATACTCTAAATCGCGTTGGCTCGGCTGCGACGATGTGCGCTTGCCGAACGGGAAGGCGCTGACAGTGCCGCGCAGCACGGCACAACTCGACGTGGCCGAGTTCGCCGACTTGATGACGCAGGTCGAGGCGTGGGCGGCCGAGCGTGGCGTCTGGCTCGATGACGTGTGGGCATGAACGTATGGAAATTCGAGCCATGACCTCTCCCGCCGACCAATTGCTCGCTGACTTGGAGGCGGCCCAAGCCGGCAACATTTATTGGTACGTCGCTGATAAACCCGTTTACTACTCCGGGCCGGTCATCGCTGACCGCATCCGCAAGGCAGAAGCGTTGAGCGAAGAGCGGCGGATGGCGCTGCACTGGTTACTAAAGGCCGTTCATGATCGTCATGATGACCCAGTTGCTTGGCGAAAGTTTTGGGGCGCATATATCGAGAATGCGCGATTGCTAGCTGAAAAGGAGAAGTGACATGGCCGTAAGAGCGAAATTCGTTGTGCAGTCGATCACCAGCAGTAAAGCGTGGAACAGCAACAAACTGATGGGCATCGTCAAGCTGGTTCCCGTCACCAGCGGCAGTGAGGAAAACAAAAGTTTCTACGAGGCAACGCCGGGCGGGGAAATCAATCTCGGCACGGTAAACGAGGAGGCGCTAAAGCAGTTTGCCATCGGGGCAGAGTTCTATGTTGACTTCACGTTCGCACCAAAAGCTGCTTGACGCCGCCATCGCCGAAGCGCGGCGGCTGGGGAAGGGCTGACATGATGAACAAGGTAATCGGTCGCTGCGGAATATGCGGCAAAGGGCCACTAACACCGGAACAGGAGCGGGAGGGCGGCGATCTGTATGTGATCTTCGACGGACCGCCAGACCATGATGCGCCGCGATTCGTCGAAGTTGAAAACG
>JBOHJT010000413.1:0-1549 GCA_050728715.1 Methylocella sp.
TCATGGATGAGCGCGCGTTCGAACAGCTCCCTTTCGCGGATGCCGACACGATCGTCTTCCTCGCGCCCGTCATGGCGGGCGGCGCGACATCCGCCGGGCATCTTGCCGAACGATGCCTCAGTCTCAAGAACTGCGCGGCCCACCTCGGAAAACACAAGCGGCGGCTTTGGATCGAAAGCCCCGGCGCGCTGCGCGCCGCGCCGGGCGCGGCGGTTCCCGTCGAGACCGGATTTTGGGCCTTTACACGCAGCTTCGCCAACGAATTTCCGACGCTTGACGTGCGGCGGGTCGATCTCGACCCCGGCTTACCGGCACGCGTCAAAGCTCGGCGGCTGGCCGACATCATTCTTTCAGGGACGGCCGAGACGGAAATCATTCTCGACGCGCATTCCACCAGGGTCGTGCGTTTGCAAGCACGCGATTCCGCGGCCATGGCGGCGCTAGAGCCGCTTGCTCCGGCGAGCCGGCTCGAAAAGGGCGAGGGGACGGGCCTCGACCGCATCCGCTGGATGCCGATCGAGCGTCGACCGCCCGAACCTGGGCAAGTGGAAATCGCCGTCGCGGCATCCGGTCTTAACTTCCGTGACGTCATGTGGGGGCTTTCGGTTCTGCCGGACGAAATGCTCGAAGATGGGTTGGCCGGTCCGGCCCTCGGCCTCGAATGTGCGGGCCATATCGTCGCGACGGGAGCGAATGTCGAGGGTCTCAATACCGGCGATGCCGTTGTCGCCATTACCGGGGGAGCGTTCGCCACCCATGTCACCGTGGACACAAGGACGGTGGCAAGGGTCCCGGATGGCCTGCCGCTCGAAGCCGCCGTCACCATCCCGGTCGCCTTTCTCACCGCATATTATGCACTGGTCACTTGTGCCCGCCTTACGCGCGGCGAATGGGTTCTTATTCATGGCGGGGCGGGCGGCGTCGGTCTCGCGGCTTTGCAGGTCGCTCGCTGGCGCGGCGCGCGGGTAATCGCGACCGCGAGTTCGGACGAAAAACGCAATCTCGCCGCCGCGCTCGGCGCCGAACATGTCTTTGACGCGCGCGCCCACGGCTTCGTCGATGGCGTGCGCCGGGCGACGGGCGACGGCGTGGCGGTCGTGCTCAACAGCCTTTCAGGCGAGGCGATGGAGCTGACTGTCGGGTTGCTCGCGCCATTCGGCCGTTTCGTGGAACTCGGCAAGCGCGACTATCTGGCGAACACGCATATCGGCCTGCGTCCGTTCCGCAATAACCTTACCTACTTCGGCCTCGATCTCGACCAGCTCATGCTCGCACAACCGGACAAAGGCCGCCAATTGTTCAAGGAAGTCATCGAGCTTATCACGAAAGGCGAATTCTCCCCTTTGCCGTATCGCACCTTCAGGGCGCGGGAATTCATCGACGCGATGCGGCTCATGCAGCAGTCCGGCCATGTCGGCAAAATCGTCATCACGCCGCCCGAGGCAAGTGAGTTAGGAGTTGCGCCGCGCCGACGGTTCAGGCCCGCGCCAGACAAGACCCATCTTGTCACCGGAGGTTGCGGCGGATTCGGTCTGGCGACGGCGCGCTG
>JBOHJT010000414.1:0-1546 GCA_050728715.1 Methylocella sp.
AGACGAGCCTTTTGTTCAAGACCTTGGTCATGGACGGCAAGCTCGCGGTTTCGGCAGGGGCGCATTATCAGGGCACGGCGGTCGACGACACCCGTTTCTACGTCTTCGCGGTACCGGCGCGGGGCGTTGAACTTGCGACGATCGATGCCGCGATCGATGCCGTGATCGCCGGCGCCGCGCAGGGAATCCAAGAGGCGGATGTCCGGCGCGCCAAAACCCGTCTCGTCGCCGAGGCAGTCTACGCCCAGGATAACCAGGCGACGCTGGCCCACTGGTATGGCGCCTCTCTCGCGGCGGGCCTCGGCCTTGAGGATATCGCGCAATGGCCCGCGCGGATCGAGGCGGTCACGCATGGCGACGTGAAAAAGGCGGCGCTCTGGCTCGATAAGCGGCGAAGCGTGACGGGCTTTCTTTTGCCGGCAGAATCTTGCCCCGCCTCGACGGGCGCGGACATGATCGGCTCCCTCGCGTCCTGAACTCGTATATAAGCGCACCGGGGCTCAAAATACTTGGTTTTTGGATAACCACATGGCCGCGCTTGCCGCCACTGATACCTCCTCGCGCGCATCGACTGTACAGAAGGTCGTCTCCAAAGGCGGCGTCGAGGCCTGGCTGGTCGAGGACTACGCGATTCCCCTCGTCGCCCTCGAATTCGCTTTCAAGGGCGGCGCCACGCAGGATCCGGCCGGCAAGCCCGGTGCCGCCACGCTCCTTTCGGGCCTCCTCGACGAAGGGGCTGGAGCCTATGACTCGGACGGCTTTCATCGCGCCCTCGAGGAGGACGCGATCGAAATGTCGTTTTCCGCCGATCGCGACGTTCTGACCGGACGCACGCAGAGCTTGTCGCGGAACGCGGCCCGCGCCTTCGCGCTCCTGCAACTCGCCGTGACCGAAGCGCGTCTTGACGCTGACTCCATCGAGCGAGTGGTGAGCCAGATCGCCGCCGGTCTGAAACGCGAGGCAAACGATCCTGACTTCGTCGCTGGCCGACGGTTCCGGGCGTTGGCCTATCCAAATCATCCCTATGGTCTGCCTGTGCGCGGCGAACTTTCGACTTTGCCAACCCTGACGCGCGCCAGCTTGATTGAAATGCATGCCGCGGCATTTGCGAGAGATAATTTGAAGATCGCCGCCGTCGGCGCGATCGACGCGGCAACACTCGCGGGCCATCTCGACGATGTGTTTGGCCGGCTGCCGGGGAAGGCCTCTCTCAATTTAGTCGCGCCCGCCGCTTTTTCCGGTACCGGCACGCGCCATGTCGACCCGATCGATGTGCCGCAATCGACGATTCGTTTCGGCCGCGAGGGGCTCGCCCGCAGGGATCCGGATTTCATCCCAGCGATGGTGGTCAATCATATTTTGGGCGGCGGCATTTTTTCGGCGCGCCTGTTTCGCGAGGTGCGCGAAAAGCGCGGGCTAGCCTATTCGGTCCATTCGCAGCTTGTGGCGTACGATCACGCCGCCATGTTTTACGGTGGCACGTCGACCAAGAACGAGCGAGCCGCCGAATCGATGGCTGTCATCGAGAAGGAGATCTCGAGCCTTG
>JBOHJT010000415.1:0-1529 GCA_050728715.1 Methylocella sp.
GGCCCGGTGCCCGCTCGTTGCAAAAAGCGCCCGGTTCAGGGTACTGCACATGGCCGCGTTAACGATGTTTCCAAATGCGTCCAGCCGTGCGGTTTGAATCCTAGCGTTCCGGTTGTAAAGTAACCTTTGGTTAACGGTTCCGCGGGGCGGCTCCCGTGCGTATTCGCGCAAGGCCTTTGTCCCTCGCGAGAGAGTTTGTAAGAGGCATTCAATGGCGAGTTCCAGCAAAGCACAAGATCCCGCGGCGGCGGCGCTTTTGGCCATCGAAGAAGCATTGAATCTCCCCGCCGCCGGCCAAAGCGCCGGGCCGGCCGGAGCAAATCCTCTCGGCGAAGCCAGCGCAGACAAGGTAAAGGAGCCGTTGCTTCGCGAGCGCGAAGCCGCGACGCCGCGCCCCGGCCCTTCGAGGCCACCGCGTGATGCCGCGCGGCCGCTGGAGCCAAGGCCGGCTGCGATCGGCGGGGAGCCGCTGTTTGATCCGGCGGGCGCCAACTCCTCCGTGCCGGACGCGGAAACTCAAGCCCTCGAGCGCTCCGGCGGAGCCGCGCCGCCGATGCGACCGGCCAACGACGATCGCCAATCCGCCGGCGAGATTCTCCGCGCGTTTCAGAGCCGTTCCAACCGGGTTCCAGCAGGCTTTATCGCGGCCTGCTCCGGTTTATGGGTGATCTTCGCCCTCGGCTACTTGATTGCCAACCGCGCGGTCCTTTCCAATCTCCCCGCGGGGTCTCTGTTGCCGCAAGCCACACTTTATCTAATGACCCTCGCGGGCCCCGTCATTTTCGCTTTGGTGACGGCGGCGTTGCTTCGCCGGGGTCAGGAGATGCGGCTTGCCGCGCGTTCGATGACCGAAGTCGCGGTTCGCCTGGCCGAGCCCGAAACCATCGCCGCCGGGCAAATGGTCACGCTTTCCCAAGCGATCCGCCGCGAGGTCGCTTCGATGGGGGACGGCATCGAACGCGCGCTCGCAAGAGCGAGCGAGCTCGATACCCTGGTCAGGTCTGAAGTCTCCAATCTGGAGCGATCCTACTCGGACAATGAGCGCCGCGTCCGGTCCCTGGTCGACGGGTTAGCCGCCGAGCGGGAATCGATTCTGAGCAATGCCGATCGCGTGCGTGGCGCGATCTTCCTGGCGCACGATAACCTTTCCCGCGATCTAGCCGGGGCCTCTGCGCGTTTCGCGGAAAGCGTCGGCGAAGCCGCCGGCCGTGTCACCGCCTCGCTCAACTCCAAGGGCGAGGAAATCAAAACAGCGCTCGGCCGGGGCCGGGACGATCTCGTCGATAAATTGTCGTCGCATGGGAATGATCTCATCAAGCGGCTGACCCAAACTGGTCAAGATGCCACGGCCAGTCTCGCGGGGGCGAGCGATGGCATCGCGCTGACGCTTGCCGATCGCTTGGCGGAAATGGACGGCAGGCTTAAGACCGCCAGGGAAACCCTCGCCGCGGATTTGGAAATTCGCGGCGATGCCCTCGCACAACGGCTCGACGCCACCGGCGCGCGGATTGCCGACACAATCTTCTCGC
>JBOHJT010000416.1:0-1527 GCA_050728715.1 Methylocella sp.
GCTTGAGGCAGATGTTCCAGAAGGTGACGCCCGCCACGCCGGAAAGCTTCTTCCATGTGAAGCTGCATTGCGGGACCGGCGTCTTGCCTTTGGGCGCGAAGGTCCTTACGCGGCGGGGCCGTTCGCTTGCCCCGGACTCGTCGATGAAGACGATGGTTCGGCTTTCTCTCGCGCATTTTTTTTAGCGCCGGCCAGCGCTTTTTCTTCCAATGCCGGATCGCGGCCTCGTCACGCTTTGAGGCGCGGCCGCTTGGCCGCTGGCAAGAGAAGTTCAGTCCCTTGAGCCGCCGCCACACGCCTGACTCCGAATACCGCTTGCCGCTGATCTTCGCGATGAGCGAAGCAATCGCGGTAACCGATCGCGGAGAGGTGCCCATGCGCGCCAGCGTCCACGGACCGGTGGCATATCCTTGCGCCAAGGCGCCGGCTTCGAGTGCTTCGGCCAATTGCTTCTTCCCGGCGCCGCTCAGCCGCGGCGGGCGCCCGGTGCGCGGCGCCTTGCGCAACGCGCCGCGCCCGTTCGCCGCAAGCGCTCGCCCCCAGCGCCAGAAGGAGGTGCGGCTGAATTTGAGCCGGCGCGCCACCTCCGGCGGCCTAACGCGACGTTGCAACAAACGCGCGCCCTCTCGTCGCCGCGCTTCCAGTCCCACACGGTCTCGCGCCTTGCTCGTGAGTGCATCCATGCCTTGGAAAACCCGCGGCATGGATGCGGGAATGGTTACTCAGTTTGTCAAGGGTCAATAATAACCACAAAATGGAGGAGACTGAGATGTCAGGCAAGAAATTTGGTGTTCTTGTGCGGCGGGAGCGCGAGGCGAAGGAGATAGGGCTGCGTGAGATGGCCAAGATGGCTCCGAAAAGGCTCCAGTCGATCCGCAAGGAATGATGCTTGGCCACTGCCGTGGTCGAGCCGTGCCGCTCGCCGCTCCAGGCAGCAGTTGTTGGTCGGCGAAGGCCTAGAAAGCTGCCTCGTCGCCGCGCAAGCAACCGGCGATCCGGCCTGAGCGGTATTGTCCACATCCGGACTGCAGGGTCTCGATCTGCTGGACGCCGTGCGCGAGGTAGTCGTGTTTGCCGATGGCGACGACCCAGGCGAGGCGGCGGTGTGCGATTGCGCCTGGCGGTGGAAACGAGAGGGCTGCCGCTTGCGTATCGCCCGCCCACCGCATGGGCTCGATTTCAACGATCTGTTGTTGGGCCGCGCGTCGTCTCAAGGACGAGCGAGACTGGCTGCATGCCGCGCGCCATGTCCACGCCGGCCATGGCACGATTTGGCGCTTCCTCGCCAAGGAGAAGATCACCTTCAAAAAAATCGTCCGCGCCGCCGGGCGGGAGCAGCTCGATCCCAAGCGTCTGGTGTTCATCGGCGAGAGTGTGCCGCGGAGCAGCGGAAGGAGTTCAGCATGAACGAGAGCCGTTCGTGAAGCTGCGTGAAGGATGGGGGCGGGCCCCCCGAGACCGGCGTTCAGGAGCAGGTCTCAAGCCAGTCCGAGCCGCCGCGGCAAAGAGCCGTGGTGGCGAGCGCCG
>JBOHJT010000417.1:0-1521 GCA_050728715.1 Methylocella sp.
GCACCAGCTTCGCGTTCATTGCGCGGCGCAGGGCTGGCCGATCCTGGGGGATGCCATCTATGGCCATGGCGGGACGATGGGCTTGCAGCTCCATGCGAGGGCGATCGCAATTCCGCTTTACAAAAACAAGGACACGGTAAAGGTCGAGGCGCCGCCGCCTTTGCACATGCGCGAGGCGCTGGCCGCGTTTGGCTAAACCGGAGAGCGAGGCGCGACGAAGGCACAACCCGGATTACGGCACCATCGGTGAGGCAAGCCCCGTACAATACCGCTTGCGGCGAGACGCCTTGACGGGCAAGGATCAAGTCATGGTTTGGATGGCAGAATGCAAAGCACGATGGGCGAGGGAAAAATAGGCGTGGCGGTCAGGGGATGGCCCCTGGCGCGCGGGCTTTTATTCATCGCCGCGTTGTTAAGCTTTTGCAGTGCCGGTAATGCCGCGGATTGGGCTTTCGGGCCGCCGCCGCCCGCCGCAGCGGACTATCCGGAGAACGGCGTCCCCTGCTCCATTGGCGCGCCGTTCTGGGAGCCACCGGCGGCCACGGCGGAAGATTTGCCGTGGGCTTCCGTCTGGCTTGGGCATTTTTCCGGCGGCCGCCACTTTGAAGATGGCAATGGCCAAACCTTCGTTGATTGGCGGGACGACAAAGTCTGCTTTCCCTCGCGCCAAAAGTGTCAAGCCTGGATTGCCTTCTTGCGCCGCGCCTTTCATCGTCCCGAAGGTTTTTGGACCTGTTTGTTGCTGCGCTGAACGGCGCCGATGCGTTTGGCCCCCGCGCACTCCCTAGTCGAGCGCGCCGGGTTTGGAGAGCCGCGATGTTCGATGCCCTGAAAAGTTTTATCGCCGAGGTCGCCGGCGCGGAGCCGCCCGCGCGGAATTTTGGCGAGGAGGATTATCGCCTCGCGGCCGTGGCCTTGCTGATTCATGTCGCCAATGTCGATGGCGAGACAGACCTCGCGGAGCGGCGTCGGCTAAAGACAATCATCGAGGAGCGGTTCGACCTCGACGCGAAAGCAACCTCGGAATTAATCGCGATGGCGGAGCAAAGCGACCGCGAGGCCGTCGATCTCTACCATTTTACCAGCGTCCTGAAACGCGCGCTCGACGACGAGGGACGCCACAAAATCGTGGAGATGCTGTGGGACATCGCGTTTGCCGACGGCGTGGCCGATGAATTCGAGGAAAACGCGATCTGGCGGATCGCCGAACTTCTCGGCGTTTCGACTCGCGACAGGGTCTTGCTGCGCCAGCGGGTCGCCGGCCAAAAGCCACGGGACGCCCCCTTCCAAGGCCCTTGGTCCGCGTCCGCATCGAAAGGGAAAGAATGAGCGAGATGGGTCCAGGGCAAGGCGGCGGCAAGACGCGTCGCGTAGCCTTGATTACCGGCGCCTCCGGCGGGATCGGCGCCGATCTTGCCCGCGTCTTCGCCCGGGATTGGCACGATCTCGCGCTTGCTGCGCGGCCGCGCCAAGCTCGAAGCGCTCGCCTATGAAATCGCGGCGGTTCCCCCGGCAACATAA
>JBOHJT010000418.1:0-1514 GCA_050728715.1 Methylocella sp.
GCACGTCGATGTCTTCGATCCGCATCACCTCGGGCCCGCCAACCTCGTAAACCCGGACAGTTTTTGTCATGGTGGCCTAGAACCTTCGATTGAGATCCGCTGAACTTCAATGTGGTCCGCGCCGATCCGTTTGGCCAAGTATCATGCGGCGAATAGCCCGTGCTGGCAAGACAGTGGGGAATGCCGGGTGACGTATTGGTTTTTGGGTCAGAGGCGGGAAGGGTGCTCCAAACGTGGCTGTGCCCTGGACGATTGGAGCATTGCGCGGTTGCGGGCGGAGGCGGCACGCGCAGCCGATGCCAAGCAGGCGTGGCGCATTCTGGCGATTGCAAGGGTGCTGGACGGGCATTCGCGGCTTTTGCACGGACTCTCCTGTTCGCTGCGCCGGACAAGCCGAAGTTCGAGTGCGCCCTCACCACGTCTGCTGCATCGCGGCCATCGCCCGGTATCCCTCACCCGTGCAAAGTCATTGAAGTCGAAGGCCGTCTGGCCGTGAAGCTTTCCGGCAACCCCGGGCCGGTTCTAGGGTCCAAAGGACGAGATCGCCTGCGACGAGCGGATTTTTGGATGCCGGCGAAGCTTGGCGCCGC
This sequence comes from Methylocella sp., assembly GCA_050728715.1. GTDB lineage: Bacteria > Pseudomonadota > Alphaproteobacteria > Rhizobiales > Beijerinckiaceae > Methylocapsa. The sequence continues at coordinate 591 of JBOHJT010000418.1, forward strand.
CCGCCTAAAGCCGGCGCCCCTCGGCGCGCTTTTTCCTATCCTTCGCTCATGCGGGCGCGCAAATTTTCGCCGACCTTGTCGAGGAAACCGGTCGTCGAGAGCCAACGCTGGTCGGCGCCGACAAGGAGGGCAAGGTCCTTGGTCATGTAGCCGGCCTCCACCGTGGCGACGCAAGTCGTTTCGAGAGTCGGCGCGAAATTCGCGAGTTCGGCATTGCCGTCGAGCTTGGCCCGGTGCGCCAACGCACGTGTCCATGCAAAAATCGAGGCGATCGAATTGGTCGATGTCTCCTTGCCTTTTTGATGTTCGCGGTAATGCCGGGTCACCGTGCCATGCGCGGCCTCGGCTTCGACCGTTTTGCCATCCGGAGTCATCAGCACCGAAGTCATGAGACCGAGCGATCCAAAGCCCTGCGCGACGATGTCGGACTGGACATCGCCGTCGTAGTTCTTGCAGGCCCAGACGTAGCCGCCAGACCATTTGAGCGAAGAGGCGACCATGTCGTCGATCAGGCGATGCTCGTAGGTGATGCCAGCCTCGCCGAACGCGTCTTTGAATTCGGTTTCGTAGATTTCCTGGAACAGATCCTTGAAGCACCCGTCATAGGATTTCAAAATCGTATTCTTCGTCGAGAGATAGACCGGATATTTGCGCATGAGCCCGAAATTCATCGAAGCGCGGGCGAAATCGCGGATCGACTCGTCGAGGTTGTACATACCAAGGGAGACGCCTGGACCCGGATAGTCGTACACTTTTCGTTCGATGATCGTGCCATCGTTGCCCTCGAACCTGATAACGAGGCGGCCTTTGCCGGGAACCTTGAAATCGGTCGCGCTATATTGGTCGCCGAAAGCGTGGCGGCCGATGACGATCGGCCGCGTCCAGCCGGGCACGAGGCGCGGGACATTTTGGCAAATAATAGGC
>JBOHJT010000419.1:0-1504 GCA_050728715.1 Methylocella sp.
CGGCTCTTTCGATTATCGATTTACCCCTCCCGACAGCGGGCTTTATTGGTATCATCCGCATGTCTTGCCTTTAATTGGCGAGCAGCTTGATCATGGGCTTTACGGCGTCTTGATCGTCGACGAGCCCGATCCGCCCGCGGCCGACCGCGACATGCTTGTCGTTCTCGCCGATTGGAAGCTCGACGACAAGGGCCAGCTCGCCAATTTCGACGCCGCCACGGATGCCGCGGGGGCGGGCCGCATCGGGCCGCTCGTCACCCTCAACTCGCGCGCTGTTCCAGTCGAGGAAACCCTGCCGCCTTCATCGCGCTTGCGGCTGCGCGTCCTGAGCGCCGCCGATACGCGGCTGATGTTGATCGCATTCAACGGGGCGAGACCCTTGATCCTCGCGGTCGATGGTCAGCCGTGCGAACCCTTCGAGCCTGTCCGGCGTATGATTCCGCTTGGACCCGGCGCGCGTTTCGACGTCATGCTCGATCTTCCCGGGGACGCTGGAGCGGACGCGAATGTGACGCTGCTTGGAGACAGTGAGCCCGACCGTGTTCTTCTCGCCATCAAGACCGCGGGAGAAAAGCGCTCTCCCTTGCCGCCGGTCGCCTCGCTGCGGCAAAATCCGCTGCTGCCCAGCGAGATCAAGCTGCAGGCGTCGCGTAAAGTCGACATTTTGATCGAGGCCATCGCCGGCGTGGGAACCAGGCCGGTCCCGGCGGCGGCGCAGGATCGCCCCTTGTATTGGAAGCTAAACGGCAAGGCATTCACCGGATTTACAGAGGCGCCTTTGTTTTCGGTCAAGCGCGCAACCCCGGTGACGCTCGGTTTTGTGAACCATACGGCCTTCGTGCAGCAAATGCATGTGCATGGGCACGCGATGCGGCTCCTGCACGATCTCGACGATGGTTGGGAGCCCTATTGGCGCGATGCCGTCCTCGTCCCCGAAGGCAAGACCAAACATGTCGCCTTCGTCGCCGACAATCCGGGCAAATGGGTGATCGAATGTCTGATGGCGGGGCGCCAGACGACCGGCATGGTGGCATGGTTCGAAGTGACCTCGGCGAAACCGAATTAATTGTGAGTGGGCCGCACGCGCTTGACGAAAAGACTGACGATCATGGCATGCGCTATGTGTTCCGCCATGCAGCGATACCCAAGATCGTTGAGATGGAAATTATCGCCCGCCAACAATTGCAAATTGGCCCTGTTCTGGGCGATGAACCGCATCGCATCGTAGCGGCGGACATAGAGAATATTTTCCTCGGCCGCGATTTTCTGCAGGCTGTCGCGTATCGCGACATAATTCGCGTCCCGGGCGAGGCGCACGGTATATTGCACCCCGACGAGCACGACGTCGATCCGGTTCTCCTTCAGCCAGCGGATCGTCGAGCGCACGGTGTCCTCGAAATCTTGCGGCGGGATCCGGGCCAGCGCGTCATTGGTGCCCAGCTGCCAAAGAACGAGGCCGGGATTGCGGAGCGCGACCTCGCTTCTGATCCGCTCGGCCGTGTCC